>JBFFXF010000242.1:0-11750 GCA_041569895.1 Planctomycetota bacterium | reverse complement strand
TCTCGAAGATCGACGGCCTGGAGTGCGAGAAGAAGGCCGCCGGTCTGGTGGCGGCGGTGCGCAAGGCCGGTTGCGAGAAGTCGGCGTCGGAGGTGCTGACCAGGGCGATCGCCGAGAGCAGCAAGGCGTGCGCGGCCGAGAAGACGACCACCGTGTCGCTCGAGAGCGTCCGCGGCACGATGAAGAGCCTGCTCGCCACCGGCAAGGAGCTCCGCAAGAGCTGGAAGAAGGCTCCGAAGGAGTTCGCGGCCCTCTCGGCCGAGCAGCAGCAAAAGCTGGTCGCCACGGTCGAGTCGCTGAAGGAGCGCTCGCCCCTCGGCATGATTCCGGACTCGGTCGCCGCGCTCGCGGAAGGCACGAAGCTCCTCACCGAGATCGACGCCTACCTCCTCGAGCGCTCGAAGGAGAAGGCGATCAAGAAGACCGTCTCGAAGGAGGCGCTGGCGTCGTTCCGCCAGCAGGCGAAGCTGATCCGTCAGGTCGCGGCGACCCTCGAGAGCGCGCACGCGATGATGGCGGGCACGCTGGCGGCGGGCGAGTCGAAGCAGTAATCGTTCACTCGTCGCGAGGGACGCCTCGCGTCACCGGTGTCCGCTTCCGGTGGTACCGTGCTCGCCCGGAGGACCGGGCGGGCACGGTTTTTTTTGCGCCGATTCTGATCCGGAAGGCGAAGGAAAGACCATGGACCAGGCGACGCGCGAGACCATCTCGCGGATCATCAGGAGCTGCGTCTACGGCAACCTCGCCACCATCACCGCCGACGGCACGGCGCCACGCGTGCGCCCCGTCTGCGCGTTCCTCCAGGACGACATGACCATCCTGGTGCCGAGCCACACATCGACGAGGAAGATCGAGGAGATCCGCGCCAACCCGGACGTGGAGATCTGCTTCGTCGACGCCGAGCACTGGCAGGTCCGCGTCACGGGAACGGCGGAGGTGGTCGACGACCTCGACATCAAGGGCCACCTGATGGAGACCACCCTGAGCCCGAAACTCTGGCGCGGCTTCTTCCCGGGAGGCCCGTCGGACGAGCGCTACATCCTCTACCGCATCCGCCCGCGATCGTTCGAGTGGATGAAGGAGTGGGAGCTGCGGTACCGACGGGCCGAGATGTAACGTCGAAAGTCGAGCTCCACTCTTTCGGTTCCCGTCCCCGTCCCCGTCCCCGTTCCCGTTCCCGTTCCCGTTCCCGAAAGTCTACTCGACTGCACTGGAGGGGACGGGAACGCAGATTACGCAGATTGCGCAGATTACGCAGAGGGAACGGTCCGCAGATTACGCAGATTCCACAGAGCGAGAGATCGACGCGCCGTCTCCGACTCGGAGTCGGTGTCGGCCATCGGTATCGGTATCGGAGTCGGGGTCGGGGTCGGAATCGGAGTCGGATTCGGTCATCGGAATCGGAGTCGGAGTCGGAGTCGGCCATCGGCATCGGAGTCGGTCATGGGACTCCGCAACGGGAGCCCTCGAGGACGAGGACGAGCACGAAGGCAAAGCCAACGACTTTCGTAAGCCCAGCCCCTCCACCAAGCTCTTTCCCACCAAGCGCGGGGTCCCAACAAGAGCTCGCGTCACGGCGATGACGGCGTTAGCATCCCGACCCCGCCACGGGGCGCCGTCAAGAGAGAGAAGAGAAGAGGAGAAGGAAGAGGAGGAGAGAAATGATCGCCTTCAGGGAATCCCATCGAATCGTCGACGATGGCGGTCCGATCGTCATCTGGGGGGAATGGGGGACCGGCCGTTTGGGGCTCGCAGTCCGGACGAGCGCGAATGACAACCCGCGCTCTCGAACCGTGACGCTGGAAGTCTCCCGCATCGGCCGCTGGACCACGGTCATTCCGGAACCTCGAGGCGTCGGCGCCCCGTGCATCTCCGCCAAGTTCGACGTCGACGAGGGGCGGATCGTCGACGAGGTGGGGAGACCGCCGGAGGAGAGAGGCCTCCTCTCGCTGCTTATGCGGGGGCGCCAGAAGTCGCTCGCCGAGATCTTCCGGCGCCGCTGGCGACAGGCGAAAGGTCTCGACGACCATGCCGCGTGGAAAGGCCGTGACTGGAGCTGGTGGGAGCCGGGACTGCTGGTTCCGTATTGCGAGGTGTTTCCCGACGGGCGCGACTTCCTCTTCGCCGACCGCGGCAAGACGTACTTTGCTCAGGATTTCCACTGCGTCAACCCGGAGTGCGACTGCGACGACCTGGTGACGTCCTTCCACGAAGTCCACGACGCCCAGCCCACCGGGCTCCTCGGATCGGTCAAGGTCGACTGCAGGCAGTTGCGGGTCGTGGAGGCGACCCCGGGGTCGGCCCCCGGGCGGGAGCTCCGTCGTCTGTGGAGCGTTTTCCGGGGCCAGCACGGACTCCAAAAGTCGATCCGCCGGCGACGTTGCGAGATGAAATCGGCGGGCTACGACGTTGCGGAGCGTGCGCGCGTGGCGCGCAGTGCGAAGGGCCCCGACCTGCCTCTCGACGAGCTGGTGCGACGCTTGAAGTTCATCGAACGACCCTTCCCGCGGCATCTCCTCGAGCAGGCAGTGCGGATGCGCGAGGAGATCACTCCGAGACTCCTGGGGATTCTCGAGGACACCATCGCCCACGCCGAGGAGATCGCGGGGGACACCGAGTACTACGGCCATTTCTATGCGCTCTATCTCCTGGCGCAGTTCCGCGAGCCCCGGGCGTACCCGCTCGTCGCGCGACTGGCGTCCCTTCCGGCGCGCATCGTCGGTTTCCTTCTCGGCGAGTTCGTCAACTACGGCTTTCCCCGGGTCCTCGCCTCCGTCGCCCACGGGGACCCCGGGCCGGTGATGGAGCTCATGGCCGACCGCACCGTGTACTCATTCATCCGCGCCGAGTGCCCGCGTTCCGTCGCCATCATGGTGCACGCGGGAGAGCTCGACCGCGATCGCGCGATCGCCCTCTACCGGCAGCGATTCCAGACGATCATACGCGACACGCGCGAGGGCCGACCGGAGAAGGACGAGGTGGCCACTTTCCTGGTCGAGTGCGCCTGCGATCTCTATCCCGAGGAGCTCGTTGCGGAAATCGAGGAGGTCACCGAGCTGGGGCTCCTGTGGATGCAGGACAACGGCGTGCAGCAGGCGCTGGCTCATGGCAAGGATGCGGTCCTCCGGGAGTCCGCGAGGAGGAACCGTCTCATCACCGATGCCATCGAGGAGCTCCAGGGCGACGGGTGGTTCGAGGAGGAGCCGGGCAGTGATTCGCAAGGCGGCCGGCGACTGGAGGAGTACTGGGGGTTATCCGCTCTCCAGTACAAGGACGAGCCGCAGGGCGATGCCATCCGCCGCGACACGTCGAAGGTCGGCCGCAACGAGCCGTGTCCGTGCGGCTCGGGGAAGAAGTACAAGCGCTGTTGCTTGAAGGGGTGACTCTCGGAGCGTTCGAGTCGGAGTCGGATCGGATGTCAGAGTCGGAATCGGCCATCGGTACCGGAGTCGGTCATCGGACTCCGTAACAGGAGCCTTCGAGGACGAGGACGACCGGGTCCGAAGGAGCTACCCGACCTTCCACACTCCCGTCGCCCCCAGCAGACTCTCCCTCACCGCCCGTTTCCTCTCGTCGCCCCGGTCCTTCAGGATCGCCTCGATTGCGCGGTAGAGCTCGAACCCCGGCGCGGCGGTGTAGCCGAACTTCTCGCAGCCGCCGAGGCAGTTCTCCGCGAAGGTCGGTCGGCCGCTGCCTCCCTCGATCGGGTGCAGCCGGTTGCCGTTGCCGACGAGGACGCCCTTGGCCTCGACGCCGCGCTCGAGGAGCGTCTCGGTGACCGCCTCGTGGAGCCGGCGGAAGCCCTCGAGCTGGACCGGGCCCTCCGACGCGTCGACCTCGCAGATCACCTCGCGCTCGCCGTCGCGCATGCGGATCGACGAGCCGCTCGAGCGCTCGTCCCGGGGCTCGACGTCGAATCCGAGCAGGGTGAAGGCGTGTCGCACCGCGGGGACGAGTCCGAGGCTGCCGGTCTCCCAGAGGAGCGCCTTGAGGCCGCGGAGCTCCTCGAGCGCGGCAGCCTCCTCGTCGCGACGCGCCTCGAGCTCCTTGATCTGCGCCTGGAGCTCGGCGATGGCCACCGAGCGCTCGGCCTCGCCGGGGAGCGCCGGCAGTGAGCGGACCCACTCCGGCGCGAGCTCGAGCGAGGAGCGGCGCTCGCGGAGGCGCCGGGTCACCTCGGTGATGGTCGAACGGAAGCGGTCGTTGATCTCGCGGATCGGCGGCAGCACCGCGACAGTGCCGTTGAGCTCGCGGTAGAGGAGGCCGATCACCTCGCCGGCCTTGTTCTCGGCGAGCACGTTGCGACCGGGAAGGTCGTCGGGGATCTGCTCGAGCACGACCTGGAACGACAGCGTCGAGTCCTTCTTCCCGAAGGCGTCGAAGTATTCGAGGAACGGATTGTCGCGACGATTCTCGCGCACGCTCGTCCCGGAGCGCTCGACGACCTGGAACGGCCGGCGAAGAAGCCACGAGTAGTTGTCGACCCCGCTGCCGATCTCGATCAGCCGCCGCGCGAACAGCACGACGACGCCGCCCGACGAGAGAAGGATCTCGATTTCCCGTCGTCGCCGCGACAGGAGTGACGCGTCCGGATCGCGCAGGTTCTCGGGGTCGAGGAAGAGGCCGTCGTACTCGCTGAGCGCCATCGCGCTCCGGAACTCCTCGTTCGCCGACGCGCCGGCTATGAACGCCACCCGGAAGCTCACGGGCCGACCGCCCTGTACGCGTCGATGAGGAGCGCCGCGGCGCGCCGCACCTCGTCGGCGGTGGTCCCGCGTCCGACCGAGAGCCGGACGGCGCCCCGTCCGCTCTCCGTCGGGACCGCCATCGCCGCGAGCACCGGCGAGAGTCGGACCTCGCCCGCGTGACACGCCGAGCCCGTCGACGCCGCCACCGCCGGCGCCGCGGCGAGGAGGTCCGCGCCAGCGACGCCCGGGAATCCGACGTTGAGCGTGTTCGGAAGCCGGCGCTCGCGGTGGCCGTGCAGCGCGAGCCCGTCGACGCCGGAGGCGAGCAGGTCGTGGAGCAGGTCACGGATCCGCCGCATCGAGTCGCTCGCGTCCGCCGCGACGTACCGGCACGCCTCGCCGAGGCCGACCATCTGATGGACCGCCTCCGTGCCGGCGCGCAGGCCGCGTTCGTGCGAGGCGCCGTGCACGAGCGGCACCAGCGGCGGTGCCTCATCGGACGCGAGGATGAGCGCGCCGACGCCCTTGGGGCCGTAGAGCTTGTGCCCGGCCACTGTGAGAAGCTGCACGCCCAGGCCGCGGATGCTGACGGGCACCTTGCCGACCGTCTGCGCCGCGTCCACGTGCACCGGGACGTCACGCTCACGGGCGATGCGCGCGATCTCGGCGATCGGCTGGATCGTTCCAGTCTCGTTGTTCGCGTGATGGATCGACACGAGGATGGTGCTCGAGCCGATGGCCCTGCGGACGTCGTCCGGGTCCACCAGTCCCGTGGAGTCGACGCGCAGACGCGTCACCTCGAAGCCGCGCTCCTCGAGAAAGCGCAGCGGTTCGAGCACCGAGGGGTGCTCCGTCACCTGGGTGACGATGCGACCCGCGCCGCGCAGAAACGCGGTGCCCTTGATCGCCAGGTTGTTGGCCTCGCTGCCGCCGCCTGTGAAGATGACGTCCTCCGGACGCGCGCCGGCCATCTCCGCGACGCGCTGCCGTGCCGCGTCGACGGCGGCGCGGGCGCGCCGGCCGATCTCGTGGGCGCTCGACGGATTGCCGTGGAGGTCGCGGAGCGCGGCGCTCATCGCGTCGGCGACCGGCGGGGCCACCGGTGTCGTCGCGTTGTGGTCGAGATAGATCGGCTCCACGACCTTTCCTCGCTCGATCGCGGTCAGCGAAGCGGTTTCCCGGAGAAGACGGGCGTCAAATCGGACTCGATAGGGTAACCTAACTCCGCCACGGTCACCAGACATGGACTCGATCAGAACCATCTACTTTGATGTCGGCGGAACGATCCTCCGGGCGAACCCCTCGGTGGGGGCGATCTACGCCGATGCCGTGGCGCGTCTCGGTCACGAGGTCGACGCCGATCGCGTCAACGCGAACTTCTCGCGCGCCTGGAAACGGAGCCTGACGCGCCGCGCCGCCAGCGGCCATGTCTGCGACGACGCCCTGCTGCGCGAGGACTGGCTGCGGATCGTCCTCGACAGCTTCGCCGGCCTCGTCCCGGACACGGCCGCGCGCGAGGCCTTCGATGATCTCTACGAGCGCTTCTCGCGCTCCGACGCGTGGCGCCTGGCGGATGGCGCCGTCGAGACTTTCGAGGAACTCGCCCGTCGCGGGTACCGGCTCGGCGTGCTGTCGAACTGGGACGGACGCTTCGAGGAGACCCTGGCGAGCGTCGGCATCCTCGACTACTTCGAGCTCCGCGTGGTCTCCTACCGCGTCGGCGTCGAGAAGCCGCACCCGAGGATCTTCCGCGAGGCTCTCGATCGCGCCGGGGCGCGGGCGGGTGAGGTGCTCCACATCGGCGACTCGCTCGAGTGGGACATCCGGCCGGCGCGCGCGCTCGGCATGCGCGCCCTCTGGGTCACCGGCGGCCCGCTGACCGGATCGCCGAACGACGGCGAGTCATTCGATTCGGTCGATTCGATCGCGGGAGTGCTCCCGTACGTGCTCGGGTCGTGACGGGTTGCCGGACCTGGCCGGACGAGGGCGCGCTGCGGGCGGGGCGTGGAATCGAAGGAAAAAGAAGGGCCGGCTAAGGTTGTTTGGGTCGAAAGGGTAGGGTTGGAGTTGGGTGAGATTTAAGCCGGCCCGTGCGGACATTATCACGTGCTCTCCAGGGCCGTGCAAACAAAAAAGAAAGCGACCGGGAGGACGAACAGAAGTTGTTTTCATGGTGACGCTTAACGAGTGTCCGGGAGCGGCCCGGAGGCCAGGTTCCGGGATGCCGGGCCGCTTTTCCTGCCGCGGCTCGCCCCCGCCCCCGGTGGCGCTTTTTGTCCGTCCGATCCCGGATTCGTGCTACAATCGCCGCCTTTTCGAGCCGAAATACCCTTCGATTCTCCGTCTTTGAACGAGGTCCGCGGGAGCGGGGCGCCGGGCGCCTCGGCGCCACCGATGCAGGCTCTCCCGGCGCCCCGGTTGCGGGAAAATGAGCGAGCGACCCTACAGAATCGGCATGATCGGGCTCGGCACCGTCGGCAGCGGCGTGCTCGAGCTCCTGCGTCTGCGCGAGGGGGACCTGGTGCGCCGCCTCGGGCGCTCGGTGGAGGTCGCCCGCATCGCCGTCCGTGACCGGAGCCGGCCGCGGCCCTACGTCGGCGGCTTCGGCGAGATCAGCGACCTGCTCACCGAGGATCCTGGCGAAATCGTCTCCGACCCATCGATCGATCTGCTCGTCGAGGTCGCGGGGGGCGTCGACGATCCGCGGCGCTGGATCCTCGGCGCCATCGACCGCGGCAAGGACGTCGTGACAGCCAACAAGGCCGTTCTCGCCGTACACGGCGCCGAGATCTTCCGCCATGCGCTCGAGCACGGCCGCAGGATCTACTACGAGGCCAGCGTCGCCGCCGCGATCCCCATCATCGAGACGCTGCAGAACGGACTCATCGCCAACCGAGTGGACTCTCTCGCCGCGATCCTCAACGGCACCTGCAACTTCATCCTGACGCAGATGGAGAAGGAGGGACTCGACTACTCCGAGGCCCTGGCGCTGGCCCAGAAGAAGGGCTTCGCGGAGGCCGACCCGACGCTCGACGTCTCCGGCGGCGACGCGGCGCACAAGCTGGCGCTGCTCGCCGGCATCGTCACCAAGTCCCACGTGCCCATCGACCGGGTCTCGTGCGAGGGGATCGAGACCATCACGGCGGAGGACTTCAAGTTTGCGCGCCTCTTCAAGTATTCGATCAAGCTGCTGGCGATCCTCAAGCGGCGTGAGGAGGGCCCGTGGGAGATGCGCGTACACCCGACGTTGGTTCCCGCCGACAGCGTCCTCGCTCGGGTCGAGAACGAGTTCAACGCGGTCTCGCTGAAGGGCGACGCGGTCGGACCGATGTTCGTCATTGGCAAGGGCGCCGGATCGCTTCCGACGGCGTCGAGCATCGTCGCCGACATCCTGCGCGCCGCGCGCGGCGAGAAGGAGAGCGGCAACCCGCACGGCCTCGAGCCGCCGCAGGTGGTGCCGATCGGCGACGTCAACCTGCGTCAGTACATCCGCATCCGCGTGCTCGACCAGCCGGGAGTGCTCGGGCGCATCACGTCCTTCTTCGGCATGCGCGGGATCAGCATCGCGTCGATCCAGCAGCCGGACGCCCAGATCGGGCGGCCGGTGCCGATCGTCATGGTGACGCACCTGTGCGCGGACAGCGTGATCACCGAGACCCTCCAGGACCTGGAGCGGGCGAACCTCGTGCAGGAGCCGATCACGAGGATTCGCATCGAGGACTGACCTAATGGCGACGAGGCGAGTGGCGCTCATCGAGAAGTACCGGGAGCTCCTCCCGGTCACCGAGAAGACGCCGGTGATCAGCCTGCTCGAGGGCGATACGCCCCTGGTGCGCGCCTCGAATCTCGAGCGCATGATTCACGACGAGTGCGGCGTGCGCATCGAGCTGCACCTCAAGTACGATGGCGCCAACCCGACCGGGTCGTTCAAGGATCGCGGCATGACGATGGCGATCTCGAAGGCGGTCGAGGAGGGCACCAGCGGGGTCATCTGCGCGTCGACCGGGAACACCTCAGCCGCCGCGGCGGCCTACGCGGCGCGCGCCGGGATCCCGTGCTTCGTGGTCATCCCGGAGGGCAACATCGCCATGGGGAAGCTGGCCCAGGCGGTGGTGCACGGCGCCCGCGTGCTCGCCATTCGCGGCAACTTCGACGCCGCGCTGAAGATCGTCGTGCGCGCCGCCGAGAAGGCGGACACGACGCTGGTCAACTCGATCAACCCGTACCGCATCGAGGGTCAGAAGACGGGCGCGTGGGAGATCGTCGACGCGCTCGGCGACGCGCCGGACTATCACTTCATCCCGGTCGGCAACGCCGGCAACATCACCGCGTACTGGGCGGGCTATCGCGTCTACCGCGAGACCGGCCGCAGCGCGACGCTTCCGAAGATGATGGGGTTCCAGGCGGCCGGCGCGGCTCCGATCGTCGATGGGCACCCGATCGAGCACCCGGAGACCATCGCCACGGCGATCCGCATCGGCAATCCCGCGAGCTGGGAGCGCGCCGAGTCGGCCCGTGACGAGTCCGGCGGCGTCATCGAGAAGGTGACGGACGAGCAGATCCTCGACGCGTACCGTCTGCTCGCGGGCCGGGAGGGGGTCTTCTGCGAGCCCGCGTCGGCGGCCTCGCTGGCCGGGCTGCTGTCGCTCGCCCGTGCGGGTCGCGTGCCGGATGGAGTCCGCGTCGTGTGCACTCTGACCGGGCACGGGCTCAAGGACCCGGAGCGCGCCATCGCGCTCGCCGGCCAGCCCAGGGCGCTCGACGCGGACCTCGACGCGGTCCTCGAGGAGATCCGGGAGCGATGACCGCCTCGGCGCGATACACCATGAAGGTCAGGGTGCCCGGCTCAACGGCGAACCTCGGATCGGGGTTCGACACCGTCGGCCTCGCGCTCCAGATGTACCTCCACGTCGAGGCGCAGCCCGGCGGCAGCGGCCTGAAGATCGAGGTGGCGGGGAACTACCGCACGGGCATCCCGAGCGACCGGACCAACCTCGTCTACCGGTACGTCGCGGAGCACGCCGGCGACGCGATGCCGATGGGACTCAGGCTCAGGATCGAGAACGACATCCCGCTGACGCGCGGGTTCGGCTCGAGCGCGGCGGCGATCGTCGCGGGCATCGCCATCGGCGAGTGGATCCGCAACGGCACGCCGCCGGAGCGCCAGCGAGTCATCGACGCCGCGACACGGGCGGAGGGGCACCCCGACAACGTCACGGCCGCGGTCCTCGGCGGACTGACCGTGAGCGCGACCATCGAGGACGAGGTCGTCACCAACAGCCTGCGGATCCCCTACGGCGTGCACATCGTCGTCGTCTTTCCCGACCGCGAGCTGTCGACGCAGAAGGCGCGCGAGGTGCTGCCGCTGACCATCCCGAGGGCCGAGGCGGTGTTCAACCTGCAGCGCCTCGGCCTGCTGCTCACCGGCCTCTTCCTGAATCGCAAGGCGCTGCTGATCCACGGAGTCGAGGATGCGATCCACCAGAAGAGGCGGGCTCACCTGCTGCCGCCGATGTGGGATGTGTTGAGGACACTGAACCGCGACCGTGGCTGTCTCGGCGCGTTCATCAGCGGCGCCGGACCGGCGATCGCCGCGTTCACCAGGGACGACGGCGCGCGTCTCGGCGAGCTCGGCGTCAAGACGTTCAAGGACCAGGGCATCCCGGCGCAGTACAGCGTCGTCGCGCCGGACTACCTCGGTCTGGCCTGTGAGTGAATGACCGAATCATGGCGAATCGAGGCACGCTCGTCCAGAAATACGGCGGCAGCTCGGTGGCGACCGTCGAGCAGATCAGGAACGTCGCGGAGCGGGTGGTGCGGCAGCACCGCGACGGGTGGCGCGTGGCCGTCGTCGTCTCGGCGATGGGAAAGACCACCGACGAGCTCGTCGGTCTGGCGTCGCAGATCAGCACGACGCCGTCGCCGCGCGAGATGGACATGCTGCTCCACGCCGGAGAGATCATCTCGAGCTCCCTGCTCGCGATGGCGATCTCCGAGGCCGGCGTCCCGGCGGTCGCGCTGACCGGCTCGCAGGCCGGCATGAAGACCGATGACGCGCACACCCGGGCCCGCATCCTCGAGGTCGAGGGAAAGAAGGTCGTCGCGGAGCTCGAGCAGGGCCGCATCGCCGTGGTCGCCGGCTTCCAGGGAGTCAGCCCGTCGCTCGAGATCACCACGCTCGGGCGCGGCGGCTCGGACACCAGCGCGATCGCCCTCGCCGTCGGCGTCGGCGCGAACCGCTGCGAGATCCTCACCGACGTCGATGGTGTCTACACCGCCGACCCGAGGCTGGTCCCGTCGGCGCGCAAGATGGATTGGTGCAGCTACGACGAGATGCTCGAGATGGCGACCCTCGGCGCGCGCGTCCTGCACTCGCGATCGGTGGAGATCGCGAGGCGCTTCAACGTTCCCTTTCAGGTCTGTGCGAGCTACCGCGAGATCCCGGGCACGTGGATCTGCACCCCGGAGGTCGCGAGGGAGGAGTTCGGAATCATGGAGAAGGCATCGATCCGCGGCATCACGCACGACGACAACATCGCCAAGGTGTCGTTCGTCCGCGTTCCCGACTGTCCGGGAATCGCGGCGCGACTCTTCGAGGCGATCGGCGAGGTGGGGGTCAACATCCACCTCATCGTGCAGGCCCAGAGCCACGAGGGCACGAACGACATCACCTTCGTGGTCGCCAAGAACGAGCTCGCCCGCCTCCGTCCGACACTCGACCGCGTCGTTCACGACGTCGGCGGCGAGGACATCGAGGTCGACGAGTCGGTGGCGACGGTCTCCGTGGTCGGCGAGGGCGTCCACAGAGAACCCGGCATCGCCGCCGCCGTCTTCCGGTCGCTCGCGGACGCGGGCATCAACATCGAGCTCATCAGCACGTCGAACCTGATGATCTCGTGCGTCATCCCCGCCACGGCCCTCGAAAAGGGCGTCAAGGTCCTGCACGAGGAGTTCTTCGAGGAGGGGTGACCTCCCCCTCTTCCCGTACCCGTACCCGTACCCGTACCCGTCCCCGTACCCGTGCCCGAGCCCGTGCCCGTGCCCGAGCCCGAAGGCTGCACG
>JBFFXF010000241.1:0-11767 GCA_041569895.1 Planctomycetota bacterium | reverse complement strand
CCACGACCGAGACGTCGGGCGTGGGCACGCGCATGGCGTAGCCGTCGAGCTTGCCCTTGAGCTCCGGCATCACCAGCCCGATCGCGCGCGCGGCGCCCGTGCTGGTCGGGATCATCGAGAGCGCACCCGCCCGCGCCCGCCGCAGATCCTTGTGCGGCGAGTCGACCAGGCTTTGGTCGGCCGTGTAGGCGTGGATGGTGACCATCAGCCCGCGCTCGATGCCGAAGCTCTGGTGCAGCACCTTCGCGACCGGAGCCAGGCAGTTCGTCGTGCACGACGCGTTCGACACGATCTTGTGCTCGGGTTTCAGGTCGCCGTCATTGACGCCGAGCACGACGAGGGCGTCGATCTTGTCCTTCGGCGGCACCGTGAGGATGACCTTCTTCGCTCCGGCCGCGATGTGCTTCTCGAGGTCGGCGCGGGCGCGGAAGACGCCGGTCGACTCGATGACCACGTCGACGTTGTGTTCCTTCCAGGGAAGCTCCTTCGGGTCACGCACGGCGAGGATGCCGATCTTCTTGCCGTTGACGACGATGGCGTTTTCCGCGGCCTCGACCGTGCCGTTGAACCGGCCCATCACGGTATCGTACTTCAGCAAGTGGGCGAGGGTCTTGGCGTCCGTCAGGTCGTTGAGCGCGATCACCTCGACGTTGCCGCGGTCCTGGAGGATACGGAACACATTACGACCGATGCGGCCGAACCCGTTGATCGCGACGCGGATGCTCATGGCGATAGTCTCCCTTGCAGCTCGATCTCTGCACTCGCTTTGTTTTGTTGTTGGTGCGGGCCGGGCCCGTCGCGGCCCGTGGAGCGAAGTTCTGGACTATATCAGGCCCTCTCACGGACTTCCAGGGCCATCCAGTGAGCTCCGCCCGCTCGAACGCGGTCGGTTTCCGCGTCACGGCGCCTTTCTCACACCACCGGCCGTGCCGGTCGTCTTCGAGTCGCCCGGCGGCGGGTATTCCGCGTGGATCACCGAGGCGATGCCGCCGCGCGTGTTGAAACGCGCCGTCAGCACGGCGCGGCGCGGCTCGACGTGCTTGACGAAGTCGTCGAGGACTCGGTTCGCCGCGTTCTCCTGGAAGATGCCGATGTTCCGGAAGGCGGTGACGTAGAGCTTGAGCGATCTGGTCTCGGCGCAGAGTCTGTCCGGCACGTACTCGATGACCATCGTCCCGAAGTCGGGGAGGCCGGTCTTCGGGCAGATCGAGTTGAACTCCCCGATCTCCAGGCGGATGGTGTAATCGCGATCCGCGTAGATGTTCTCGAACGTCTCGATGACGGGGAGCTCCAGATCGCGGATGTTTCCCTGCAGTCCCTCGTAGGTCATTCCCTCGCCGTCCGGTTCGCGCTCGCCAAAGTTCCGATCCAAATCTTGCGCCGTCGATGCTACATTCATGGGCAAGTCCGCGGGAAACGTCAAGAAGAACCGGGCGGCCGGCGAAGGGAGCGCCGGCGTCCGGATATCCACCGGGAGATTCCGATGCCTCGTCTCGCCGAAGACCGGGCGCTGAAGATCCGCCTGGCGCTCCATGACAGCTCGCCGGAGGTCCGCGAGGCCCTCCGGCTCCAGTTCGAGGAGAAGCACCCCGGCGTGCAGATCGTCGATGGCTCCGTCGTCGAGGCGGACGTCGCGGCGTTCATCTGCCCCGGCAACTCGTTCGGGTTCATGGACAGCGGTCTGTCGCTGCACGTCAGCGAGCAACTCGGGTGGCACTTGCAGGACGAGGTCCGCGAAGTCATCCGCTCGCGTCACGACGGCGAGATCGTCGTCGGGCAGGCCCTGGTTCACCCCACCGGCAAGTCGCCACCGTGGTTGGTCTACACACCGACGGTGCGCACGCCGCGCCCGGTCGACGATTCGCTGAACGCGTTCATCGCGATGCGCGGCGCGCTGCTCGCCATCCGCGACCACAACCTCGAACGGCCGGACGAGCGCATCGAGAGCGTCGCCGTGCCGGGCCTCTGCACCGGGGGTGGAGGGATGCAACCGGCGATGAGCGCGCGCCAGATGCGCTACGCGTACGAGCTGGTCGCGGGACTGCGCGGCTTCGGCGACAAGAACCTCTCCTCGCTGACGCGACGCGAGACCAAGCTGCGCTCGCCGCCGCGCTCGGCGGTGGCGGGCGAGGATGGCAACGGCGCCGCCACGGAATGAACTCCTGACGACGTGCCTCGTGCGGTCGTCCCCGACCGTCAATCCGCCCGGCGCGCGAGGACGACGCGCTCGGTCTCCGCCTCGTCGACGCGGCGGCAGAAATCGAAGAACGACTGGAACGCGTCGACCTCGAGCCGACCCGGCTCGACCACCAGGCGCCGCTCGATCAGCAGGGCGTCGCCGTCGACGGCGTACCGCAGGGAGTAGTGGCCGAGCGGCGAGGCATGCACGGCGCCCTCCGGGACGCGCACGACGCGCAGGTGCTCGCCGCACTCGATGCGGAGCCGCTCGTGAAACACCTCGTGACGGGTCAGGTGGTACGGGTGGGTTCGTGTCGGGATACCGATGTAGCGGCGGACGAGCATCGCCGGCGAGACCACCGGCCGCAGCAGGAACTCGCCGCCGGCTTCCTGGAGGAACCTCGGCGCCGTCAGCTCGATGACGCGGACGAACGGCTCGCCGAGCTCATCGATCCCGGGCAGCTCCGCGCGCTCGATTCTCGCGCCGGGGAAGAGGGCGCTCGCCATGCGCTGCAGCACGAGCCGGCGCCGCTGCGCGTCGAGGTCCTCGATGCGCGGCTTGAGGGCGTACCAGCTGTGCGATGCCGCGGTCATTCGCAGCGCGACACGCGCTCCGAGGAGGTCGTCGGCATCGCTGCCGACCGTGACGGTGGCCTCGGACAGCTCGACGGAGTCGGCGGGCGGGGCCGGGGGCACGGATCGCATCGCGGGACCGCCGTCGCGAAGCAGCAGGGCGCGCCCGTTGTGATACTCGAACGGCAGCTTGCCGAAGGGCGCGTGACGGGCGTCCAGTGACACCCAGGTCTCGTCCAGGCCGTCCGGGTCGACGACGACGAGCCGCTCCCGGAAGTCCGATGGACTCGGATGGTCGAGATCGACCCGCCCCGCGACCTCGGCGCGCTCGCTCGCGAACGCCCACGCCGACGGCACGTCGACCGCGTCGAGGAGCGCCTTGTAGAGGATGCCGCGGTCGCCGGCGTTCTCGAGGAAGACGCCGACGGCATCCATCGGCCCGCGTTCCGAGCGCACGCGCCGGTTGACCTCGTTGTACAGCACGCGGGCGCGCTCGATCGGGTCATCGACGCCCGCGGTCGTCTCCCTGGCGAAGCGGCGCAGCTCCGGCGTCAGCCTGGTGCGACCGAGGACGCGGTCGGCGAGAGAGCTCGCCACCTCCCGCAGGGCGTTCCTGTCGCTCCTCTCCTTCAAAGAGACGTTGGCGAGATACTCATCGCGCGGCGGCATCATCGGCTCGGGATCGAGACGGGGAACGTCTCTCGCCTCCCAGACGATGGCGCGCCAGCCGTCGCCGAGGTCGGTCTCGTTCCGCGTCACGCGCGCGAAGCGATCGTCGCCCTGGCGGCGCAGCGCGCTCTCGACGGTGTCGACGGAGAGCTCGCGCGGCAGGATGGCCACGAATCGGCTGAGCAGCATCGGCTGGCGGAACTGAAAGTCCTGGAAGAAGAACGAGCCGTGGTCGAGGGGGCGGCCGCCGGGGCCGGAGCTGTCGCGCAGGTAGGCGAACTCGACGATGGCTCCCGGCTCGAGGCCCGGCATGACGAAGCTCGAGCGCCCGGTCGCGGCCACGGGCTCGAGCGTCTCGCGGCCCGGTGTCACGGTCCGCAGCAGGCGGATCTCACCGGGCGTCCGCACCCGCGCGAGGTTGTCCTTCTCGGCCTCGTTCAGGAGCTGCAGCGCCTGGTGCGTGTACTCCGACCTGGCGCCGTCGGGGTACACCTTGAGCACCGCGATATCGAGCACGGCGAGCGAGCCGGCCTTCGGAAAGCGGCGCGCCTCGGGGATGCCATCGAGCCAGTCCTCGAGCTGCTCGTCGTATGGCTCCCAGAATCGATCGATGCCGCGATCCCGCAGCGAGTCGAGGACGCGGCGCGAGGTGACGTCTCCGGGCTCGATCGACAGGATGCGCTCGTAGATAGCCAGGGCCTCGGCGAGCCGTCCCGCCTCGACGTGGGCCGCCGCGAGCTCCCGCAGCCCGCGGAGATCGTACGGGAACCTCTCGGCCCTCTCCTCGAGCACGGCGATCGCATCGTCGAAGTCGCGGCGGTCGAGCAGAAAGCGCGCGAGAGCGAAGGTCGCGGTGCCGCTGTCCGGGCGCAGCTCGAGCCACGCGTCGAGATGCGCTCGCGCGGCATCGAAGCGGCCGCGACGCCCCTCGATGTCGGCCAGCTTGCGCGGCAGGTCGATCCGATGCGCGGCTCGCGTCCGCGCCGCCTCGAGGTGCGCCACCGCCGCGGCGAGGTTGTCGCGCGCCTCGGCGAGGTCCGCGAGGAAGATATGCGGTCTGGCCGCCGCTGGCGCCACCTCGGCCATGGCCCTCGCCGTCTCGGCGGCCTCGTTGTCCCAGTCGAGCTGATCGTACGCCTCGAGGAGCAGGCCGAGCGCCGTCCCGGAGCGCGGGTGGGCGTCGATGACGCGGCGTATCGTCTCGATCGCCTGCGGAAACTGCTCCTCCTGCAGCAGGAACCTGGCGACCTCGAGCCGCGCCGGCAGGAAGCCATCGTCGAGCTCGAGCGCCCGCTCGAACTCCGATCGCGCGCGACGACGCCGCATCTCCGAGGGCAGGTGGGAGGCGCCGCGGTAGACCAGCCCCGCATGATGGCGCGCCGCGGCGACGTCCGGCGCGGCCGCGATGGCCTGCTCGAGCTCGCTTACCGCCAGGTCGGGCCGGCCGAGCGCGCGCCAGAGGAGCGCCAGCGCCAGCCGGGCATCGGACGGACGACGCGCGCTGGCGGCTTCGAGGGTCCGCTCCCATGGAAACTCCGACGCCTCGAACGGGCCGCCGCGGGTCGCCGCCTGCTCGCGCAGCTCGAGTCCCTCCTCCTGCTGCAGCACGTCGGCGCCGAGCGGACGGCCGTCCGGGTCGACGAGTCGCAGGGCGAACGGCTCGCCGCGCGACTTGACCAGCAGGCGGTTCCAGCCCGCCGCGAGCCCGATGGCGTAACCGCGCTCCTGCGCGAGGAACTCGTCGTCGGACTCCCGCGCGACCGGCGCGCCGTTGACGAACAGCCACACCGGCGAGCTGCCCTCGACGCGCGCAACCGCCTCGCGCTCGCGGTCACTTCGCACCTGGGCGAGAGCGTAGTAGACGCCCTCGCGCGCCGCCAGCACGTACTGCGCGCCGAGAGAACGCGCCAGACGCTTTCGCCGAACGTCGAGCCAGCGCAACGTGCGCCGCCGACTCGCGTGCTCACGATCGAGATCGATCCGCGACTCGGGCGCGAACCGCCGGCCGAGCTCGCTGCGCGCGCCGCTCCCGAAGGGCCCGATCACGGCCCAGTGCAGGACGTAGCCCCGATCCGGATCGAGCGCCTCGGCCTCCTCGTGCCGCCCGAGTCGACGGTAGACGTCCGCCAGCACGTCCCGCGCGATGGCACGATCGCGGGGCGACAGGGAATCGCCGTCCACGAGCGCGACGAGCCGCGCCACGAACGGCTCGAGCGAGCTCACCCCGTCGAGCAGATCGTCGAGGCGACGCAGGATGAGCTCCGCCGGCGGACCGTCGTCACCGAGCGGCCCGGCGAGCAGATCGATCCACTCCAACGCGAGCTCGTCGACCTGCCCCGCCCGCTCGAGCGGAGAGCGCAACGCCGATTCCCAGGCGTCGACCGCGGGCCGCGGCGAGCCCACGGCAAGGCCGGCGAGCAGCAGCATCGCGGCCGACGCAAAGCAGAGCGAGCGAATCCCCGTTCCCGTCCCCGCTCCCGTTCCCGTGCCCGAACTCACCGTCACCCGTGTTCTCCACAGAGTAGTCAAGTTCTCACCTCCCCATGGCAATCGGCATCTGGTTCGGCCTCGGCATTCGGGATCGGAGTCGGAGTCGGAATCGGCATCGTCCCTCGGAATCGGAATCGGCATCGGAGTCGGACTCGGACCTCGGTGTCGGAATCTGACCTCCGACCTCTGATCTCTGTCTCTGATCTCTCTCTCTGCCCCGAAGTCAGTCTCCGTCGTCGCATGTCTTCGAGGACGAGGACGAGGACGAGTTCGGGGGAGGCTCAACCACCCCCGTCCACAATCACCTTCTCCCGTCGCAACCGCTCCAGCGCCGACGTCAGCTCGCGGAACTCCGGATAATCCTCGACGTCCACCCGCGGTGACGTGGTCTCGAGCAAGCGAGTCAGCACGACCTCCTGGGCGCTGTCGCGATAGCTGACGGCGAGCCGGCCGAAGCGGTCCTCGATCGACTGCGCGGCGGGCAGCGACTTGACGCGGTAGCCGCCCGGGAGGCGGTAGACGACCTCGAGGCGGCAGCGCCTCGGCGTGCCGATCAGCACGTCGAGCTCGCGCTCGTCGAGCGTCGCCAGTCCCTGGAACCTGCGGTTCGACTCGAAGAAGTCGTCGACCGGCCGCAGCGACAACCCCTCCGCAGCGCTCTGCAGGAAGTCCGGCGCGCGCAGCGAGACGCGCAATTCCACCGGCACCGAGAGATCGGAGAGGTCGGAGAACGTGAAGTCGTTGATCTCGAGGCCCGGGTAACGCCCACCGAAGAGCCGCTCGAGGTTGCGACGCCGCTGGCCCTCGATCTCGAAGAAGCTGCGGACGGCGGCCGCGTAATCGCCGCGAAGGGCGACGCGCGTCTCGATCGACGCGCTGCGGTCGGGATTGATGGTGACCTCCATGCGCTCATCGAGCGCGATGCTCTCGGGATCGTTCCAGGGGATGGTCTCGAGCGATCCGCCGTCGGGCCGCACGACGAGCACGCGCGCGCCGCGATCGGAGCCGGGCAGCTCCGTGACGCCGTTGTACTGCGCCGTGCCGTCGAGATACATGCCGTCGTGCCCGGCGCCGGGCGGTACGTACGTGATGCAGTGGTTGAAGTGGTTGACCATCGGCAGCGAGAGGTCCTCGTCCCCGCGGTTCTGCGTCGCCCGGATGAGAACCGGGTACGAGTCGATGCCGACCTCCGCGAGCATCGTCGTCAGGAGCGTCGCCTTGTCCTTGCAGTCGCCGAACTTCCTCGCGAAGATCGCCGGCGCGTTGTACGGCTTGAAGCCGTGCACGCCGAACTCCCACGCGTTGTACCGGATCTCCTGGACGACGAACTCGTAGAGCGCCGTGATCTTCTCGAGGTCCGTCGATCGTCCCGAGGTGAGCTCGAGCGCCTTGCGTCGGATCTCGGGGCTCGACTCGAACTGCTTGCGTATCAGGTTTTCGTACCAGGTCGAAAAGTCGTGCCAGCGCTCGAACGTCGACACCTCGAGCAGCGGCAGCAGCTCGTACTCGGGCGGCATGCCGGGCTCCGGCTTCACCTTGTCGATGTCGCGCAGCGTCCACCGGTACGTCACTGTCCCGCGCGCCGCATCGCGCTCGACCTGCGGCGTGACGTCGAGGCGCCGCTGGTGAAAGTGGAACTGTCGCGCCGCGGGAACGCGCAGCACGAACGTCTTCTCCGCGATCGGGTAGCTCGAGCGAAACAGCTCGCGGTGGCCGAAGTAGTCTCCGAAGAAGCTCTGCCGCACCGCCTCGCGCACGTACTGGACCTCGACGACGTCGCCGACCTCGAGCGGCGGCAGGTCGATCGATGCCGTGCGGTAGTTGCCGGTGTCGGACGGCCCTCCGGCGAACACGCCGAGGCGAGCGTCCTCCTCCCGGCCGTCCCCGTGGACGACGCGGGCTTTCTTGAACTCGAGCCGCTCGTCGCCCTCCGCGTAGTAGGTCACGTAGCGGTCAAAGAGCGTCCTGCCGCGTTCGCTGTCGATGCGGAAGACCTCCTGGTGGAACTCCTTCGCCGTGCCGTCCGGGTTGACCTCGACGGCGGTGAGGTCGAGCAGATATCGCGCGGCGTCATCGCGCCCGGGCTCGGTCTCGCGGACGGCCTCGACGAGATCGCTGACGTCGCGGCGGAACTCCTCGACGAAGAGATCCCTGCGGCTGGCGATGACATCGAGGTACTGCCGGAGCTCCGGAAAGTTCGGCTGCAACGCGAGCGCCGTCTTCCACGCCGCCATCGCCTCATCGCGCCGGCCCAGCTGCTCGAGGAGATCCCCCTCGGTCCGGCGCTCGGACGGGTCATCCGGAGCCACGGACACGAGCTCGCGCTGCGCCGCGAGCGCGCCCTCGGTCCGGCCGAGACCGCGCAGGACGGTCACCGCACGCCGTCGCGCCGACAGGTCGAACGGCTGCAGCCGTGTCTCCTCGGCGAGCAACTCGAGCGCGTCCTCGGCTTGCCCAATCTCGAGCAACAGGTCGACCAGGGCGTGGCGGGACGCGTCGTCGAGCCGGTTCAACGCGACGCGCCGGCGCAAGAACGCCTCGGCGTCTCCCGGCTCGCGCCAGCGAAGACGATCGGCCCGGTGCCGGATCACCGCGGCCGGCCGCAGTCCGAGCTCGAACGCCTCGTCGTACGCGGACTCGAGCGCGTACGGCACGCCGCGCCGGAAACGGATCTGGCCGAGGAGCACCGCGGCCTCGCCGAAGCGAGGGTTGGCGCGTCGCGCGGCCACGACGAGCTCCTCGGCGCGGCCGAGGTTTCGAAACGTCGTCATGTAGTATCGCGCCAGGTCTGTCATCGCGAGCAGCGACGGCGGCTCGGCGTCAGCGGCCCGCTCGAGAGCCACGCGCCATGCATTCGCGTCGCGGTCGGCGGCGACGCCGCGCTCGCGGCGGCTCGCCTGGCCGAGTCCGTAGTGGTAGCTCGAGGGCGCCCCATCGCCGTGCAGCGTGACGGCAGTCCGGAGCGCGTCGCGGTCGGGGTGCTCGCCGATGTCGTGCGCGCCGAGCTCGGCGTGCAGGGCGCCGAGGACGTAGTGGCTCCAGTGATCCGTCGCGTCCCGCTCGATGCGCTTCGCGAGCAGGTCGAACGTCCGGGCGGCGACCTCGATCGGCGCTGCCTCCGATTCACCTCCCGAGGCGGTCCGCGGCAGCTCGGCATCGTCCGGCGGCGCGCCCTCGCGCCAGCCGTCGAGCGCGCCGCCGTTCGGCGCGGCGAACCGCATCCGGAACTCCCAGCGCCCCTCGTCCTCGGCCACCTTGACGAGCACGGAGTTCCAGCCGGCGCGCAGGCGGATGCCGACGACGTCCTGGTCGAACCGCATCCTCCGGTGGACATCGCGGGAGGCGACGAGCGCGCCGTTGACCCACAGCCGGTATCCCTCGTCGGAGCCGACGTGCACCGCGCACTCCATGTCGCGCTCGCTGAGGACGAACGTCATCGCGTACGCGAGCGCCTGATCGTCGGGATGCATCAGCGCGTCGAGGTCGACCCAGCCGGTCAGCGGCTCCACCGGCAACTGACGCCACGACACCGCGCGGTTCTTGCCGTCGTGCGTCACCGACGGATCGGGGCGCGCGTCTCGCTCCGGACCGTAGACGGTCTTGAAGCCGCCACCCCTCTCGTTGTCGAAGGGACCGATGATCCACCAGTGTCGCAGGAAGCCGAGCGGCGCCCACACCTCGCGGGCGCGCTCGAGGTCGCCGCTCGTCGCCAGCGTCACGGCGCCGGCCTGCAGGCGCGCGAGTTCCCGGACACCGGCGACGCCCGCGTCCGGCGCGTCCCTGCCGTCTGCGCCGGCCCAGCGAAGCAGCACGGGAAGCACGTCGGGGTATCGATCGACGCCGCCGGCAAGATCGTAGATGCGTCGCAGGGCGAGCTCGGCCTCCGGCGCCAGCGACGCGCCCGCCGATCCGCGCTCCTCGATGCGCTCGAGAGCGGCCCGGAAGAGATCGATGGCGCGCGACGTGTCGCCATCCATGATCGCCTGTTCCGCCCGCTGGAGCGCGGTTCGGATCGCCTCGTCGGCCGTGGCGCGAAGCGCCGTCGGTGACACGGCCAGCGCGATCAACAGAATCAGCGCGGCCGGAGTGCTTGGCGCCGTGCGGAGACGCCGGGCAGGATCGCTCATGTCGGGGCCTTCGGTCGTTCGCCGAGTTGCGGGCCCGCGGAGGCCCTGGTCTGTACAGCCCGGCGCTCCCGGGTCGCGCTCAGCTCGAGGAGCCGCGCACCAGCCTGGCGTCCGCCCAGTCGGCGCGGTCCAGGATGATGAACCCCGTACCGGCGTCGACCTCGATGGTCAGCGTCGTCTTGCCGGCGACGGGGATGTCGATGGGAAGCGGCGGGTCGCGGTAGGAGAGCTCCTTCTCGAGAGCGACGACGCCGTCGAGCAGGACCCGGAAGAGCGCCGTGCCTCCCCCGTAGGTCTCGGCCTCGACCGACGTCGGTCGCGCCTCGTCGTCCATTCCGATGATCGCCTGGAAGCGCTCGTACTCGCCGCCGAGCCGGTAGCGCAGCCGCGTCGGCGCGTGCATCCCCAGCCCCTTGCGGAAGAGCTCTCCGCGAATCTTCAGGGGGCCGCCGAGGACGTTGGCGTCGCGTTGCACGGGATGAGGCGAGAACAGGGTCTCCGCGAGCTCGACCGCCTCCGGCTCGAGGTCCGAGAGAAACACACTGCGCCCGCCGCGGACCTCGACGAAGCGAACGTGGTCGAGTTGCGCTCGCACCTCGCCGAGCGATCGCGATCGCATCGTCAGACCGTCCGCCCCCAGCGTGAGCAGCGCTCCGACCAGGTAGCTGCCGTCCTGGAACGTCACGCCGACCTGGGGACCGATCGCTGGCGCCAGGTCGGTCTCGTCCTCCTCGAGCGCCGAGATCGTCACCGCGCGGATCTTGTCGTGATCGAGCGTCACGCGGCCGAGCGTGTCGGCCTCGAAGTCGATCGCCCTCGCGAGCACGCGCTCCAGCAGGCCGGTCAGTCGCGACCCCTCGAGGGTCAGGACGACGTCGTTGTCGTCTTTCCCCGCCGGCGCGACCGGCTGCGCCGGAATCTGCGAGCTGCGCCGGCCTCCCGGGAGCTCGTTGCGAAACTGCCTGAATCTTCCCGCGGACGGGAACTGGTCCGGAAACGCGATCGCGAGGACGGAATCGATCGGCACCGAGAGCGTCGTGGTGTCCGCTCCCGAACGCGCCAACACGAGCGACTCGAAGACGACGCGGTCCTCGTCGCCGTCACGGAGCGTGACCGCCAGCTCCTCACCGCCGCGCAGGAGCAGCCGGACGGGTTGCGTGACGATGCGGTGCTCCGGAAACCTGATGAGCACGACCTCCGCGAGCGGCGTCACCGTGCCGGCGAGCGAGAGACCGCCGGTCGCCGGGGCAAAGGCAACGGTCGCGGGGTCGCCGGCACGCGTGCCGCTCACCGTCCACAGCGTCGCGGCCGTCGGTGGCGCCGTCGTCGCGGTGGGAGTCGGCGTCGGCGAAACCTGCGGAGGTCTCGCCGGCTCGGTCTGCGGCCCGGCGAGAGCGGCCCCGGCGCCGACGAGCGCCGCGCACAGCACGGCGAGAGCGGGCGCTCCCGCTCCACCGGCGGACGTTCCCCCGGCGCGGGCCCGTGCCGGCTCGAACGCCCCGCGTCTCCGCACTCGCACGCGCTGCGACATGTCTCCTCCGCTTCCCGGTCGGGGCATGGCACCTCCGTCCGCGAACGTATTATTACAGGGAGATCGGGCGCCATTCCAGGTTTCCGAAGCTCGCGTTCTTTTCGGCCCTCGTCCGGCGCGGGTCGATGTCGCCTTTTTGTTGCCCACGCTCGGGACGTCACGGCTATAATGCACGCCCCGGGATCGGACCGGACATCTG
>JBFFXF010000240.1:0-11774 GCA_041569895.1 Planctomycetota bacterium | reverse complement strand
TGAGCGTACCGGAGGCGGGCCGCGGTCGCAACGCCGTCCGGCAGAACCAGGGTGGCGGTCACGACTCGCAGCCGAGCGGTCCGGGCGTCGCCAGGTCGAATCCGGGGTCCGGAAACGGCGGCGGCGGTTGTGGTCCGCCGAGGAAGAGGTAGTTGATCGTCCAGATCGGGTCGGCGAGGTCGAACTTGTTGTCGTCGTTGGCGTCGGCCGAGACAAGGCATCGCAGCGGCATGCCGCTGAAGAGAAAGTTGAGAGACGAGATCGGGTCGCCGATGTCGACGCGCCCATCGCGGTTGGAGTCGCCGCGCACGAAGAGCGGGCTGGCGCACAGGTCGCCGACACCGTCGCCGTCGCTGTCCTCCTGGTCGGGATTGGGGATGCGGGGACAGTTGTCGACGGCGTTGTCGACGCCGTCGCCGTCGAGATCCTCGTCGCACGCGTCACCGATCCCGTCCTCGTCGCTGTCGCTCTGGACGAAGTTCGACACCAGGGGGCAGTTGTCGCTCTCGTCGGGGATGGTGTCGTTGTCGTCGTCCTGATCGCACGCGTCGCCGAGCTTGTCGCCGTCGGTGTTCTCCTGCCTCGGGTTCGCGACCCGCAGGCAGTTGTCGGCGAGGTCGATCACGAGGTCGCCGTCGTCGTCCGTGTCGCACGCGTCGCCGGCGCCGTCGCCGTCGAGGTCCGCCTGGTCGGCGTTGGCCAGGTCGGGACAGTTGTCGACCACGTTCGGGATGCCGTCGGAGTCACGGTCCTCCTCCGGGTCGCACGCGTCGCCGACGCCGTTGCGGTTCGAGTCGGACTGCGACGGGTTCGGGACACCCGGGCAGTTGTCGCACGCGTCGCCGAAGCCGTCGCCATCGCCATCGATCTGCTCGTCGTTGGCGCTCGCCGGGCAGTTGTCGCAGGGATCGCCGATGCCGTCCCGGTCGAAGTCGCGCTGCGGCTCGTTGGGTACGAACGGACAGTTGTCGAAAAGATCGGGGACGCTGTCGCCGTCGGCATCGGGGAGCGGCTCGTCGCACGCGTCGCCGACGCCGTTGCCGTCGGTGTCCTCCTGCAGCGGGTTGGGGTCGAGCGGACAGTTGTCCGCCGAGTCGAGGACGCCGTCGCCGTCATCGTCGTCGTCGCAGGCGTCACCGGACCCATCGCCGTCGGTGTCGGTCTGGTCCGCGTTGCCGATCAGCGGACAGTTGTCGAAGACATCGTCGACCGAGTCGTTGTCGTCGTCGGGATCGCACGGGTCCCCCGCGCCGTCGATGTCGGTGTCGCGCTGCAGGGGGTTCGACACCGTCACGCAGTTGTCGCACGCGTCGCCGGGACCGTCGCCGTCGGCGTCCTCCTGGCCGGGGTTGGCGACGAGGGGACAGTTGTCGATGGCATCGTCGACGCCGTCGCCGTCGTCGTCCGGGTCGCAGGCGGTCCCCAGCCCGTCCCCGTCGGTGTCGGCCTGATCGGGGTTCGGGACGAGCGGACAGTTGTCCACAGTGTCCTCGACGCCGTCCTCGTCATCGTCGACGTCGCACGCGTCGCCGAGGCCGTCGCCGTCGAAGTCCGCCTGATCCGCGTTCGCCGCGTCAGGGCAGTTGTCCGTCGCGTTGGCGACGCCGTCGCCGTCGCGATCACCATCGCATGCGTCACCCTGGCCGTCGCCGTCCAGGTCCCCCTGATCGGCGTTGACCACGAGCGGGCAGTTGTCCGTGGCGTTGCCCACGCCGTCCCCGTCGGCATCGGGGTCGCAGACGTCGCCGATGCCGTCGCCGTCGAGGTCACCCTGGGTCGCGTTCGGCACCGCCGGACAGTTGTCGCACGCGTCCGCGATGCCGTCGCCGTCCCCGTCCTCCTGTCCCGGGTCGGGGACCGACGGGCAGGCATCGCAGAGATCACCGACGCCGTCGCCGTCACCGTCGGTCTGCTGCGGGTTCGGATCGGCGGGACAGTTGTCGCACACGTCGCCCAGCCCGTCGCCGTCGCCGTCCTGCTGGTCCGCGTTCGGAGTTTCCGGGCAGTTGTCCGCCGCGTTGTCGATGCCGTCGCCGTCGAGGTCGGACTCGCAGAGGTCGCCGATGCCGTCGAAGTCGCTGTCGAGCTGGTCGGGGTTGGCGATGTCGGGGCAGTTGTCGCAGGCGGTTCCGACGCCGTCGCCATCGGGGTCGGACTGGGCCGGATTGGGGTCCGACGGGCAGTTGTCGCACGCGTCGCCGACGAAATCGCCGTCGGAATCGAGCTGGTCGGCGTTGGGGACTTCCGGGCAGTTGTCGCAGACGAGCCCGACGCCATCGCCGTCGGCATCGATCTGGAGCGGGTTCTGGTCGAGCGGGCAGGTGTCGCAGGGATCGCCGAAACCGTCCCCGTCGGCGTCGGCCTGATCGGCGTTCGACACCATCGGGCAGTTGTCATCGGCATCCGGAACCCCGTCGCCGTCGGCGTCCTGCGCCGTGACGACGCCGGACACGGAGACGATGAGGAGTATCGGGATTGCCCCGAGGATGCGGCGCGGGAGCCCGAACGGCTCCACCTTGATCGAGAACACGAGATCTCCTCGCCAGAACCCGCGGGCGATTGTACGGTCCATCCCGGGGGGACGCTACCTCTATAGCCCGCCATATGGCCCGCCACGATTCCGACAGGGCGTCTGGCCTGTATGTTGCGAGGGGCCGGAAGACGCGGTTAAATGGTAGCTTGGGATGAAGCGATGGGTTCGACCCCCCGAGGAGCCACCAGCGCAGCGGATGCGCTCTCCTCGCGAAACTGGAGACGGGGAACCCCTCGACCACCGCCCCTTCCGGGAAGGAGAGGCCATGAAGTTCGACCGTGCCGTGTTGGGAGTGTCCTTGTCGTTTCTGATCATTTCCTCTGCAGTCGCGTTCGAGTGCGAGGGAGTCGCCACCGTCGAGGGCGAGGCGATCCAGCTCGAGCTGGTGACGACCGGGATCAGCCGCCCGGTCGATGTCGCGACGCCTCCGGGAGACACCGACCGGATCTTCGTCGTCGACCAGAACGGGCTCATCCGCGTCGTCGACATCACGAGCGACAGGCTCCTGCCGGCGCCGTTTCTCGACATCCGATCGCGCGTGCGCTGCTGCGGCGAGCGCGGCCTGCTCGGTCTGGCTTTCCATCCCGATTACGCGACGAATGGGTACTTCTACGTCAACTACACCCGCCCGATGAGGGGGGTGTGCTCGAGCTCGCCACCGCCGGGGTGTCCCTCGAACCGTGATTCCGAGACCGTCGTGTCGCGGTTCCAGGTCTCCGACGCCGACCCGAATCGCGCCGACCCGGCCTCCGAGCAGATCCTCCTCGAGTTCTGCCAGCCCTACGGCAACCACAACGGCGGGCAGCTCCAGTTCGGGCCGAACGACGGATACCTCTACATCTCGACCGGCGACGGCGGCAGCGGCGGCGACCCGTGCTCGAGCGGGCAGCACATGGGGTCGTTCCTCGGCAAGATCCTCCGCATCGACGTCGACGGCGGCGATCCCTACGCCATTCCGGCGACGAATCCCTACCGCGACACCGCCGGCCGCCCCGAGATCTGGGCGCTCGGCCTGCGCAACCCGTGGCGTTTCAGCTTCGACCCCGTGACCGGCGACATGTACATCGCCGACGTCGGCCAGGGCGCCTGGGAGGAGATCGACTTCCAGCCGGGCGACAGTGCGGGCGGCGAGAACTACGAGTGGCGGATCCGCGAGGGCGACCACACTTTCAGCGCCGGCACACGGCCCGGGCCGGGCGTCCAGGTCGCCCCCATCTACGAGTACAACCACTCGAGCGCGTTCCTGGGGCGGACGCCGGGGCGGTCGGTCACCGGTGGCGTCGTCTACCGCGGCTGCAGCATGCCCGACCTGCACGGACGCTACTTCTTCGCGGACTACACCAACCACTGGATCAAGAGCTTCCGCGTCGACGAGCAGGGGAACTTCACCGACCTGGTTGATCACACTGCGGAGCTCAACGCCGGGATCGCCGGCCGCTTCACCAGCGTCTCGGCGTTCGGCGTCGACGGGCGCGGCGAGATGTACGTCTGCGCTCTCGAGAACAACCTCTACCGCGTCATCTCCTCCGGTCCGCCGAACAACCGGCCGACGGCGCGCATCGTCACCGATCCGAGTCCGCCGGACGTGACGCTGGTCGACGGCTCCGCCGAGGTGACGCTGGACGGCAGCACCTCCGACGACGGCGGCGACGGCCCCGGCCCGCTCAGTTACCGCTGGGCGAGGATCTCCGGACCGAGCTCGGGAGTCAGCATCGCCACCCCGGACGAGGCCATCACGACGGTCACGTTCACGCAGCCGTCCACGTATCGCTTCCGCCTGACGGTCAACGACACGCGCGATTCGGACACGGAAACGGTCCGGGCGGAGGTCACGGAGCCCCCGCTGCCGCAATTCATTCGCGGTGACTCCAACGGCGATGGCATCGTCGACCTGAGCGACGGCGTCCGCATCCTGGTGGCGCTCTTTCTGCAGCTCGATCTGAGGCTCGACTGCGCGGATGCCGGCGACTCGAACAACACGGGCGACGTCGACGTCAGTGACGCCGTCTACATCTTCAACTTCCTCTTCGTCGGCGGCGCTCCGATTCCGGAGCCGATCACCTGCGGGCCGGATCCCGACGAGGACGGCATCGACTGCGAGAGCTACACCGCCTGCGAGGGGACGTGATGCCGGAGCGGCGAGACGAGGAAAGGCGAGGGGGAGCAGCGAGCGTGATACGCGCCCTCGCGTTCCTCGTGGCGCTGGCGTGTTCGCCGCTGGGCGCCCAGGATGACCTTCTCCTGCCCGACATCTTCGTCCGCCGCGCCGACCTCTTCGACAACGAGCTCGACATCGAGACCCTGCCCGGCCGCACGCTCCTGCGGTTCAGGAACGGCACCGGGAACACCGGCCTCGGGAAGCTCTATCTCGAGGGGCAGACGCCGAACTTCATCGCCGGCACCCAGGAGGTGGTGCAGAGGATCTTCCGCGAGGACGGCTCCTTCGAGGAGCGCCCGGCGGGAGTCTTCGTGCACCACGAGGGGCACAACCACATCCACCTCGAGGACTGGGCGCTCTACCGCCTGCGCGAGGTCCTGCCGGGGGACGGCGTCGGCGACGTCATCGCGGAATCCGCGAAGACCAGCTTCTGCATCCTCGACCTCGAGGTGTTCAACTCCAGACTTCCCAATTTCGTGCCGATCGGCCAGTTCCGGAGCTGCGAGGGATTGATCCAGGGCCTCTCGGTCGGCTGGATCGACGTCTACGAGAAGGATCTCGAGGGCCAGTTCATCGACATCACCGGGCTGCCGGATGGCATGTACTGGCTCGAATCGACCGTCGATCCGGTCGATCACATCCTGGAATCGAACGAGGACAACAACGTCGCTCGCGTGAAGGTGACGATCGGCGACCCGCACAACGCGCCGGACCGCTACGAGCCGAACGACAGCCTCGAGGACCTCGCCGACCGGCCGGCCGGCCGGCCGTTCAGCCCCAATCTCGGGCCGTGCAACCCGAAGCGCGTCATCGAGGACCTCAACCTGCTCCTCGGCAGCGACGACTACTTCAGCTTCTACGCGAACGACACCGGCGGCCCCGGCGACTTCGTGCGCATCGACTTCGCGCACGCCGACGGCGATCTCGACCTCGCCCTGCTCGACGCCGGCGGCAAGGAGGTCGCGAGGTCGGCGGGAACCGAGAACCGCGAAGTGATACCGCTCGAGGGCCGTCCCGAGGGGTGGTACCACGTGCTGGTGACGGGCAAGGACGGCGCGACGAACACGTCGTACCGCCTCGTCGTCAACCCGCCGCAGAACCGATCGCCCGAGATCACCGTCTTCACTCCTCCGCCGGGAGAGACCCGGAAGCTGCACGGCGGCGATTCGTACGCCATCCGGTGGGCGGTCGATGATCCGGAGAACGACGACCTCTGGGTGAGCGTCTTCCTGAACGACCAGCCGGTGCTCGATGGCACGATGATCCCCGTGTCGACCGCGCAGTTCCTCGACGGTCACCTCGGCGTCGGCGTGATCAACTCGTCGGAGCTCCAGCCGGGGACCTACTGGGTCTTCTGCGTGGTCACCGACGGGGGCGTGAATCGCGGCGCCTGGGCGCAGGGCTCGGTCACCTTCGTCGCGTTCGACGGGGACTGCCGCGTCGACTCACCCGAGAGGGACTGCAACGGCAACACCATCGACGACGCGTGCGAGATCGAGTCGCTGGTCGGGGAGGACTGCAACGAGAACGGCGTTCTCGACGCGTGCGAGATCGCCAGCGATCCGTCGATCGACCGCAACGGGAACGCCGCGCTGGACGTATGCGAGGTGCGCTTTCATCGCGGCGATCCGAACGTCGACGGCGAGCTCAACGTCGCCGACCCGCTCTTCCTGCTGAACTTCCTCTTCACCGGCGGACCGTCGCCCGAATGCCTCGAGTCGGCTGACGGAGACAACGACGGCGAGATCGTCATCTCCGACGCGGTGATGCTCCTCCAGTTCCTCTTCTCGGGCGGCGCCCCACCCGCCGACCCGGGCCCCCCGGGCGCCCCTTGCGGCCCGGGCCCGGACAGCCTGGACTCCGACGAGTTCCTGGGCTGCGCGGGGTATGACCGGTGTGAGTAGCCATCGTCACTCCGCTCGTCATCGAACGCCCCCGGAATCGCTGCACGCCCGGAAGGGAGACTTTACCCCGGGAGTCTGCTGTCAGACGATTCAGGAGGAAGGCAGGAAGCTCATGAAAGCAGGAAACGGACAGGTGCTCCGAATGATTCTTCCGGACTCGAGGCCGGAGCCGAGAAACGAAGGCGTTCAGCTTTTAACGACAGAGGTGCGGCGCGAACTGGCGCCGCGACAGCTCTGACCGGCTCGCGGTCTCGCGTGGAGACTTGATTCGTCGGATAGCCTCGTTTCCTGCCTTCCTCTTCTTCCTGCTTTCCTTATAGATGCGTTGCAGGGTCTCGCTCTCGGAGTCGAGCAGCTGTTCGGGCACGGGACCGGGGACGGGAACGGAAGGGGGGCTCAAAACATATTGAGCTTCAGCCTGGCCGCCTCGCTCATCATGTTCGGGTTCCACGGTGGGTCCCAGACGAGGTTGACTCGGGCGTCCGCCACGCCCTCGAGGCTGCGGACTTTTTGCTCGACCTCGGGTGGCAGGATGCCGGCGACGGGGCACATCGGTGAGGTCAGCGTCATCGTGATGCGCACGACGGGGTCGTCAATCGCGGGCTGCTCGGCCGGCTTCTCGTCCCTCGCGCTCTCTGCGGCCGCCGGTTCCGCGGTTGCGGTCGGCGGCTGCGCTCCCGGCGGTGCTCCTGGCGGCATTCCAGACGGCGCCGAGGGCGCGGGCGTGCTCGGTCTCGCCGCCGCGACCGCCTCCCTCGCGGCGTCGCCCTCGAGGACCTCGACGTTGTAGATCAGCCCGAGCTCGTAGATGTCGACCGGAATCTCCGGGTCGTAGCACGTCCTGAGGACGTCGACGATGCGCTCGTCGAGGGACTTGTCGCCCTCGGGCTTCTCGGTCTTCGGATCGGCTTTCTCGCCGGTTGACTCGCTCACGGTTTTTCCTCTTTCGTGTTGCCGGCCTCTCGCGTCGCCGACGCGGTCGCCGTTCTCATCGGGGCGTCACTCCGTCGACACCGGTTGCTCGTCGCCCCGCAGCGCGGCGTTCAGGGCGTGCCACGAGAGCACCGCGCACTTGACGCGCGTCGGGAACTCGCGCACGCCGGCGAAGACGGCGAGCTTGCCGAGCCCCTCGACGTCCGGGAGCGCGTCGAGACTCGCGGTCACCAGCTTCTGGAAGCGGTGGAAGAGCGCCTCGGCCTCCTCGCGGGACTTGCCCTTGACGGCGCTGCTCATCAGCGAGGCGGACGCCTTCGAGATGGCGCAGCCGGAGCCCTGGAAACTGATGTCCTCGATCCCACCGTCCTCTCCGAGCTTGACGAAGACCTTGATGCGGTCGCCGCAGAGCGGATTGACGCCCTCGCTCGTCCGGCTCGGGTCGTCCATCTCCCGGAAGTTCCGGGGGCTCTTGTTGTGATCCAGGATCACTTCCTGGTAGAGCTCGCGCAGGTCCGACATCGGTTTCGGGAATCAGCTGAAGATCTGGATCACGCGCTCGAGCGACCGCACCAGCGCGTCGACGTCCTCGCGGGTGTTGTACATCGCGAACGAGGCGCGCACAGTCGCCGGCACGCCGAAGAACTGCATCACCGGCTGCGCGCAGTGGTGCCCCGTGCGCACGGCGACTCCGTCCTGGTCGAGGATCGTCCCGACGTCGTGCGGGTGGACGTCGCCGAGGACGAACGACAGCACGCTCGACTTCTCGCGCGCCGCGCCGATCACGCGGACGCCGGGCAGGCTCGAGACGGCGTCGGTGGCGAGACGGAGCAGGTCGGCCTCGTGTCGCGCGACGGCCGCCCGGTCGACGCCGGCGAGGTAGTCGATCGCCGTGCCCATGGCGATCGCGCCGACGATGTTGGGCGTCCCCGCCTCGAACTTCGCGGGCGGCGGCGCGTACGTGGTCTTTTCGAAGGTCACCGTGCGGATCATGTCGCCGCCGCCCTGGTATGGCGGCAGCTCCTCGAGGAGCTCGCGCCGCCCGTAGACCGCGCCGGCGCCGGTCGGCCCGTAGATCTTGTGGCTCGAGATGACGTAGAAGTCGCAGTCGATCTCCTGGACGTCGATCGGTCCGTGCGCCGCGGACTGGGCGCCGTCGATGACGAAGAGCGCGCCGGCCTCGCGGGCGAGCTTGCACATCTCGCCGACCGGGTTGACGGTCCCGAGGGCGTTCGACTGGTGCACCACGGACACCACGCGCGTCTTCGGACCGAGCAGCTTCTCGTACTCGTCGAGCAGCAGCTCGCCGCGATCGTTCATCGGGATGACGCGCAGCTTCGCGCCGCGTTCCTCGCAGATCATCTGCCACGGGACGATGTTCGAGTGGTGCTCCATGTGCGAGATCACCACCTCGTCGCCGCGCCGGATGCGACTCCGGCCGACGCAGCTGGCGATCAAGTTGAGCCCCTCGGTGGTCCCGCGCACGAAGACGATCTCGTGCTCGTCCCGCGCGTTCAGGAATGCGCGCACCTTGTGGCGCGCCTCCTCGTACTCGCGGGTCGACGTCTCGCTCAACGCGTAGACGCCGCGGTGGATGTTGGCGTTCTCGGAGCGGTAGTACCGGTCGACGCGCTCGATCACCGCACGCGGCTTCTGGGTGGTCGCCGCGCTGTCGAGGAAGACGAGCGGCTTGCCGTGAACCGTCGTCGACAGGATCGGGAAGTCCGCCCGGACGCGCTCCGCGTCGAAGCCGGCGCCTGCCGGCTCGCTGCGCTTTCCGGGTTCGACTCGCGTCGTCGGGCTCATCGCGTCTTCTCGAGGCTCCGGATCAGCAGGTCTTCGAGGAACGTCGCCAGCTCTCGGTTGCGGACCGGGTCGAGGATCTCGATCGCGAACGCGCGGACGAGCATCGTTCGCGCGGAGACCTCGTCGATGCCGCGGGTGCGCAGGTAGAAGAGCGCCTTCGTGTCGATCTGGCCGACCGTCGCGCCGTGCGAGCACTTGACGTCGTCGGCGTAGATCTCGAGCTGCGGCTTCGAGTCGACCGAGGCGTCGCCGGAGAGCAGCAGGTTCTTGTTCGACTGGAACGCGTTCGTCTTCTGAGCGTCCTTGCGGACGATGATCCGGCCGCTGAAGACGCCGCGCGACTTGCCGGCGAGGATCCCCTTGTAGAGCTCGTTGCTGTTACAGTGCGGCTTGGCGTGGTCGATGATCGTGTGCGTGTCGCAGTGCTGCGAATCGCCGAGCACGAAGAGCCCGTTGAGGTTGCTCTCGCACCCCTCGCCGTCGAGCACGGGATCGATGTCGTTGCGGATCAACAGGCCGCCGAACATGAAGGAGTTCGACGTGTACCGGCTGTCCCGCGCCTGCTCGACGTGGATCGATCCGACGTGGTACGTCTCGTCGGTCTCGAGCTGCACCTTGAAGTGGTCGACACGGGCGTTCTCCATGACGACGACCTCGCTCACGGGATTCGAGAAGCGCAGGCCGCCGCCGAGGCCGATGTGGCTCTCGATGACCGTCAGCTCGCTGCCCGACTCCGCGACGACGAGCACGCGCGGGTGCACGGCGAGGCCCTCGTCGGCGGGCAGGTCGGCGTCGGTGGTGACGAAGACGATGTGCACCGACTCCTCGACGGACACGTTCCGCGCGACTCGCACAAAGGCCGCGTCCTCCAGAAACGCGGTGTTGAGCGCGACGAACGCCTTCTCGTCGAGATTGGCGTACTTCGAGAGGTGCTTCTCGACCGCGTCGCGATCGGCGCCGTCGCCGCCGCCGTCGAGCACCGAGGAGAGCGGTGAGACCGTCAGGCCGTCCACCGTGTCCGCCGACGACAGCTCGCCGGAGAACGCGCCGTTGACGAAGATGAGGCGCGGACCCGAGACCGGCGGCAGCAGGCCGTCGAGGTCTTCCAGAGTGATCGTCGCTCCGCCGGACGCGCGCACGAACGACCGCCGCGACAGGGGCGCGACGTTGGTGTACTTCCAGTCCTCGTGCTTCAGCGTCGGGAAGCCCATCTCGCGGAAGCGCTCGAACGCGCCCTGGCGGATGTCACGGAGCGGCGTGACCCCGTTGGCGCTCGCGAGCGCCTCGAAGTTCCTCACGTGCCACCCGGTCTCCTGCTGCACTGACTGCGTCATGTCCTGTGTCCCGTTGTTCTCTTTTCGTCCCGGCTCGGCCTCTCGAACGCCTTCTCTAAACACCATCGTCTCTCAAACGCCATCGTTCACACGCCGGCGCCGAGCGACTCCTTCACCCAGTTGTAGCCCTTCGCCTCGAGCTCGAGGGCGAGCTCCTTGCCGCCCGAGCGCACGATCCGTCCGTCCATCATGACGTGCACCACGTCGGGGACGATGTAGTTGAGGAGCCGCTGGTAGTGCGTGATAATCAGGAAGGCATTGTCCTTCCGCCTGAGCTTGTTGACGCCGACGGCGACCGTCTTCAGCGCGTCGATGTCGAGGCCGGAGTCGGTCTCGTCCATGACGCCGAGCCGCGGGTCGAGAACCGCCATCTGGAAGATCTCGTTGCGCTTCTTCTCGCCGCCGGAGAAGCCGACGTTGACGGGCCGGCTGAGCATCGATTCTTCGAGGTCGAGGAGCTTCATCTTCTCCTTCACCATGGTCAGGAACTCCATGGCGTCGAGCTCCTCGAGGCCCTTCGACTTGCGGATCGAGTTGAGCGCCGTCTTCAGGAAGTACGTGCCGTTGACGCCGGGGATCTCCACCGGGTACTGGAACGCCATGAAGATGCCGGCGCATGCGCGCTCCTCGGGGGCCATGTCGAGGAGGTCCTTGCCGTCGAAGAGCACCTCGCCCTGCGTGACCTCGTAATCCTCGCGGCCGCAGAGCACGTTCGCGAGCGTGCTCTTCCCCGAGCCGTTGGTTCCCATGATCGCGTGGATCTCGCCCGGCCTGATCTCGAGGTCGATCCCCTTGAGGATCTCGGTCTCCTCGATGCCGGCGTGAATGTTCTTGATCTCGAGCATCGTCTCCTTGCCCTTGTTTTCTTGCCTCTGCGGTGCTTTTGTGGTGATTCTCGTTCCGGTTGACGATCAGCCTCGAGGGAAGCGTCGGCTGATCTCGAGCAGCTTCTGCGCCTCGACCGCGAACTCCATCGGCAGCTCGCGCAGGACCTCCTTGCAGAAGCCGTTGACGATCATCGAGACCGCGTCCTCGGTCGAGATGCCGCGCTGGTTGCAGTAGAAGATCTGGTCCTCGCCGATCTTCGAGGTCGTCGCCTCGTGCTC
>JBFFXF010000239.1:0-11815 GCA_041569895.1 Planctomycetota bacterium | reverse complement strand
GTCTCGAGCCGATCATCGCCCCCTGGTCGATCGTGGCGGCGTTCGGCATCTCGGTCGTCGTCGGCGTCGTCTTCGGGCTCTACCCGGCCCGCCGCGCCGCGCTGATGGACCCGATCGAGGCCCTGCGCCACGAGTGATCCCCGTCGGCTCTCGCGGATCGTTCTCGGGAAAATACCTCGAAATATCGGGATCTTACGATATAATTACTGCATGGCCACGACGAAAACCAGAGCAGTCGGCTCGAGGGCCCGTCGCCACGGGCTCGACTGGGACGCGCTGGCGCAGGCGGCCGAGTGCCTGAAGACCCTCGCCCATCCGGCGCGCCTCCGCATGGTGCAGCTCTTGCTCTCGGGTCGCTACACGGTCGGGGAGCTCGCGGAGGAGTGTGAGATCCAGAGCCACATGGCCTCGGAGCACCTCCGGCTGATGCAGCGCTGTGGTTTCCTGACCAGCGTGCGGGAGGGCAGGAACATTTTCTACGGGATCGCCGAGCCGCACCTCGAGAACTTGATGCGGTGCATAGAGGGACGTTTCGGACGACCCGGAAGGTGACCGCTCTCCGGGTCCCTCTCTTTGGAGCACATATCGCCACTTCGCGATTCTTTGGAGGAACTGAGATGCCCAGGGACATCACGCCGACCATCCTCGCTCGCAAGCGCGTCGAGGGCGAGGATCGCGAGGTCATCGACGTGCGCACCCCGGTCGAGTTCCGGGAGGTCCACGTGGACGGCGCCCGGAACGTCCCTCTCGACACCTTGACGCCCGACACCTGCCGTCATCTCGAGAGCGGAAAGCCCGGATCGACGCTGTACCTCATCTGCAAGACGGGCGCCCGGGCGAAGCAGGCCGCCGCGAGGCTGGAGGGGGTGGGTGTGGAAGACGTCTGCCTCGTCGAGGGCGGGATCGACGCGTGGGTCGAGGCCGGCCTCGACGTGGAGCGCGGCAAGAAGGCGGTCTCGCTCGAGCGGCAGGTGCGAATCGCCGCCGGAACGCTGGTGCTTCTCGGCTCGGTCCTCGCGTTTCTCGTGCACCCCTACTTCGTCGCCATTCCCGCCTTCGTCGGCGCCGGGTTGATCTTCGCGGGCGTCACCGACACGTGCGGCATGGGAATGCTGCTCGCCCGCATGCCCTGGAATAAAGAGAGGGCGATCGAGCAAGGGCGACCGAGTGAGGGCGATCGCGGCGCGTGCCGGGAGTGAGTTTCAGCGGAGGAGTTCACGATGTTCTTTCACCAGCGCTTCGTGCCAGGACTTTCGATCTATTCTTACGTCGTCGCCGACGAGAGGACGCGAGAAGCGGCGGTCGTCGACCCGACGCGGGACATCGACGACCTCATGGCGCTCTCCCGGCGCGAGGGCTTCCGCATTCGCCACGTCCTCGAGACTCACGTCCACGCGGACTTCATCAGCGGCTCGGCGGAGCTGAAGCACCGTCTCGGTGACGGCGTGACCGTTCACGCGTCCTCGCTTGGCGGAGCGCAGTGGACACCGCCCTACGCCGATCAGCGCGTCTCGGATGGTGACGAGGTGTCGCTCGGCTCCATACGCCTGCAGGCCATCCACACGCCCGGCCACACGCCGGAGCACGTCTCCTGGGCGCTCTACGACCACGAGCGCAGCAAGGACACGCCGTGGCTCGTGCTCTCCGGCGACTTCCTGTTCGTCGGCGACGTCGGACGGCCGGATCTGCTCGGCGAGGAGGCGCGGAGGGAACTGGCGAGCGCCCTCTACCAGAGCGTCTTCGAGCGCCTGCCGGGGCTTCCCGACTTCACCGAGGTGTTCCCGGCCCACGGCGCGGGGTCGCTCTGCGGAAAGGCGATCGGCTCGCGCAGCTCGTCGACCCTCGGCTACGAGCGGCGCTTCAACGGCGCCCTTCGCGAGCTCGACGAGGCTGAGTGGATCCGCACGCTGCTCGCGGGGATGCCCATCGCGCCCCCGTACTTCCGTCGCATGAAGAAGCTGAACTCGGAGGGGCCGCGGGTGCTCGGGCTCGAGCTGCCCGGCGGCCGGCGGTTCTCAGCGAAAGAGGTCAACGACCGGGTCTGCGAGGACTGTCTCATCGTCGACGTGCGGTCGAAGGAGGCGTTCGCGGCAGCTCACGTCCCGGGCGCCGTGAACATCCCACTCGGACCGAACCTGCCGACCTGGGCGGGCTGGGTGCTTCCGTACGACCGGCCGACTCTGATCGTCCTGGACGATCCGTCCGACATGCCCGAGGTGGTCACGCATCTCGTGCGTGTCGGATTCGACGACGTGCAGGGATATATGGAAGACGGCATGGAGAGCTGGGAGACCGGCGGGTACCCGCTGTCGCGTCTCGAGACCATCTCGGTCGACGAGCTCGCGCGCCGGCTCCGATCGGATCCACCGTTCGTGCTGGACGTGCGGACGGAGCGCGAGTGGGAGAGCGGACACATCGACGGCGCGAACCACGTCCATGGCGGTCTCATCCAGGGGCGTCTCGAGGAGATCCCGCGCGACCGGCCGGTCGCGGTCGTGTGCGGCAGCGGCTACCGGGCCTCGATCGCTGCATCGTTCCTCGAGCGCGAGGGACGCCGGGAGGTCGCCAACGTCCTCGGCGGCATGAGCGCCTGGCGGGCGGGCGGGCTGCCCGTGGTCACGTAAAACAGGCCGACGCAGCGGCCGCGAACGTCGGCGAGCTCAGCGTCGCCCTCCGACCTGGACCACGATCCAGTGCTCGCTTCACCGGGCCGGGTCCCTCACGGTGGCCGGTCGCGGGAAGAGCGGCTTCCCTCGCCGGGCCGCCTCGAGCGCCTCGTGCGAGTCGAGCGGCGCGCCCGGATCGCCCTGCTCGGCGAGCCAGCGGTCGAGCTCCGCGGCGAAGCGCTCGAGTCGCCTGGCCTGCGCCGGGTCGCTCGCGAGGTTGTCGAGCTCGTACGGGTCGTTCGCGGTGTGGTAAAACTGCTCCGCCGGCCGGCGCATGTAGCGCTTGACGAGACGGTACGTCCGCGGATCGTTCCACGCCTCGCGGACCCATGTCGACCAGTAGGGGTTGTTCAGCTTGCCGTCGCCCTTGATGCCCATCAGGTGCTTCTCGATGTAGATCTCCTCGGGCGCGAGATTCCGGATGTAGCGGTACTCGCCGTCCGAGACGGTGCGGATCGGATACGGCGGACCCTCCGGCACGTTGTTGTGCATGCCGTAGACGAAGCGACGGTGCTCCGTCGCCCTTCCGAGGAGGACGGGCAGGAAGCTCGAGCCATCCACCCCGAGCGCCGCGGCGTCGCCGCCCGCGGCATCGACCAGCGTCGGCAGCACATCGGCGTACTGGACGAGCGCCCGCGTGCGCTTCCCGGCCGCGATCTTCTCCGGCCAGCGGGCGATCAGCGCGGTGTGCAGGCCGGTGTCCCAGTTGGTCCACTTGCAGCCGGGGAACTGCGACCCCTGCTCGGAGCTGAAGAGCACCAGCGTGTCGCGGGCCCGTCCGCACTCCTCGAGCGTCGCGAGGACCTCCCCGACCTGGCCGTCCATGAAGGTGATCTCCGCGAGGTACCGCCCGAAGTCCTCGCGCGTCCGCGGCGTGTCGGCGATGTTCGGCGGCAGCTGGATCGTCTCCGGCGGATAGCGCGACGGATCGCCCATCACCCAGGGAACGTGCGGCTCGACGAGCGCCACGACGAGGCAGAACGGCTGCGCGGCGTCGCGTGACATGAATTCGCGGATGGGGCGCAGGTCGTGCGGCCGGGTGGGGTCGCGGACGCAGTTCTGGTCGAAGCCGCCGACGCGCTCGAACGGGAACGCCGGCGCCGGCCGGACGTGCACCTTGCCGGCCAGACCGACGCGGTAGCCGAGCGCCCGCAGTCGCTGCGGCATGCTGGTGACCGTCGAGCGACTGGCGGAATGGTTCCACGCGCAGCCGTTGCGCAGGGGATAGAGCCCGGAGTAGAGCTCGGACCGGCACGGCTGGCACATCGCCGAGCCCAGATAGGCGCGGTCGAAGGTGAGGCCCTGCGACGCGAGCGTGTCGATGTTCGGCGTCAAGGCGTTGGCGCCGCCGTAGATCGGCAGGTCGTTGTAGGTGCAGTCGTCCGCGAGGACGATGAGGAAGCTCGGCCGTCTCGCGGCATCCCGCTCCGCGCTCGCGACATGGACCGGCACCGTCGCGCAGACCGCCCACAGCGTCATCGCCACCGCGAGGGCGCGCCGGCGCCGATCGAACCCGTCATGCAATCTGTCGCGCATGCTCGACCCTTTCACATCGTGTTCTGCTACACTCTACCACCACGCGGGACGGAACGACACGACACGCCTTCGGAGACGGGACCCCATGTGCGCATTCGACGGTCGCCGACGACGCGCCATCGCGCTCCTCTCGCTCCTCGTCGCGTGCGCCGGAGCGGGCGCGGACGAGACGGAAGGACCGGAGTCGCGGCCGAGCTTCCTGCTCATCGTCGCCGACGACCTCGGCTACGGCGACCTCGGCTGCTATGACCCGACGGGGCGCTCGACGCGGGCCTCGACGCCGCACCTCGACCGTCTCGCCGCCGGCGGGATGCGCTTCACCGATTTCCACTCCAACGGCTCGATGTGCACGCCGACGCGCGCCGCGCTGCTCACCGGGCGCTACCAGAACCGTCTCGGCCGCGATTTCGAGGGGCCGCTCTCGGCGCGGGGGGATCAGCATCTGGGGCTGCCTCTCGAGGCGGTGACGATCGCCGAGGCGCTGAAGCGAGCCGGCTACGCGACCGCGATGTACGGCAAGTGGCATCTCGGCTTCCGCGCTCCCTTCCTGCCGACGCGTCAGGGCTTCGACGAGTTCCGTGGTCTCGTCAGCGGCGACGGCGACCATCACTCCCACATCAATCGCTCCGGAGACGAGGACTGGTGGCGCGGCGAGAAGATCGACATGGAGCGCGGCTACACCACCGACCTGCTCACGCGCCACGCCGTGGACTTCGTCGAGCGACACCGGGACCGGCCGTTCTTCGTGTACGTCGCGCACCTGGCGATCCACTTCCCGTGGCAGGGCCCCGGCGAGTCCGCGCATCGCGTTCGCGGCCGCGACTACTGGAACCCCACCAAGCTCGGACCCCACGGCGAGGGCGAGGTCGGTCCGGTGGTGCGCGCGATGATCGAGTCGCTCGACCGCAGCGTCGGCCGGCTGGTCGCGGCTCTGCGCCGCCTCGGTCTCGATCGCCGCACGCTGGTCTTCTTCACGTCCGACAACGGCGGCTACCTGAGCTACGGCGGCCGTTTCCGCGGCGAGATCTCGAGCAACGGCCCGCTCCGAGGCCAGAAGGGCACGCTCTTCGAGGGCGGCATCCGCGTGCCCGCGATCGCGTCGTGGCCGGGACGCATCGAGCCGGGGAGCGTCTCGCGCGAGACCGCGATGACGATGGACCTGATGCCGACCTTCCTGGAGCTCGCCGGCGTCGCCCCGGACAGAGACGGCGCCGTGAAGCTGGACGGCGCGAGCCTCGCGGGCCACCTCCTGCGGCGGGAGCCCCTGCCGGCGCGCACGCTCTTCTGGCGCGACGGCGACGAGCGCGCCGTGCGGCGCGGTTCCTGGAAGCTGGTGTCGCGCCAGAGCGAGACGCTGCTCTTCGACCTCGACACCGACCGGGGCGAGACGCGCGACCGGAGCGGCGAGAAGCCGGCGCTCGTCGAGGCGCTGCGCGCCGACCTCGAGCGCTGGGAGCGCGAGGTCACCCCGGTCAGCGCCGGGCGGTGATGGGACGAAAAAATCCCCGGCGGCGCGATCCGCACCGGAGCTTCCGGGCGCAACGGCGTCATTCTCGGCGCTGATTTCCACCCCACGACCGCGGCCTGCCGCGTACCCGTTTGGCCCTCGATTTGCACTTTCTCTCGATGACCGGTGAGCGACGACGCGGACCGGGATGCGTCTCTTCCCGGGAGCGCCGGAACGCTCGACCGGCGGTCGCCAGTTTTCGAAAGGAGTGACCGATGAAGCTCACACGATGGCAGCCGGCGGAGCTCGGCTCGTTCCGCCGCGAGATGGATCGACTGTTCGACTCGTTCCTCACGCGCGAGCCGTTCTTCTCGAAGGACGGAGAGTGGTTCCCCGAGATCGATGTCGAGGAGACCCCGGAGGAGGTCGTCGTCACGGCCGAGCTGCCCGGAATGGACCAGAAGGACATCACGGTGAGTCTGTCGGGAGACAGCCTCGTCATCCGGGGCGAGAAGCGGCGCGAGGAGGAGAAGAAGGAGAAGCACTTCCACAGGGTCGAGCGATCCTACGGGCGCTTCGAGCGCGTCATCCCGGTGCCGGCCTCGACGGACGCGAAGAAGATCAGCGCCGAGTACGCCCGCGGCGTGCTCGAGGTGCATCTCCCCAAGAAGCCGAACGACATGCCGAGGAAGATCGACGTCAAGGCGAAGTAGCCGGCCTTCTCACGGCAGGGGCCGAGCGGTCTGAAGTGAGCGCCGCGACGTGAGCACGGTGGCGACGGCTCTGTTCGAGCTCATCGCCACCGGGAGCGCCCGGCGTCGCGCCGGGCGCTGCTCACTCGCAGTCATGCGGCGTCTCGCAGCCCAGTCCATCGGCGGACGGATCGACGCCGCAGTCTGCCGCCGGCGGGGGGATCGGCGCGCCGCCGAGGAAGAGGAAGTTGAGCAAGAAGACGCCGTCCGTGATGCTCAGGTCACCGCTGTCGTCGGCGTCGGCGGCGTCGGAGCAGCCGGGCGCGGCCCCGCCGAGGAAGAGGAAGTTCAGGATGAAGATGGCGTCGGTGATGATCACGTCGCCGCCGGCGTCGGCGTCACCGCGGCGGAAAACTCCCACTGGCTCTCCGTCGATCGGCGTCGAGGCGAGGAAGTCCTCGTCGGTCGGCGTGTAGGCCGGGTCGTCCGTCCACAGGAAGACGTCCCACTTCACCGTCTGTCTCCCCTCGCGACGGAAGAAGTGCATCGTGTTCTCGCCCTCGCGGAGCTCCTTGATGTGCCCCTCGTCGCGATCGGAGCCGGCCCAGCCCCAGTCCGGCGCCACGGTCTCCTCGAAGACGCGATCGTCGGGATTGACGAACGGGGGCGTCTCGTTGCCGCCCGGGAAGGGCTCATCCTGCGGTATCTCGGGGTCGTCGGGATCGCCCTCGACGAGCATGTAGTCCGAGCGGTTGTCGGGGTTGATGACCCGGCCCCAGAAGTACCAGGTGCCCGGCAGGCCGCCGGCGGCGGAGATGTCGAAAGTGTGCGTCAGCCGCCCGCCGTTGCGGTTCAGCTGGGTGACCGCGCGCCCGAACGCGCCGTCGTCGCAGACGGCGGTGTAGAAGTCGTCGGTGTCGGGGTCACGACGTGTCCAGTCCTCCGCCTGGATCCAGATCTGCGTGCCGTCGCCGAACTTCGACACCGTGACGCGCGGGAGGCCGCCCTCGCACACGAGCTCGGAGTCGCCGCGCACCGCCGTGCAGACCGACCCGGTGCGCGCCTCGCCGAGGATCGAGACGCGACACGCGCACCGCTCGTCGACGAGGCGGTAGGCGAGCTCGGTGTCGGCGCCGATCTGGAACCGGAGCTGCCCGTTCTCGAGCGTCCCCCCGCCCGTGTTGTCGACGCGGTATCCCGCGGGGATGGTCTCGACGATCGTCGTCGGACCGCTGACGCCGATCGCCGCCAGCGTCACCTCGACGGAATCTCCCAGCGCGTGGACCGGTGGCTCGATGCTCCGCGAGACGGTCGCTCCGGGGTACGAATCCGGCGGGTTGCAGGAGGTGGTGACGCGACCGTCGACGAGCGGCGTGCCGTCGGGGTTGCGCAGCGCGAGCCGGATCGCCGATGGACCGGTCCCCTGGACGAACGCGAGCACGACGATGTTGCCGCCGGGCGCCAGACGCACCGGCACCATGTCGCCGATGCCGAACGCGGGGATGCCGCGACACTCCGTGTGCACTGCCGCAAGCCCCCCGTTGACCCGCAGCTTGAAGGAGTCGGCGGTGCCGACCTCGATCACGGCGTCGATGCACTCGTCGGTGGTGTTCTCGAGGTAGGAGAGCGCGTAGACGACGTAGTCATCCACCGGCCCGATGCGGTCGACGTCGTCGAAGTCGATCAGCCGCCTCCCGAAGTCGAGCGGCGCGATCCACGCCTCGAGCTCCCCGTCGACCGCGCCCGGGTTGATCTGGGGGTTGAGCGCGAACTCGACGCCGAGGCCTCCCGCGACGCCGCCGAAGTCCGGAAGCAGCGGGTCGCCCTCGGGAATCAAGACGTTCGTCTCGTCGACCACGCCGTCGGTGATGTAGTCCGTCGTCGCCAGGAGACCCGAGTCGTCACACCGTGGACCCGAGGGCGTCACGATGTCGATCGGGCCGAGGATCAGCGCGCCCGAGATCAGGCCGTCGTTCAGTAGGGAGCACTCCGCCGGAGCGCGCACCTCGAAGTCGAGCGCGGCGCACCTCGCATCCTCCGCCTCGTCGTCGCAGAACGGGCTGTCGTCGACCGAGACCGACATGCTCCACGGCCCCTCCGACAGCCGGATCTGCACTGCCATCGCGTCCACGCCGACGGCGGTCTCGATCACCGGCGGGTCGATGCCGTTGTCCGCGGTCACCGTGACGGTGATCGGATCGCCCGCATCGTCGACGGCGTCGGTCTCGACGGTGTAGATGCCCGCGGTGCTCGTCGCGTTCGGCACCTGATTCCCGTCGGGGTCGAACACGGTGAAGCCGCGGCAATGGGTGTCGGGCGCGTCGCAGGAGGGCTCCTCGATCACCTCGGCGAGCTCGTAGTCGAGGTCGTTCGGCACGTAGACTGGATCGTTGGTCCACGCGAACACGTCCCAGAAGACGGTCGAGTTGCCGGAGCGGTGGAAGATGTGCATCGAGTTCACGCCGGCCCGGAGCTCCTTGGTGTGTCCCTCCTCGTGGCTGAAGTGGGTCCAGGCGTAGGGCGGACCGGTGTTCTCCTCGAAGATGCGGTCGTCGGGGACGTCGAACGGGAACCCGCTGCCGCCCGGATAGGGGGGCGGTCCCCGCGGGATGTCCGGATCGCCCGGGTCGCCCTCGACGAGCATGAAGTCGGACTGGTTGTTCGGGTTGATGATCCGACCCCAGAAGTACGCGGTGCCCGCCTCGCCGTCGATCTCGGAGATGTCGAAGTCGTAGCGGATCACGCCGCCCGCGCCGCCCGAGCGGTTGATGGCGAAGCCCTCGGAGGCCTCGGGGTCGGGGACGACGGCGTAGAACTCGTCGGTGTCCGGATCGCGGAAGTCGTACCGCTCCGCCTCGAACCAGATGACCCAGAAGCCGCCGCCGAGATCGGTGACGCGAAACGGACCGTTGATCGCCGCCACCGGAGCCGCGGTCATCAGGAAGAGCAGTAGGCACGACAGCGTGACGCGTGGAGAGATCGCGCGTCGAGACAGGGTGCGTCGAGACATGAAACGGTCCTCCGCTGGTCGCGAGTGACTTGATGCGCGTGGATCCAACTAGCCCGTGCGTGGCCGAGCCCACACGAGTGACACACCCTCCCGCGACCACTGTAGACGCAGCTCGAGCTCGGGTCAACGGGTCGCACGCGGGATGCGACGGCCATCGCACGCGCTGTCAACGCCGGAGATCGCGGGGGAGCTCAGTCCTCCGACGGGGAGTCGTCCGGCGCCGTGGCCTCGAGGAGATACGCCCGGCGCTTCTCGGCGAACTCCTTGATGCCGATCCTGCCGCGACCGCCGAAGCCGCTCGCGCCCTCGACGCCCTCGGTCAGTCCGACGAGGAACGCCTCGGTGGAGTCGAGCTTGCGCGTGTCCGCCCTGACCTCGTCGGCGATGAGCGCGTGATAGCGTTCCGCGATGGGGCCGAGTCGCTCCCAGTCGAGCCACCGCTCGGCGATGTCGCGGACGTGGGCGAGGTAGCGCTTCCTCAGGGACGGCACCGCGAGGAGCTTCGAGAAGAGCGGCTTGCCCGGGTCGTCGGCGGCGACGAGCGGATCGAGCTCGACCGCCCTCGCCTCGTCGCGTCCATCACCACGGCCCTGTTGCGGCGGTCCCCGGCGCCCGCGCTCCGGGTCGTCCGCGGGCCGGGGACCGCGTTCGTCCGGTGCCGGCGGGGGCGCGCCGAAGGCGGGCCGCGGCAGCGCCTCGCGCAATCCGCGCGCGAGGGACTCCTCGTCGAGAGTGTCGCCGTCCTCTCCGCTCCACTCGTCGAACCACTTCGCGAGCAGCGCCTCGAGCTCGGCGCCCGTCATCGCGCCGTCCTCGTTCGCGTCCGCTCCCTTGAAGATGCCCTCGACGATGAAGGCGTCGGGCGAGACGGGCGGCCGCGCGCCGTCGGGGCCTTCCGGCGCGGGAACCAGCGCCTCGCCGAGCTTCGATGTGAACGCCGCCTTGCTGATCGAGCCGGCCGAGTCGACGTCCATCTTCTTGAACCACGCGCCGCCGAGTGCCGTGAGCTCTGCCCTGGTGAGCTCCCCGTCGCCGTCGGCGTCGCCCTGCCGGAGCATGCTGCGGGCCGTCATGCCGCGTCCGAAACCGCCGAAGCCGGGAAAACCGCCGCCCGGGAAGCCGCGGCGAGCGAATCCTCCCGGGCCGCCACGCCGGCCGCGACCGAAGCCGCCCGGCATGCGGAATGTCTCGTTCGCGTCGTGCGGGATGACGTGGAAGCGGCCGGACCGGTCACGGTAGAGGTTGTAGTCGCTGGTGCGGGTCCAGTAGCCGTCGTTGTTGACGAGGGCGACATCGAGCGCCAGGAACTTCAGCGCCCCGTCGATGTCGAGCAGCGGCTCGAGCGCCGCCTCGAGGCGTTCCGGCGGCGTCGTGTCGATCACCTTACAGAGCTGGATCAGCGCGGCCCAGTCCTCGGGATCATCCCTCGATTTGATCTCCCAGACTCCCTTGTAGTCCGCGGGGTCGTCGCCGACGTAGGCGAACGACGCGCGGCCCCGCGGACTCCCCGGCGCCTTCCAGCGCGCTCCCTTCGTCGTCTCGAACCAATCCCGGATGAAGTCCTTGTTGAACTGCTGGGCGTTGATGTAGACGCCCCAGCTCTCGCCGTTGATGACGACGCGCACGAAGTTCGCCTTCGGAGCCGGGATGTACTCTCGCGCGACGTGCGTGAAGAGAACGGTGCGCAGGAAGGTCGGGTCGCTGTGCGAGTTCAGCAGGTTGAGCGTGCGGTAGCCCTCCAGCCGTTGCCTGTCATGAATGAAGTCGAGCGACAGGTTCAGCGACCGCTTGAAGCCCTCCCCGACGGTCATCAACGACGAGGCGCCGCGGAAGTGCACGCCGACGTGCTCGTAGGTCACGCCATCGACGGTGAGCCGCGCCGGCACGTCCACGTCGGTGTTGCTGAAGTCCTCGAGCTCCTTCTCCCAGTCGTCGGACTCGAAATCGAGAAAGAGCGTCCTCACCGTGCCCGGGTCGTAGAGCGGCGCGTCGGGAACGGCCTCGACGTCCGCCGGCGACACACTGGGGCCCGGCTGCGGCGGCTCCGGGCTCGCGCCGCCGAAGGGGCCTCGCGGTCCGCGGCCGAAGCCGCGGCGACCGGCGCGCCCCGCCTCGCGCTCCTCGACGATGAACTCGCGCGCCGGCTTGCGCTCCTCGGCGTCGAGCCAGCCGTTGCCATCGGCGTCGAATCGCTCGACGAGCTCGACCTCCCGGCGCATGCCTCCGAAACCGCCCCCGGGCCCGCCACGCTGGCCACGGCGACGATCGCGTCCGCCGGCACCACGCTCCGGGCGAGGGCCGGCCTCATCGGGCGCTCGCGGCCTCTCCGCGTCCTGTGCGGCGAGCATGGCCGGGACGAGGCACAGCAGAAGGGTCGGGGTGGTCGCTCTCATCGGGCTCAACCTTCGTTTCGCGGGGTTGGCGGCGGTGGCGCCGTCGTCCCGGCGCTCCTCGAGAATGTCGC
>JBFFXF010000238.1:0-11830 GCA_041569895.1 Planctomycetota bacterium | reverse complement strand
TCGCGGTGACCGGGGAAGACGTCGCCAACACCATCTTCTTCTGCGAATCGGCCGATCCGGCTCCCGCCGATCAGATCAACATCGGCAGCGGCAACAATCAGCGCGGCGAGGCGGGCGCGCCCGCGCCGGCGCCGCTCCGCGTCTGGGTCAGCGACTCCTGCAACGGCGTCGCCGGCGTCCCCGTGACGTTCTCGGTCACGCGCGGCGGCGGCAAGGTCAACGGCGAGGACGCGGTGGTCGTCACCACATCCGAGACCGGACACGCCGAGGTGGACTTCGTGCTCGGCCCGCGGGCGGGCAACAACTTCGTTCAGGCGACCTTTCAGACCAACCCGCTCGGCCCGGCGACGTTTCAGATCTTCGGCGTCAGGCGGAATCGCGCGCGACCGACGACGTTCTCCGGCTTCGTCATCGATAACGGCGAGCAGCCGATCCAGGGAGCTCGCTGCGAGCTCGAGTTCCCCGACGGCACGGTCTTCGAGACCGTCACCGGCATCGACGGGAGGTTCCGGTTCGCCCGCCTCGACAGATCCGGCAACTCGCACCTCTTCATCGACGGTGGCACGGCGACGCGGATCGGCGGCGATCCCGGACGAGCCATTCCGGCCGGCAGCTTCCCGTCGCTCTCCTTCGAGCCGTTCGTCGTGCCGAACGTCGACAACGCCCTGTCCGCGCCGGTGAGGCTGCCGCGGGTCAATCCCCTCGGCGTCGTCTACGACGGGCGCTCGACCGTGCAGCTCACCGTCCCGGACATCGCCGGGCTGCGCATGACGGTGCTCGCGGGCACCGTGGTGACGCTGGCCGACGGCACGGTCGTCGACGGCGTCAACGGCAACTCGGTCGAGCTCTCGCTGAGCCAGGTGCACCACGACGACATCCCGATGCCGATGCCCGATGGCGCCGCGCCTCCGTTCGCGTGGACATTCCAGCCGGCCGGCGCGACCTTCGACCCGCCGGTGCGCATCACCTATCCGAACATGTCCGGACTGCCGGCGGGCGCGATCTCGTACTTCCTGAGCTTCTACCACGACACCAACGACTTCGAGATCGTCGCCACCGGTCGCGTCGCCGAGGACGGATCGACAATCACGTCCGACCCCGGCTCGGGCATCATCGTCTCGGGCTGGGGCTGCAACTGCCCGCCGTACTCGGTGGCCGGCGACTGCGAGAACGACCCGTGCGAGAGGGCGAAGAAGGACCTCCAGAAGGCCTGCGACGAGACGCGCGGCAGCGCCGCCGCGGCGCTCAATTGCCAGCTGGCCTGCCTCGCCGAGAACGGCTGCACTCCGGACGCGCCGAAGTGGCAGCGCGACACCATCACCGACACGGCGAGGAACCGCCGGCGCACGGGCGGTGGACCGGCCGAGCGCGTCTGTCGCCACATCCCGTCGTGGATCCCGACCATCCGCATCGGCTCGTTCCAGTTCAACGCCGCCGACGTCTGCTTCGCCATCGACGGCAGCTTCCACGTCAAGGACGAGCTCTACCCGAGCTGGAGACGAAACTGCGACAACATCGACGACCGCGAGCACAACGACTTCCTCTTCAATATCCTCGTCCCGTGCCTGCTGTCGAACCCCGACCTGTCGATCTGGAACCGGCTCATCGGCTCGGGCGTCGTGCCCGCCGTCGCCAACATCGTGCGCGAGATCGCGCAGGCGAACTGTCCGGGATCGGGTGGCGGTGGAGGCGCCGGTCTGCCGATCCTGCCGCCTCCGCCCACCGAGGCCGAGCTCTCGGTCCGCGACGACATCACGGCGGACCTCGCGCTGTCGGTCAGCCCGGACGCGCCGTTCTTCCTCGACGTCGGCGACACGCTGCAGATCAGCGTCGCGCGCGGCGAGGACGACATCACGCCGTCGGCGTCCGGGACGCTCTACTTCGCGACGCCGATCGCCGACGATCGGGCGAACGACTTCGTGACCATCTCGCCGGATGGCCTGCTCGAGGTGCGCGCGACGCCGAGCCCGTTCCAGTCGCTGCCGGCGATCGCGTTCGTCTACGTCCGCAACGGCGACGACTTCGGCATGCAGCAGTTCGCCATCCGGGACGTGGATTCGGACGGCGACCTCCTCGTCGATTCGTACGAGACCCGCAACGGCCTCGATCCGGACACGTTCGACGACCCGACGGGTGATGCGGACGGCGATGGCATCGGCCTGATCGACGAGGTCGTCCTCGGGAGCGACCCGAACGAGCGCGACAGCGACGGCGACGGGGTGAATGACGGCGCCGAAGTGAAGCAGGGCTCCGATCCGCTCGATCCGAGCTCGAGCACGGCGAGTCTCGGCGCGCCCTCCGGGGTCATTCTCGTTGCCTCGGGCCGCGGCGCCGGCGGCAACGACGACGAAGAAGACGACTCGCTCCCGCAGCTGACCGTGGGCGGGCAGGCGACCACCGCCGATTCCGACGGCGGCTTCGTCGTCAACAACGTCGTCGCGGCGGACCTCTTCGGCGCCGGAGGCCCGGGCACGGTCCCCGACTTCCTGAGCGACGACAGGCTCGTCCTGCGCGGCAGCTTCGTGCGGGACGGCGTCCTCTACTACGTCTCGAGCGACTGCTTCCAGATCCGCCAGGGCGAGACGTTCGAGTTCGACGAGCTGACGATCTCGACCGAGCCGCCGCTCGCCATCGAGGCGCTGCGCGTCACGCCTTCCGACCCGGTGCTCACTACCGTCGGACAGACGACGCAGTTGCGGGTCTTCGCGACACTCTCGGACGGCTCCGAGGTGGAGCTCGACGCGACCGACGACTGCATCACGTACCGCACGAGCAACCAGCGCGTCGCGGATGTCTCCGAATCGGGGCTGGTCACGGCCAGGAGCGGCGGGCAGGTCTTCCTGACCGCCGTGCTCGAGGGCAGCACGGCAGTGACGCGACTCCTCGTGGTCGTCGGCTCGCCGCTGACGACCGTCACCGGCAGGGTCGAGGATCGCGCCGGCAACGCGGCCGCCGGCGTCCGGGTCTCCGTGATCGATCAGCCGCTCTCGGTGCGCACCGGAATCGACGGGCGCTTCGAGATCCCCGGCGTGGCGACCGACCCGGGACTCGTGTCGCTGATCGCCAGCCTGCGGCGCGGCACTCAGCTCCTGGTGGGCTCGGCCGACGGCCTCGATCCGGTGCCCTCGGGCCTCACCGACGCCGGTGTCATCACGCTGCGCGCCATCAACCTGCGACAGGACAGCGACGGCGACGGCGTCCCCGACGACGTCGAGCGACTGACCGGCACGAACCCGGACGACGCGGACTCCGATGACGACGGCATCATCGACGGCGAGGAGGACGCCGACGGCGATGGACTCTCCGACGCGGGCGAGTTCCTCCTTGGCACCGACCCGGGAATCGCCGACTCGAACGGCAACGGCGTCAACGACGGCGACGAGGACGCCGACGGTGATGGACTCTCCGACGGTGAGGAGACGAGGCCGGGTCGCGACGGCGTCTTCAGCAACCCGTTCTCCCCCGACACCGACGGCGACGGCATGCTCGACGGCTACGAGTCGCGCTTCGGGCTGAATCCGCTCGATGCCTCCGACGCGAATATCGACTCCGACGGCGATGGTCTGACCAACCTCGAGGAGTCGAGGCTCGACACCGACCCCTTCAACCCGGACCGCGTGCCGCCGACCGTCGAGTCCGTCGACGGTCTCCGCGACGAGGAGGGCGTCTTCATCAACTCCTCGCTTGACATCGTCTTCTCGGAGGCGATGCGTCCCGAGAGCCTGAACGCGAACACCGTGCAGCTTCTCGACCCGGCGGGCGAGGTCGTCCCGTCGACGGTCTCGCTCGGCGCCGATGGCCGCTCGGTGAGCCTCGACCCCACGAACAACCTCTTGCCGTCCTCCGCGTACACCGTGCGGATTGCGGGCGTCCGCGATGCAGCCGGCAACCTGCTCGAGCGCGAGTTCACCGAGGAGTTCCGCACGTCGAGCCAGACGGACTTCACGCGTCCGACGCTGGCGCAGATCAGTCCGACGAACAACATCCTCAACGCGCCGGTCAACAGCGCGATCGCCATCCGGTTCAGCGAGCCGGTCCTGCGGTCGACGGTCGACAGCACGTCGTTGACCGTGCGCAATGACAAGACGTTCGCTTTCGTCACCGGCGAGATCGGCTTCGACGAGACCGGCCGAATCGTCTGCTTCACGCCGGATCGGCCGCTGTCTGTGGGGACTCGGCACACCGTCCGCGCGACGACGGCGATCACCGACCGGGCGGCGAACGCGCTCGTCCCCTTCGCCACGGCGTTCACCACCGGATTCAGGGAGGACACGACGCCGCCCGTCGTCCTCGCCATCGACCCGGTCGACGGGGCGATGGGCGTGCCGACCAACGCCAGCGTCACGGTGCGCGTCGACGAGCCCCTCGACGCCACGTCCATCAGCCGCGACTCGATCTTCCTCAACAGGGCGGGGCTGCCGGTCGCCGGCACCTTCACCCTCTTCGACGCCAACCGGCGCGTCCGCTTCGTGCCCGCCGAGCCGCTGGCGCAGGGCGTCACGTACACGATCTCCGTCGCCGGGCTCCGCGACCGCGCCAAGAACGTCATGACGGGCACGGTGGAAACGACGTTCACGCTCGGCGAGGACGTCGACAGGCTGCGACCGTTCGTGACCAGCGTCAATCCGGCCTCCGGGGCGACCGATGTCCCGCTCGACGTGGTCGTCACGCTGACGTTCAACGAGCCGCTCAACGCCACGACGGTCACCGCGGACTCGGTGATGCTCCAGGTGGCGCCGTTCACGGTCCGGGTCGACGCCGACGTGTCGCTCAGCGCCGACCGCACGCGCGTCGAGATCGCCCCGCGGGAGCTCCTCGAGCCACGGGTCGCCTACCGGGTGGTCGCCGATGTGCTCGACACGGCGGGCAATTCCGACACGTTCGGCATCGCGACCTTCATCACCGGCGCCGATACCGATGAGGAGCCGCCGCAGCTGCTCTCGATCAGCCCCCGGGATGGCGACGAGGGTGTCCCCCTGAACGCGCGCGTCGTCGTCCGCGTCTCGGAGCCGCTCGACATTCACTCGCTCGGTTCCCTCGACGTCTCCGGCGAGACCTCCGGGCGGGTCGCCGGCGCGACCGCGCTCTCGTCGGATCGCAGAGTGCTCACGTTCACGCCGGACGAGAACCTCGCGATCGACGTCTTTACCGTCGACATCAGGGGGCTGACGGACGTCGCTGGCAACCGTCTGGCCGTGACGACGAGCTTCTCGACCGGCGGACTGCAGAATCTCTCGCGCGCGACCGGGTCGACGGCGCGGGCGAGCAGCCAGTCCGGCAACCTCCCGCCCGATCGTGTGATCGATGGCGACGCCAGCACCTCGTGGTTCACCGCGTGCTCGGACGCGGCCAACAGGGGAGCGACGCCCTTCGTCGAGGTCACCCTGCCCGGCGACGCGGAGGTGGACCTGGTGCGCATCCTCGGGAATCGCCAGTCGCCGGACGGCTTCGACATCTTCGCCGGCCGATTGCAGGCCTTCGCCGGGGACGACACCGAGCTCTTCGACAGCGGCGTCGTCGACCTCCCGGCGCCGGACCGGGACATCGTCATCACCCTCGGCGGCGTGGCGTCGGTCCGCCGCGTGCGGTTCACGTTGACCGCGGACGAGAGCTGCACGCCCGGACTCGCCGAGCTGCAGGTCTTCGGCCGCTTCGCGGATCCGGCGCTCGGCGGCGTGGTCGACACGGGACGACCGCGGACCATCGTCGATCCCCCGAACGGCGCCACGGACGTGCCGCTCGATCAGGTGGTGACCGTCCGCTTCACGGAGCGCGTCGACGAGACGTCGGTCGGATACGGGAACACCGTCTTCCTGCAGCGGACGGTCACGTTCGAGACCCTCGCCGTGGACTTCGCGATGAGCTCCACCGACCTGTCGACCGAGGTGACGCTGACGCCCCTCCTCCCGCTGCAGCCCGAGACGACCTATCGGATCCTGGTGCAGGACCCGATTCGCGATGCCGCCGGAAACCGGCTCATCAGCTCGGTGACGAGCTTCAGCACGACAACCGGCCTGCGGGACACCGAGCGCCCGCGCGTCATCTCGGCGACGCCTCCGGATGGCTCGCTCGACGTCCATTTCCGCACACCGGTCGTGCTGGCGTTCAACGAGTCGCTCGCCGCGACGACGGTGAACTCGTCGACCCTGGCGTTCTTCATCAACGGGGATCGACGAAATCCGATCATCGCTCGATCGGTCGACAACCGCATGGTCACGCTCACGGGGCTCGCCGAGACTGACGCCGGCCGGCCCGTCAGCGTCGTGGCCACGGGCAGCATCCTCGACACGGCCGGCAATCCCCTCGAGCCGTTCACGATGAGCTTCACGCTGGCGCCGCCATCGATCGACACCAGGGCTCCGTCGGTCTCCGGGATTCGCCCCGCGAACGCCGCGACCAACGTCCCGATCGACAAGCCCGTGATCCTCATCTTCACCGAGGCGATCGATCCGACGAGCGCGGCGGAGGGGATCTTCGTGTCGGAGAACGGCGTCCTCGTCGACGGCGCGATCGAGGTGACGGCCGCCGGACGCGTCGTTCGGTTCCAGCCGGCGCGCCCGTTCGCTCACGGCGCCCTCGTCCAGGTGTTCGCGACGCGCGACGTGACCGATGAGGCGGGCATTCCGTTGCCGCGCTTCGAGGCGATGTTCATGACGGCGCAGGATCCGGAGAACATCGCGCTCGACGCCGTCCAGCTCGAACCGCGCAACGCCGCGCCGACGAACTCCACCTTCTGCACACGCTTCAACAAGCCCGTCGACGCCACGACGATCAACGAGAGCGCTCTGCGCGTCAACAACCTCAGCGTCGGTGGATCCCCGGCCGTGGCCGGGGAATTCAGTGTCTCCGGCGACGGTCGCACGGTGTGTTTCGATCCGGTCGGCACGCTCGCCCCCAACAGTCGAATCCGGTTCACGTACACGACGGAGATCCGCGACACGTCCGGTGGGCCGCTCCGGAGGGTGCGGATCTTCGATTCGGTGCTCGGCGCGGAGGCCGATGACGTCGCGCCGAGCGTCACCGCGGTCGCTCCGCCGGACGGCAGCGAGGGAATCGGCGTCAACGCGATCATCCGGATTCGTCTCGACGAGCCCGTCAATCCGCTGACGGTCGGCGAGAGCACCATCTTGATCTCGAGCGCGGCCGGGAACGCGATCGCCTGCTCGTTCCTGCTGCTCCGCGATCGGTCGATCATCAGCATCGCGCCGCATGCCCTCCTCGAGGGCGACACGCTCTACACGGTCGCCATCGAGGGACTCACGGATGCGGCCGGCAACCGGGTCACCCCCTCGACGACCACCTTCAGGACCGCGGCCGACCTCGACTTCGAGCGCCCGCGCGCGGTGCGCGTCAGCCCGCTCGCCTCGGCGACCGGCGTTCCGATCAACGCGAGGGTGGTCGCCGTTTTCTCCGAGCCGGTGGCCCCGGAGACTGTCGAGGCGGCGAGCACATGGATCCGCGACGGCAAGACGTCCGCGCTTCTCGAGGCGACGCGCGAGATCTCCGCCGATGGTCGCATGATCACGCTGACGCCGGCCGCGCCTCTCTCGGTCGGGGTGCGGCACACGATCCAGCTCAGCCAGATGGAGGACCTCTCCGGGAATGCCTTCCGTGCGTCCTCCTCCACGTTCACGACCGGCTTCGGCCCCGATGCCGACCGGCCCTCGATCGTCCTCGAAAATCCGGTCGGCGGCGACGAGGGCGTTCCCGTCAACGTCCTCCCGTCACTGCGCACGGACGAGCCGATCGATCCGGTCTCGCTCTTCTCCGAGGGCAACGTCACGCTGTCGGCCGGCGGCTCGGAGGTCCCGATCCGGATCATGCCGTTCGGGGCCGACGATATCTGGATTCGGCCACGCGTGCTGCTCGCTCCGAACACGGAGCACACGCTGACTCTGGATGGACTTCAGGACCTCTCGGGGAACGGCCTCGCAGCTCCCCACGTGGTCGACTTCCGGACCGGACCCGATGCGGACCTGCAGCGCCCGCGCGTCGTCGTCACCAATCCGCAGAGCGGGGAGACCGGCGTCGGCACCGGCGTCGTCGTCGAGCTGCTCTTCGATGAGCCGCTCAGTGTCACCTCGGTCACGAGCGACACCGTCCGTCTCATCGAGCGTGACTTCGGATTCACGGTCGACGCCGCGGTCGAGCTCGACGATTCGCGGACGCTCATCACGCTGCGACCCGAGCAACCGCTCGAGCCGCGGTTCCGTTACACGGTCTCCGCGGGCGTGACCGACACCGCCGGAAACACGGCCTCGTTCTTCAGCCTCGCCTTCAGCACCGGCGATCTCGCCGATGGCGGCGCGCCCGAGGTGGACGCGGTGAGTCCCGCCGGCGGCTCCACCGGAGTGCCGCTCAACGCGCGCGTTGCCCTGCGCTTCAGGCAGCCCCTCAATCCCGTGACCCTCGACGCCATACGATTCACCGGCGAGGCGACCGGAGACGTCGCCGTCAGAAGCTCCCTCTCCCCCAGCCGGCTGCTGCTGACCCTGACGCCAGTCGTGGAGCTGCCACTCGATTCGTTCACCGTGACCCTCGACGGCGTCGCGGACGTCGACGGCTCCGCCGTCAGCTTCTCGAGCGGCTTCGCGACGAGCGGCGTCGAGAATCTCTCGCTGGCGGCCGGAACCACGGCGGAGGCCTCGAGCGAGTTCTCGGCGAGCAACGCGGCGGAGCGCGTCATCGACGGCAACGCCTCGACGTCCTGGTTCACCGAGTGCGGTGACGCGGCGAATCGCGGCGCGTCACCGTTCGTCGAGGTGATCCTGCCGGGCGACGCGACGCTCGAGCACGTCAACATCCTCGGCAACCGGCAGTCGGCCGTCGGATTCGACTTCTTCGCCGGCCGCGTCGAGGCGTTCGATTCGACCGGCACACGGGTCTTCGACAGCGACATCGTCGATCTGCCGGCGCCGCACCGGGATCTCGTCGTCGACGCGGGCGGCGTCCCCGGTGTCCGGCGCGTTCGCTTCACCGGAACGGACGACGAGAGCTGCGATCCCGGCCTCGCCGAGCTGCAGCTCTTCGGCACGCTCGATGACGCGGCGCTCGGCGGACACGTCGACGGGGTCGCGCCGACAGCGGTCATCGATCCGGCCAACAGCGCCACGGACGTGCCCCTCGACTCCCCGGTTGTCATCCGCTTCAGCGAGCGAGTGGATCACACGAAGCTCGTCCTCGGGTCCTCGGTCTTCCTGCAGCAAGCTGCCACCGGTTTTGTCGTCGCGGCGGACATGGAGATCGCCGACGTGAACGGGCAGACCATCGTCACGCTCATCCCGCTCGGCGGCATGCTCCCCGACACCGGGTACAGCGCGTCGGCGAACACCAACGTCCTCGATCTCGCGGGGAACAGCATCGTCAGCGCGAGCTCCCGCTTCACGACGGCCGCCGGGGAGGCCGACACCACTCGCCCGCGTGTCCTGGCGATCGACCCGCCGGCCGGGACGGAGGACTATCCCTTCACGCGCCCGATCGTGGTCACGCTGTCCGAGTCGATCAACGGGTCGACGGTGACCGCGAACACCGCGGTCTTTTTCCTCGATGGGGTCCGCCGCCAGCCGAGCATCGCCAGATCGCTCGACAACCGCGTGCTCACCATCACCGGCCTGAACGTGAACGACGTCGGTCGCCGCGCCAGCCTCGTCCTCACGAGCGGCATCCAGGACCTCTCCGGAAACGGCCTCGAGGACTTCTCGGCGACCTTCACGGTGGCCGCCGCCTTCGACGCGAGCGTGCCCGGCGTCCAGGTCTACAGGCCGGCCAACGGGGCCACCGGAGTGCCGCCCGATCGCTCGATCGTCGTCCGCTTCAGTGAGCCGATCGACACGTCAACCGCTGCCGGCGCGGTCTTCGTCTCCGAGAACGGCGTCCTCGTCGATGGATCGCTGCGATTCACCGGTGACGACCGGGTCCTCGTCTTCACGCCGGCTGTTCCCTTCGCGTTCTCGGCCCTGGTGCAGATCGTCATCACGACGGATCTCGCCGACAGGGCCGGGCGCCGCATGTCGCGGGAATCAAGCTCGATGTTCATGACGCGCGCCGATCCGGCCGTCGTCAACCCGCTCGTCAACAGCCTGATCCCGAGGAACCCCCCGGCGAACGCGACTGTCTTCGCTCGCTTCAGCAAACCGATGGATCCGGCGACCATCACGGACACGAGTGTGCTCGTCAACGACCTCAGCGTCGCCGGCGGGCCCCCGGTGGCCGGAACGCGCTCCCTCGATTCCACCGGGCGTCTCTTCTCGTTCACGCCGACGACTCCGCCGACTCCGGGCAACCTCATCCGGTTCTCGTTCACGACGGCGATTCTCGACACGTTCGGGATACCGCTGCGTCAGAACCGCATCTTCGATGTGCGCTTCGGCGACACGGCCGACGAGATCGCGCCCCGCGTGACCGCAGTCGCTCCTGCCGGCGGCTCGACCGGCATCGCGCCAAACGCGGAGATCCGCGTCTATGTCGACGAGCCCGTGAACCCGCTCACCGTCAGCCGATCGACGGTGATGATCTCGGATGGCGCCGGCGAGGTCGTGCCGTGCTCGATCACGCTCTCCCGCGGTGACACCGTCATCCGGGTGATGCCGCACGACATGCTCGCCTCGAGCACGGAGCACACGGTCACCGTCGATGGCATCACGGATCTCGCCGGCAACCCCGCCCCGGCGACGTCGGCCGCGTTCACGACCGGGACGGCCCTCGACACCGTTCACCCCGTCATAAGACGCGCGTGTCCCGAGTCGAACGCTGCCGACGTGCCGCGGAACGTACAGCCCGTCATCGCGCTCAGCGAGGACTTCGATCCCGCCTCCGTCGACACCGAATCGTTCGGCGTCGTCGACAACACCACGGGGCGACTCGTCAGCGGCTCTCATGCGATCAGCGGCCGAACGGTCCGGTTCGTGCCCGACGACCCGCTGGCCCCGGACGCCCGGTATTCGATCCGCATCGCCGGCGCCCTGCAGGACCTGGCGGGGAACGTCGCCCGTGGCTTCAGTCGCGGCTTCACGACCGGCGCCGACGGCGACACCGCAGCGCCCGAGATCGCGGGAGTCCACCCGGCGGCGGGCGACGCGAACGTGCCGACGAACGCCGCCGTGATGGTCGATTTCTCCGAGCGCATCTGTTCGAGCTGTGTCAGCGGGTTGACCGTGTTGCTGAACGGTCCGGAGGGCCGGGTGCCGGCGACGCTCGGCGTGCTGGCCGGGCACCGGCGGGTGACGATCACGCCCCTTGCGCCCCTCGACCCGGGCACGAGCTACACGACGTCGGTCTCCGGCCTGACGGACTACGCCGGCAACCCGCTCGCCGCGGGCGTCGACGCCACCTTCACCACGGGCGTCGGCGCGGACCTGATCCGACCGGTCGTGACCGTGCTGTCACCCGCCAGGAACGAGACCGGCGTGCCGCGCGACGTCAGTGTCATCCTGACCTTCAACGAGGATCTCAACCCGCTGTCGGTGAACGCGTCGACCGTGCGGATCGACGGCGTCGAATCGACGGTGACACTGGACCCGACGCGTCGCGTTGTCACCATCACCCCGCTGGCGATGCTCGGCGCGACGCAGCGCTACATCGTCCGCGCCGACGTGCTCGATGTGGCGGGCAACGTCGACAACTTCAGCTCATCGGCGTTCACGACGGGGAGCGCGCCTTGATTTTCTCGCTTCCCGCGAGAAAACCAAGGCACGCTTTGAAGGAGCGAGGCTTTGCTGCGTCCGAACGCGCTTTCTAACTCTCCATGCTACGAGGATCTGGAGAACAACTCCGCGATCGGCTCGCCGCCCTCCTCGACGATGAAGCGCGGGCGGCCGTTGAAGTCCTCGTA
>JBFFXF010000237.1:0-11834 GCA_041569895.1 Planctomycetota bacterium | reverse complement strand
ACCGCCGACGGCGCCAAGATGGGGAAGACCGAGTCGGGCGCCGTCTGGCTCGACGCGGAGCGCACGTCGCCGTACGACTTCTACCAGTTCTGGGTCAACGTCGACGACCGCGACGTCGGCCGCTTCCTGCGGCTGTTCACCTTCCTCGACGTCGAGCAGATCGCCGCCATGGAGGCTCTCGAGGGCGCCGAGCTCAACCGCGCCAAGGAGGCGCTCGCGTTCGAGGCCACGGTGATCACGCACGGCAAGGCCGAGGCGGACCGCGCCCGCGAGGCGGCGAGGGCGCTCTTCGGCGGCGGCGGCCAGGTCGACGCCGTCGACATGCCCACCCACGAGATCGCCGCCGACCGCCTCGCCGAGGGTGTGCCGGTGGTCGTCGTCGCGGCCGAGGGAAAGCTCTGCGGCTCGAGAAACGAGGCGCGCCGGCTCGCGCGCCAGGGCGGCCTCTACGTCAACGGCGACGCCGTCGACGAGGACCGGGCGATCACCGGAGCGGACCTGCGCGAGGGCGGGGCCTTGCTGCGAGCGGGCAAGAAGCGCTACCTGCGGGTGGTGTCGCGCTGAGCTGACCGGAGCGCGGCCGACGCGCGACGGGGACCGGAACGCAGATTCCGCAGATTCACGCAGATTCACGCAGATTGAGGATCGGTATCGGTCCCGGAGTCGGACGTCGGACTCGGATCGGAGTCGGACCTCGGAGTCGGGGTCCGATCTCGGAATCCGCACCGCGGCCGACGCGCGACGGGGACGGGAGATGGGTCGGGCCAGTCGGTTTTGGGGGGAACCCGGAGGGGAAAGAGTAGAGAGGGCACCCCACCAATAAAACTGGGTCGAATTAGGGGTCGTAGGCGGCACTCACAACAAATACCAAGGAGCGCCCTCTCACCCCGACCGGGGGGAAAGCATTGGGGGGTGGGTCGGGGAAAAGCGGGCGCTATCGGAAACCGACTCCGAGACCGACTCCGACTTCGACCCCATCGTTGCAAAAACGTACCCGTACCCGTGTCCGTTCCCGTACCCGTGCCCGTTCCCGTCCTCGAAGGCTCTGGTTGCGGAGTCCGATGACCGACTCCGATACCGATACCGATACCGATACCGATTCCGATTCCGAGATCAGAGACCAGAGTCCGAGACAGAGACCGTTCTCCAACTGCGTCATCTGCGTCATCTGCGGACCGTCTCCCTCCCCATCTGCGTCATCCGCGGGCCCCTCCCGCACCGCACTTCAGGGCTCCACCCGCCGGTAACGGAAGGGCCCTCCCGGAATCTCCAGCACCAGAATGTCATCGGGCTCGAACCGATAGCGCACGTTCATCGACGGCCACCGATCGCTCTCGAAGATCAGGCGTTCACCCTCGACCCGATACCGCCACTCGTACTCCCTCGCGCCGCGCACCACGAGACGACCGTCGTCGCGGAAGTCGTAGGTGCTCCCCCGCGCCTCGCCGAAGTCGAGCGACGACCACGCCCCGAGGAAACGCCGCTCCGGAAAGAGCCCGTAGTAGACGTCGCGCCACGACACCCCGACGAGCACGAGCACGACGACAACCCCGAGCCCGCCGATCACGGCAAAGAAACGACCGCGCTTCGGTGCCATCTTCCCCGTTCCCGTCCCCGTTCCCGTTCCCGGCCGAAGACGTACTTCACAGATCGAAGGCGCCGCCGACGGCCAACGAGGACGGGAACACAGATTACGCCTGCGCCGAAATCCTCATGGTTTCAGGACTCATCCCAGGCGTCTGGAGACGGTCGACGGTCACGGTCGACGGTCACGGTCACGGTCCACGGTCACGGTCCACCGCCCTACGGTCCAGATCGACCTGCAGTACCGGATCTCTGATCTCTGATCTCGGCCTCGGACCTCGGCCTCGGACCTCGGAATCGGAGTCGGACTCCGAATCGGGTCTCGGAATCGGAATAAATCGGAATCCGAGTCGGAATCGGTCCTCCGCCCTCTGCCTCTGTTCTCTGTCTCGGTCTCAGTCAGGAGGATCGAGGACGAGGACGAACGATGAGTTCAATCAACCAACCCCAGCACCCGATCAAACCGCTCCATCGTCCGCGTCGCCAGCGTCGAGATCGCGAGCTCCTCGCGGTTGATCTGCCCGGCGAGCTCGGTGGCGATGTCGAGCGCGCGGGGGACGTCGAGGTCGTCCTCGAGGGCGGCGACGAAGTCGGCGTCGGCCCTCTCGAGGGCCTTCTTCTCGGCGCCGCCGGCCTTGCGCGCGGGGATCGCCGAGCGCAGACGATCGGCCGCATTCTGCAGCGCTTCCCGCCGCTCGCTCGCGCGGTCGAGGGTCTCCGGCGTGAGCTCGAGCGAGTGGCGATAGTGCTCGCTCAGGAGGGCGCCGCGGATGTCGACGCCGTCGACGCCGGAGTCGAGCAGCCCCTGCACGGTCAGCAGGTTGCGGTTGGCGCGAGAGGTCGGCCGGCCGTCGACGAGGACGTGCGCGCTGTGCAGCCAGTAGCGCGCCAGCGGCGTGCCGTCGATCGCCTCCGCCTCGGCAATCTCGCACTCGTGGTGCGGATAGATGATCTCCGCCGAGCCGGTGTGGATGTCGAACGTCTCACCGAGGTGCTTGCGGCTCATGACGACGCACTCGACGTGCCAGCCGGGATAGCCGCGACCCCACGGGCTCTGCCAGTGCATGCGGTGGAGGACGTCGGTGCGCCAGAGGTCGATGTCGAGCGGGTGGCGCTTCTCGGGATGCGGCTTCGCGCGCAGCCCCTTCTGCAGCTCCGTGAGCTCGTCGAGGGACTTGCCGGTGAGCTTGCCGAAACCCGGGAACCGCCGCACGTCGAAGTAGACGTTCTCGCCGGCGGTGTACGCGATCCCCGCCTCGAGCAGCCGCTCGACGAGCGCGATCATCTCGGGGATGTTCTCGCGCGCGCGCGGATAGTGATCGGCGTCGAGGATGCGCAGCTCGCGGCGGTGGCGGTGGAAGTCTGCCTCCTCCTCCTGCACGAACTCCGTGGGTTGCTTGCCGGAGCGACCCGCGGCGATCTCGATCGCGTCCTCCTCGAACTCGTTCAGGTGGCCGACGTCGGTGATGTTCATCACCTGGGTGACACGAAAGTCGACGAGCTCGAAGTACCGACGCAGGATGTCGCCGAGGAGGTAGGAGCGGAACTTGTCGACGTTGATGTCTTCCTTGACGGTGGGCCCGCAATGGTACATGCGGACCTCGCCGTCACGGAGCGGCTCGAAGGAAGTCTTCTCGCCCCCGAGCGTGTTCGTCAGCCGCAATTCCATGGTGATGTCTCGCGCCGGGCGAGTGGCCGCGCGTTGGGCCGCACGATGTTATCGGAACTCCCGCGGCATGCGAGCGGAGCGAACGACGCTCTGGAACCGACGTTCTCTGGATGTTATTCTGGTGCGTCGTTCAGTCTTGTTCGGCGGTGTTATCTCCGCCGGTTTTCTCCGTCGTTTTCTCGCTGTTTTTCCGGCGTTCTTGCCGATCTCTCTTCGCTGTCGTTCTCGTGTTCGTTTCCGGAACAGCAGGAAGGTACAGCCGGCCAGAACCGGATGCAACGGCTTTCTTGACTCGCCCGGTGATTTCCAGATAATACCGCCTTTTCCGGCGTCGCCACCCGCGCCCATTCGGCCCGGGAAGCTGCCGGTGGGAGAGCTCGGGCGAGCGCCTCGTGGGGGCGCTGACGACCAGGAGGAAGTACCATCGCCGTCTCATTCTCCGAGGCCTGGACCGTCGCCACGTACGTCCTCGGGCAGAAGCTTCGGGGCCGCAAGCGCTATCCCCTGGTGCTGATGCTCGAGCCCCTCTTCCGGTGCAATCTCGCCTGCGCCGGTTGCGGTAAAATACAGTATCCAGCGCATATTCTCAAAAAGGAGCTCTCGCCGGAGGAGTGCTTCCGCGCCGCCGAGGAGTGCGGCGCGCCGGTGGTGAGCATTCCCGGCGGCGAACCGCTGATGCACTCGCGCATCGACGAGATCGTCGCGGGGCTCGTGGAGCGCAAGAAGTACATCTACCTCTGCACCAACGCGCTCCTGCTCAAGGAGAAACTCGACCTCTTCAAGCCGACCAAGCACCTGACATTCAGCGTGCACATGGACGGCCTCCGCGACGAGCACGACTTCGCCGTGTGTCGCGAGGGCGTCTACGACGTCGCGGTCGAGGCGATCCGCGAGGCGGTGGCGCGCGGCTTCCGCGTGACCTCGAACACGACTCTCTTCGACTACGAGGAGGCGGACCCCGAGCGCGTCCGCCGTTTCTTCGACGAGATGATGGATCTCGGCGTCGAGGGGATGATGATCTCGCCCGGCTACAGCTACTCGAAGGCGCCGGACCAGACGCACTTCCTGCGCCGGTCGAAGGCGCGCGAGTTCTTCGGCCGTATCCTCACGAATCCGAAGCGGCACTGGAAGTTCAACCAGTCGCCGCTCTTCCTCGAGTTCCTCATGGGGCATCGGGAGTACCAGTGCACGCCGTGGGGCAACCCGACGTACAACATCTTCGGCTGGCAGAAGCCGTGCTATCTGCTCCAGGACGGATACTGCTCGTCCTTCGAAGAGCTCATCGAGACGACCGACTGGGACCGCTACGGCCGCGGCCGCAACGACCGCTGCGCGGACTGCATGGTCCACTGCGGCTACGAGCCGACCGCCGTCGATGCGTCGCTCGGCACGCTGAAGGGCTTCCTGGCGACGGCGAGAGCGACCGTCTTCGGCCTCAAGCCGGTCAAGGGGCTGCAGCCGGCGCGCAATGGCGCGGGTCTGGAGACCGTGACGGACGAGAGCGACGCGCTTCGCAGCCGCCCCTTCGCCGTCGACCTGCCCGTGGTCCAGCCGGAGCGCGAGGCGGTTCGATAACAGGACGGTGCGATGACGGACGGCGGCGGCGGGTACACGGAGGGTTTCCGGATCGACGAGCCCTCGTCCGAGGAGCTCACGGAGGTCCTCGAGGCCGCCTTCGACTACCGCGGTGACGTGACGCTCCAGCTACGCGGCGGCGAGGAGGTCCGCGGTTATGTCTTCAACCGCGTCGCCGACGGCGACCAGCCCCACGTCGATCTCTTCCCGGACGGCTCCGATGACAGTCGGCGCGTGCTCTACAGCGACATCCGCGCCATCCACTTCTCGGGCCGCGACACCGCATCCGGGAAGTCGTGGGAGACCTGGGTCAAGCACTACCGGGAAAAACAGGCCGCCCGCGAGCGAGGCGAGGACGTCGGCGAGATCGGGCTGACGCCCGAGCCGCTGTCCTGAGCTCCTTCCCGGACCCATGCCCGTGCCCGAAAACCATCGTCGTCACCGGCACGTCCGACGTCGGCGCCGAGTGGACGGACTCGGCGGCCGCGACCGAGGGTGATCACGAGCAGCGGTCCAAGCTCGGCAAGGAGATCGAATTCGCAGGCTTCCGGTCAGACTATTCATAAGGAAGGCAGGAAACTCAGGAAGGCAGGAAACGGAGTGGCTGATGGGGTTGAGCTTCGTGAGTTCTGTTTTCTGCTCGAACGCAGTCTGTGGTTCAAACCGTAGCCACCCTTCGCTTCTCGACGGTGTCTTCGAGATCGGTAGAGCTCCCAAGCACGACCGGATTCGGTTCCTGCTTTCCTCTTCTTCCTGCCTTCCTTATAGATGCGTCGCAGAGTCTCGCCGGCGGAGTCGAGCGGCTGTTCGGGCACGGGCACGGGACCGGGAACGAACACTCGCTCACGGGCGAGCGACGCTCTCGATCGACTTTTCCGAGAGCTCGAGGAGCTCGTCCGGGAAGATGCCGATGGCGACGATCGCCGCCGCGGCGATGGCGACGACGATCGCGGGGCCGAGGGTGCACTCGAACGCGCTCGCCGGCTGGCGGGCCTCGTCCGCCGGCTCCATGTACATCGCGATGACGACCCGCAGGTAGTAGTAGACCGACATCACCGTCGTCGCGATGCCCACGAGCGCCAGCGGCCAGTCGCCGGCAGCCACGGCCTCGCGGAAGAGGTAGAACTTTCCCCAGAAGCCCGCCGTCGGCGGGATGCCCGCCAGCGACACCATGAAGAGCATCATCGCGAACGCCAGGAACGGCCGTCGTCGCGACAGGCCGCGGAGCGACTCGAAGGTCTCTCCCTCGCGCGACTCGCGGCCGAGCCCCGCGAGGATCGCGAAGGCGCCGAAGGTCATCAGCGTGTACGGCAGGAGGTAGAAGAGGATCGGCGCGCCGGTCGCCTCGCCGGTGGACCGCAGGGCCGCGACCACGCCGATCAGCAGGTATCCCGTGTGCGAGATCGCCGAGTAGGCCAGCATGCGCTTGACGCTCGACTGCACCAGCGCCACCAGGTTGCCGAAGACCATCGTCCCCGCGGCGAGCCACCACACGGCCTCGGTCAGGTACTCGGCCGCCTCGGGGATCTGGTCGCCGGTCAGCATCAGCGCGAAGCGCACGAGCACCGCGAAGGCGGCCGACTTGACGGTCACCGACATGAACCCGGTCACCAGCACGGGGGCGCCCTCGTAGGCGTCGGGAATCCAGGCGTGGAACGGAAACGCGCCGACCTTGAAGCCGAGGGCGACCACCGACAGGCCGAGCCCGGCGATCAGCAGGTGCGTGTCGACGCCGACGGCGGCCGCCGCCGGGTCCGCGATGATGGCGGCCATGGTGTCGATGCGGATCTCTCCGGTGGCGCCGAAGATGAAGGTCAGCCCGAGGAGCAGGAACGCGCTCGAGACGCCGCCGAGGACGAAGTACTTGAGGGCGCCCTCGACCGAGCGCTGCGAGTCCCGCGTGTACGACGTCAGCACGTAGACCGCCATCGAGAACGTCTCGAGGCTGACGAAGACCATGATCAGGTTGTTCGACTGCGCCAGCAGCGCCATCGAACCGGCCGCGAAGAGGAAGAGCGCGTAGAGCTCGCCGTGCTCGACGTCGAGCCGCCGGGCGTAGCCGATCGCCGCGCCCACGGTCAGCAGCGTGCCGACCAGCACCAGGCACGTCACCCAGCTCGAGAAGAGGTCGATCTGGAGCGCCCCGTTGAAGATCGTCGTCGTCTCCGCCACCGACAGCTCGCGCACCGCCAGGGCGGTCGCCAGGGCCGTCCCGAGCAGGGAGACGCCCGGCAGCAGCCACTTCGACCGCGGCGCGGGCCGGTCGTCCGGCGCGGGTTCGGCGTTCCAGCTGCGCAGGAAGAGGTCGAGCACCAGCACGACGACGGCGGTCGCGAAGAGCGTCAGGACCGGCAGGATCCTCGCCACCTCGTCGAGCGGAAACGGGTTGAACTTGTCCATCCGTGCTGCTCTCGCGATCGTGTCCGCTATCGAGTCTCGCGTGTCGGAGGCCCCGCGCTCACCCGGCGGCGGCCACCCGGAACGTCTCCAGCCAGCGCTCGACCGACGGCTCGATCAGCCGCGTGAACCACGGCGAGCGGATTCCCATCAGCACCATGAGAACGATGAGCGGCGTCATGTAGACCATCTCGCGGAAGTTGACGTCGGCGACCGCCGGTCGCTTCTCGTCGGCCTTGCCGAGCATCACCCGCTGGTACAGATTGAGCATGTAGAGCGCGCCGAGCACGATGCCGGTCGCCGCGAGCACCGCATACAGGCGATTGGTCTCGAAGGTGCCGGTCAGGATGAGGAACTCGCCGACGAAACCGCTCAGCGCGGGCAGTCCGATCGACGCCAGCAGGGTCACGAAGAAGATCGCCGCGAAGCGCGGGACGATTTTCGCGAAGCCGCCATAGTCGGAGATCCTCCGCGAGTGCGTGCGCTCGTAGATCAGGCCGACGAGGAGGAACAGGGCGCCGGTCGAGACGCCGTGACTGAGCATCTGGTAGATGCTGCCGACCACCGCCTTCGAGTTGAAGCCGCTCGAGCCGTACGCGAAGAGTCCAACCATGACGAGGCCGAGGTGGCTGACGCTCGAGTAGGCGATGAGGCGCTTCATGTCCTCCTGCACGAGGCACATCATCGCGCCGAAGATGATGCCGATGATGGCGAGCCACGAGATCCACGGCACGGCGGCGACCGCCGCGTCCGGGAAGAACGGGATGGCGAACCGGATGAACCCGTACGTGCCCATCTTCAGCAGCACGCCGGCGAGGACGACGCTGCCCGCGGTCGGCGCCTCGGTGTGCGCGTCCGGAAGCCACGTGTGCAGCGGGAAGAGCGGCACCTTGATCGCGAAGCTGAGCGCGAACGCCGAGAAGAGCGTCACCTGCTCGGGGAACGACAGCGGGTGGTCGAGAAGGCCGGCGTAGATCGTCGTCAGACTGAACGACTCGACCCCCTCGCTCGCCAGGTGCGCGTAGAGGTACAGGATGGCCAGGAACATCAGCAGGCTGCCGACCATCGTGTAGACGAAGAACTTCACCGCCGCGTAGATCCTGTCCTTGCTCCCCCAGATGCCGATCAGCAGGATCATCGGGATCAGCATCACCTCCCAGAAGACGTAGAAGAGCGCCAGGTCGGTCGCCGCGAAGACGCCGATCATGCCGGTCTCGAGGAAGAGCAGGGCGATGTGGAACTCGCGCACGCGCTCCTTGATCCCGGTCCACGACCCGAGAATCGCGATCGGCGAGATCAGCGTCGTCAGGAGGACGAGGAACAGGCTGATGCCGTCGAGCCCGACGCGGTAGCCGATGCCGAGCGACGGGATCCACTCGATCGACGTCACGAACTGGAACGGCGTCGGGCCGTCCGCCGCGGGGTCGAAGTTGCGGAGCAGGCCGATCGACAGCGCGAAGGTCACGATCGTCGCGGTCAGCGCAGCGCCGCGAATCAGCCCGTGGAGCCGCCCAGGCAGCAGGAGGAGAGCGAGCCCCGCCGCGGCGGGAAGGAAGATCACCAGGTTGAGAGCGGTCTCACCGTCCATTGAGCACCATGAAGATCACGATCAGGAGCACGACGGCCCCGCCGACCAGCCAACCGGCGTAGGTCGGGACGCGACCCGTCTGCAGGAGGCGCAGCGTGCTGCCGACCACGCGGGCGCAGAAGCTCGTCCCGCTGACCAGGACGACGTCGATCAGCAGGCGGTCGACGAGCAGGTAGAAGATCTGGGAGAGCACGTCGAGCGGGCGGACGACCAGCGCGTCGTAGAGCTCGTCGACGAACAGCTTCCCGTGCGAGAAACGCCAGAGGACCCGTCCGGCCGGGTTCCTCGAGGCGACCGCCTCCCGCGTGGCCGGAGACTTCACGAAGAAGAACCACGCCGCCCAGGCGCCGCCGAGGAAGAACACCGTCCCCAGGAGCCCGCTCGGCGAGACCAGCGCGCCGAGGACGCCGTGCGCGGCGACGTGGGCGCTGTCGACGAAGGCCGGCAGGTCGTGGAAGACGATGCCGCCACAGATCGACAGACCGGCGAGCACCGCCATCGGCGCGAGCATCACGGCCGGCGCCTCCTTGACCGGGCCGGCGTGCGCGTGGTGGTCATCGTGGTGGCCACCAGGCGCGTGGTCGCCGGCGTGCGCCCCGGCGCCGCGTCGCTCGCCGAGGAAGGTCATCGCCAGCAGGCGGAACATGTAGAACGACGTCAGCACGGCCGTCGCCGCGCCGATCGCCCAGAGGATGAGGTTCTTCTCCATCGCCTGCTCGAGGATGGCGTCCTTCGAGTAGAACCCCGCGAGCAGCGGACAGCCGGCGATCGCCAGCGTGCCGATCAGCATCAGGGCGAAGGTCACGGGCAGCTCCTTGCGCAGCCCGCCCATGCGGCGCATGTCCTGCTCGTGGTGCAGCGAGTGGATGACCGCCCCGGCGCCGAGGAAGAGCAGGCCCTTGAAGAACGCGTGCGTCACCAGGTGGAAGATGGCGATGCCGTACGCGCCGAGCCCGGCGGCGAGGAACATGTACCCGAGCTGGCTGACGGTCGAGTAGGCGAGCACCTTCTTGATGTCGTACTGGCTCATCGCGATGAAACCCGCGACGAGCGCGGTCACGACGCCGATCACGGCGACGACCAGCATCACCGAGGGCGCCGCCGAGTAGACCGCGCCCAGCCGCGCCACCATGTAGACGCCCGATGTGACCATCGTCGCCGCGTGAATCAGCGCCGAGACCGGCGTCGGACCGGCCATGGCGTCGGGCAGCCACACGTGGAGCGGGATCTGGGCGCTCTTGCCGGTCGCCCCGATGAAGAGGAGCAGCGGGATCCACAGTTTCGCCACGTCGGAGATCGCCAGGCCGCTGGCGCTGACGACGCCGCCGGCCGCATCGGTGTTGATCTGGCGCAGGTCGAACGTCCCGTGCGTGACGTAGATCAGCAGGATGCCGAGCAGGAAGCCGAAGTCGCCGATGCGGTTGACGATGAACGCCTTCTTGCCGGCGCGCGCGTTCGCCTCGTCCTCGTACCAGAAGCCGATCAGCAGGTAGGAGCAGAGACCGACGCCCTCCCACCCCAGGAAGAGCAGCACGATGTTGTCCGCGAGGACGAGGATCAGCATCGAGCCCATGAAGAGATTCAGGTACGTGAAGTAGCGCGCGTAGCCGGCGTCCTTCGACATGTAGCCGACCGAGTAGACGTGGATCAGCGAGCCGACGCCCGTGATCATCACGGCCATCACGGCGGAGAGGTTGTCGAGGCGGAATCCGAAGGGGACGTCGAGACCGGCGAGCGCGAACCAGTCGCCGAGCCAGTTGACGAGCTCGTCTCCGGAGGAGCGCAGCTCGAAGAACCAGAGCACTGCCAGGCAGAACGAGGCGATCGGACCGCCGCACGCCACCAGGGCGACGAGGCTCCTCGGCAGCCTGCGGCCGACGAAGCCGTTCAGCATCGCCCCGGCGAGCGGAAGGATCGGGATCAGGAACATCCAGCGGGTCGCGTTCACGCGTCAGCCCTTCAGCAGGTGGATGTCGCCGGCGTTCGTCGTCCGCCACGACCGGAAGACGGCGAGCAGGATGGCGAGCCCGACGCCCGCCTCGGCGGCCGCCACGGCGAGCACCATGATGACGAAGATCTGCGGCATGTTCGGCGACACCGGCGGCGGATCCGCGGCCAGCGCGGCGCGCCCGAGCGCGACGATCGCGATGTTGACGCTGTTCAGCATCAGCTCGACGCACATCAGGATGACGATCAGGTTCTGCCGGCTGAGGACGCCGTAGACGCCGATACAGAACACGCCAGTCGCGAAGAGCAGGACGACGTCAAGTCCGAGATGTTCCATGCCTCACGGTCCCTCTCTTCTTGGTCAGGTAGATCGCGCCGATGATGGCGATCAGGATCAGCACCGAGGTGAGCTCGAAGACGAGCGCATGCTCGTTGAAGAGCTCGTCGGCCAGGGGCGCCACCTCCCCGGCGGCGGTGACCGACTCCGGCGCCGCCACCGGGAGCGGCGCGGTCAGGGACGGGGCGCTCATCACCTTCGGCGAGCTGCGGATGGCGCCCGCCAGCAGCAGGAAGAGTCCCGCGCTCGCCAGGAACGCCAGCAGCTTCCGCCGCAGCGGCACGGTCTCGCGCAGCTCCTCCGGCTTCAGGTTGAGGAGCATGATCACGAACAGGTAGAGCACCATGATCGCGCCGGCGTAGACGAGCACCTGGATCACCGCCAGAAACGGCGCGCGCAGGATGAGGAAGTCGATCGCCGTCATCGTGAAGAAGACGATCATGAAGACGGCGCTGTAGACCGGATTGCGCCGCGTGACGACGAGGAGGGCCGCCACGACCGAGATCGCCATCGTGACGTGGAATACGATGGTGTCGAGGGACTCCATTCCGGTGCGCTCTCCTCCCTGGGGGCCGCGGATCGCGGCCCGTCACCCCGTCACATCGACAGGAGCTTCTCCTTGTCGTACACCTTCTCCGCCCGTGACGTCGCAACGACGTTGTAGACCTCGGTGAGCTCGATGGCGTCACACGGGCAGGCCTCCTCGCACATGCCGCAGTAAATGCAGCGCAGCATGT
>JBFFXF010000236.1:0-11897 GCA_041569895.1 Planctomycetota bacterium | reverse complement strand
GCTACGTTCTTCAAGACGAGGCGCTGATCGCCGAGGCGCGCGTGGGGATCGAGGGAGCGCTCGCCCGTCGATCGCCCGACGGCTGGTTCGGCCCGGACAGCGGACGCGGCGGCATCGCGACGCGGCTCCAGGGGCGCGACGACCTCTGGCCCAACATGAGCATGCTCTTCTGCCTCCAGGACTACCACGAGTTCACGGGCGACCCCCGCGTGCTCGAGCTCATGACGGCGTACTTCCGCTACCTGCGCGGCGTGCCCGAGGAGAAGTTCCTCCTCGGCTACTGGCCGAGGATGCGCGGCGGCGATCTCCTCTTCAGCGTCTACTGGCTCTACAACCGGACCGGCGAGGAAGCGCTGCTCGAGCTCGCGAAGAAAGTGCACCGGCGCACCGCCGACTGGACCTCCGACGTCATCAACTGGCACAACGTCAACATGGCGCAGGGATTCGGCCAGCCGACGACGTACTGGATGCAGTCCGGCGAGGCGCGGCACCTCGAGGCGTCCGAGCGCAACTTCCGCACCATGCGCGAGCGCTACGGACAGGTTCCGGGCGGCATGTTCGGCGGCGACGAGAACTGCCGGCCGGGCTTCACCGATCCGCGGCAGGCGGTCGAGACGTGCGGCATGACCGAGATGATGCTCTCGACAGAGACCCTCGTCGCCATCACCGGCGACCTCGTCTGGGCGGACCGCTGCGAGGACGTCGCGTTCAACTCGCTTCCCGCCGCGCTCACCGCCGACATGAAGGCGCTCCGCTACCTCACCGCCCCGAACATGCCGCTCTCGGACCGGCAGTCGAAGAGCCCGGGGCTGCAGAACGGCGGCCCGATGCTGCACATGAATCCGCACATTCACCGGTGCTGCCAGCACAACTGGGGACACGCGTGGCCCTACCTCGCGCAGTACCTCTGGTTCGCGACGCCGGATCGCGGGCTGGCGGCGGTCTTCTACGGCGCCTCGGACGTCACGGCGCGCGTCGGCGACGGCACGGAGGTGACGGTGATCGAGTCGACGCGCTACCCGTTCGACGAGCGCTTCGAGCTGACGCTCCAGACCGAGAAGGCCGTTCGCTTCCCGCTCTACCTGCGCGTGCCGGGCTGGTGCCGCGGCGCCGCGGTGGCCGTCAACGGCGAGGAGCTCGCGGTCGACGCGAAGCCGCTTCACTTCATCCGCATCGAGCGCGAATGGTCCGCGGGCGACCGCGTGACGCTGGCGCTGCCGATGGAGATCGCCCTGCGCACGTGGACGGGGAACATGGGCAGCGTCTCGGTCGACCGCGGCCCGCTGACCTACTCGCTCAAGATCGGCGAGGAGCTCGCGCGCGCCGGCGGCACCGACGAGTGGCCGGCCTGGGAGATCCATCCGACGACGCCGTGGAACTACGGTCTCGTCCTCGACGCGGACGACCCGGCGGGCTCCTTCGAGGTCGTGCATCGCACGTGGCCCGAGTCGGACATGCCGTTCACGCACGAGGGCGCGCCCATCGAGCTGCGGGGACGCGGCAAGCGCATACCGCGCTGGCAGCTCGACCGCTTCGGGCTCGCGGCGACGCTCCAGCAGAGCCCGATCAGGTCGTCGGAGTCGATCGAGCGGATCACGCTCGTCCCGATGGGCGCGGCGCGCCTTCGCATCGCCGCGTTTCCCGTCATCGGCGACGGCGAGGACGCGCGCACCTGGAAGGCGCCGCCGAGACCGCGCGAGCCCGCCTACCGCCCGACGGCGTCCCACTGCTTCCGGAGCGACACGGTCGACGCCCTCGCCGACGGACTCGAGCCGTCGAGCTCGGGAGACCACTCGATCCCGCGCATGACGTGGTGGGACCGGCGCGGCTCCAGCGAGTGGGTGCAGGCGGAGTTCGACGCGCCGCGGAAGATATCCGCGGTCGAGGTCTACTGGTTCGACGACACCGGCATCGGCGCGTGCAGGGTCCCGGCATCGTGGACGCTGTCGTACCGGAAGGAGGGCCAGTGGGCTCCCGTCGCGCCGATCGGGGGCGAGGGGGCCTACGGCGTCGAGCGCGACCGATTCAACCGCGTCGACTTCGCCGCCGTCGAGACCGACGCGCTCCGCATCGACGTCGAGCTCCGGCCCGGCTTCTCGAGCGGCATCCTCGAGTGGTGCATCGGCGAGCGGATCCTCTTCGAGGACCGCTTCGAGGACGAGCTCGACGAGGAGTGGAGGTGGCTCCGCGAGCATCCGGGCTTCTGGCGCCTGCGCGACGGCGCCCTCGAGATCCGCGCCGAGCCCGGGCTCGCGCACAACGTCAAGAACGCCCTCGTGCGCCGCGCGCCGGATCGCCGCCGCGGCAAGTACGCGATCGAGGTGACCCTCACCAACATGACCGTGCCGACGGAGCAGTACGAGCAGGCCGGGATCACGTGGTATCGCGACGGCAAGCCGGTCTTCAAGCTCGTCAAGGAGCTCGTCGACGGCGAGCTGATGATCATCCCGGGTCGCAGGCCGATGAAGACGCCGACGGTGCAGTTACGGCTCATCGTCGACGCCGCGAGCTTCGTCGCGCAGTTCCGGCCGGACGGCCGCGGTCCGTTCCAGACGGCGGCGACGGGCAAGCTGCCCCCGCCGGGCAAGGACGAGGTCAGCATCCAGTGCTACCACGGCCCGACCGACGCCGAGCACTGGATGCGCTTCGACGACTTCCGCATCGTCGAGCTGCTCGAGGCTCGCTGATCGGGCGGGTTCGTTCGTGTGGGCGGGATGCCCCGGGAGGCGACGGAGACGGCGCCGCGCTTCTCCGGCGCATGTGGTGGGGGCAACGCCGGGGCTACGGTCCGAAATCGCCCTGGGGTATCTGGGGCGCGACGGTCGGCCTTCGGCCGAGGTTCACCCAGAACGCGGCGACGGCGCAGAGGAGCGCGCCCCCGCCGATGAAGTACTCGACCCGGACGAGGTAGACCGCCTCGACGAACCACTGGATTTCCATGAAGAAGGCGAGGAATCGAAACAGCAGCCAGATCAGATAGCCGGCGGCGCTCCCGACCGCAGCGCCCACGCCACAGCCGATCAGCCGCCCGGCCCGGGTGGCCAGGATGCCTCCGGAACAACTCAGCTTCCGCAGCCCCTTCGAGTAGAGAAGGAAGAAGAGAAAGAGCGACACGCCGACGAAGAAGGCCGAGAGGTGGAGCCCGCCCGAGACCCAGGACTCGAGCACGTCGCGCTCCGATCCCGAGGCGTTCCGCATCCTGACCGCGAGAGAGGCCGTCCTGTAGACGAAGGCGCCGGCGAGCGGCAGGGAGCAGGCGCACGCCACCTTGACGAACAATCGAAAGGAGGGCAGCCGCAGAAGGATGCCCGTGCCGGCACCGAACGCGCTCACGCCGGTCGCGAGCCAGCAGAGAGTGATCAGGGTCTGGAGGCCGAACGTCCTTCCCGTCGCGAGCTCCCTCGCGGGGGCGACGATCAGGATCGCTCCCAGGATCGCCGCCAGCAACCCGAGGAACACTGTCCAGGCCCTCTCCGGTGGCCTGTACCGGATAACTGCGCGCCAGAGCTTCTTCAGGTGACCCGGGACGGCCTTGAAGAACTTGAGGGAGCTGGAGAAGAAGCTGGCGAAGAAGCCGGCGACCCAGGCCGTGCATTTGGCTCCCTTTTTCCGAAGGGCCGAAAACACGGCGCTGACTTTCGGGGGGACTCTGATCGCCATCGGTCTCGAGGCTCCGTTCCTTGCCGTCGCTCGCGCTGACAGGGTCCAACCGGGTATCGGCCAGGGAGTGGAAGGAGCTTGAATCTTCTCGCCGGAAGGAACATTCGCGGCATTCTTCATCCATATGCTGAAGCGATCGCTCGTCGCGCGCCGATGTAGACCAACAACAGGAGTGATAGCCATGAAAGTCATCAGATTCTCTCTCTTCTCCGCGATCGCGGTGCTGCTGACCGCCTGCATGACCACGCCCCGCGACGTCTCGGCCGTCCGGCTCGGGTTGACCAAGGACGAGCTCGTCAGGCTGATGGGATCACCCGCCGACGTTCGACACGTGGAGAAGAAAAACGGCCAGACCGAGGAAGTCTGGGAGTATGCGTTCCCACCGGGCGCCGCGCGAAACACGGGAAGAGACGTCGCCGGCGGTGTCCTCAAGGCGGAGTTCGGGTTCTTCGACGACCCGATGGGGAAGCAGCCCTACGTCTTCCACTTCATCGATGGCCAGCTGGCGCACTGGGGCCCGAAGCGCTAGCCGACGCACGCGGGTTGGAGCGTGCGGTCCCCTCATTCACGCGGACCGAGCCGCACGGCTCGCACCCCGGCTTCGGTCCTCACGATTCCCGCCACTTCGAACGCTCCCGTGTCGGCGGATCTCACCGCGAGCGAGGTTCGCCGTGAGGGGAACATCTGGCCACGCGGTCGGTCGGGCACGGGCACGGGCACGGGAACGGGAACGGGAACGAGTGCGGGTTTCTCAGGCCGTGAGCCCTCTCATCAGCTTGAGGGTCTCGCGGGGTTCGAGTATGGTGGCACTTCCCGGGACCGAGAAGGGGAGACACCATGGTTCATTCCGTTCGTTTCTGCCTGGCCGCGCTCGTTGTCCTCATCGCCGTCGGACCCGCGTGCGCGCAGGTGGTCATCAACGAGGTCCTCGCCAGCAACCGCTTCACGAATCTCGACGAGGACGGAGACAGCTCCGACTGGGTGGAGCTTCTCAACGCGGGCTCGACGGCCGTCGACCTGACGGGCCACTCGCTGAGCGATGACCGCGGCGAACCGCGCAAGTGGTCGTTTCCCGAGGCGTCGCTCGCTCCGGGCGCCTATCTCCTCGTCTGGTGCTCCGGCAAGGATCGCATCGCCGTCCCGGAAGAGAGGATCGTCGACCGTTTCTCGCCGCTCCCCTTCGTCGCGAGTCTGATCTCGCTCGACGACGAGTGGCGTTACCTGACCGGCGCCCCGGAGGAGGAGGGCCCGCCGGCGGACTGGAAGTCGCCGGATTTCGATGACGCGAGCTGGAAGGCGGGGAGGCCGGGATTCGGGTTCGGACGGGACGACGAGATCCGGACCGTCCTGCCCGGAGGCCTTCTGGCGATCTTCCTGCGGCGGACCTTCGACTACGAGCCGGGTCCACAAAACCTCGTGCTCCAGGTGCGCTACGACGATGGGTTCGTCGCGTATCTGAACGGCGTCCGCGTGGCGTCGGACCACTTCCCCGAGGACGAGGAGCCGACCTTCGCCAGCACGGCGACGCGTTCCCACTCGGCCCGCTCGGCGATGCGCTTCGACCTCACGTCCCGGAAGGACCTGCTGAAGCCTGGCAGCAACCTGCTCGCCATCGCGGTGCTCAACTCCTCGCCGACGAGCAGCGACCTCATCCTCTACCCGGAGCTGGGCACCGTGCCGGCGGTCCTGCACACGAGTTTCAGGATCGATCGCGCCGGCGATACGGTCCTGCTCGTCGACCCTGCCGGCGAGATCCGGGACCAGGTGGATCTTCCCGAGCAGTTTCCGGATCACTCCTACGCCCGTTCCCCCGACGGCAGCGGTCGGTTCCTCTACCACCTGATGCCGACCCCGGCAGCGCCGAACGAGGGTCCGAGCTCGACGCGACCGCTCCTCGTCGCCGACACGAGGTTCAGTCCGGACCGCGGGTTCTACGAGGAACCGATCGAGGTCGTCATCACGACGGCGACGGAGGGAGCCGAGATCCGCTACACCCTCGACGGCAGCACGCCGACGGAGTCGAACGGTCTCGTGTACGACGGTCCTGTCTCCATCGACCGGACGACGACGCTCCGGGCCCGCGCGTTCAAGCCGGGCCACGAGTCGACCAACGTCGACACCCACACGTACATATTCCTCGGCGACGTCGTGCGTCAGTCGCTCAACGGAGCGGCGCCTGCGGGCTGGCCGAGGTCCTCGATCAACGGCCAGTCCTTCGATTACGGCATGGACCCCAACATCGTCGACCGCGAGCCGTGGCGATCGCAGATGACGGCGGCGCTGACGCAGATCCCGTCGCTCTCCCTGGTGACGGACATGGCGAATCTCTTCGATTCGAGGACGGGGATCTACGTCAACGCGTCGAGGCGCGGCCGCGACTGGGAGCGTCCGACCTCGGTCGAGCTGATCAATCCCGACGGATCGGCGGGGTTCCAGGTCGACGGCGGCGTGCGCATTCGCGGCGGCTTCAGCCGTGGCGGATTCAATCCGAAGCACTCCTTCCGTCTCTTCTTCCGCAGCGAGTACGGGGATGCGAAGCTCCGGTTCCCGCTCTTCGACGACGAGGGGGTGGACCGGTTCGACAACGTCGACCTGCGCACCGCCCAGAACTACGCGTGGAGCAACGACACCTTCAACGACGAGAGGCGCAACACGTTTCTGCGCGACGTCTTCACCCGCGACCTGCAGCGCGAGCAGGGCCAGCCGTACACGCGGAGCCGTTACTACCACCTCTACCTGAACGGGCAGTACTGGGGGCTCTATCAGACGCAGGAGAGGTCGGAGGCGTCGTACGCCGAGTCGTACTTCGGTCCGGAGAAGGAGGACTACGACGCCATCAAGGCGAGCGGCGGAAACCTCGAGGCGACGGACGGGACGCTGGCGGGCTGGAACGGGCTGATGGCGCTCGCCAACAGGGGGTTCGCCTCCGACGAGCAGTACTTCGCCGTGCAGGGGAGAGATCCCGACGGCGTCATCGACCCCGACTTGCCGGTCCACGTCGACGTCGACAACCTCATCGACTTCATGATCAACGTCTTCTTCACGGGCAACCGGGACATGCCGGTGGGGCTCGGGGGCGGCGTGCCCAACAACTTCTGGGCGATCCGGAACCGCGTCGGTCGCGGGGGCTGGAAGTTCTTTGCGCACGACAACGAGCACAACATGCTCAGTCCGACCGAGGACCGGACGAACGACGAGACGGTTCGTAACAACCCGAAGTTCGTCCACCAGCAGCTCGACGCCAACGCGGAGTACCGTCTCCGGTTCGCCGATCGGGCCCACACGCTCTTCTTCAACGGAGGGGCGTGCACGCCGGAGGCGTCCCGCGCCCAGTTGCAGTCGCGCATCGACCAGATCGACATGGCGATCATCGCGGAGTCGGCCCGGTGGGGCGACCAGCACAACGAGCCGCCGCTGACGAAGCTGACCTGGCAGGCGGAGGTCAACTGGCTGATGAACGCATTCCTGTCGCGCCGGCGGGACGTCGTGTTCGCCCAGCTGCGGCGGAGGGGCCTTTACCCGGCAGTCGAGGCGCCCGTCTTCGACCGCCACGGCGGCCTGGTGCCCGCCGGGTTCCGCGTCGTGCCGCGAGCGCCCGAGGGGACGATTTACCTCACGACCGACGGCACCGATCCTCGCCTGCTGGGCGGCGCGGTCTCGCCGACGGCGATCGCGGTCGACCCCGACGGGGGGATCATCGTCGAGCGCAGCGTCCGCGTGCGTACCCGGGCACTCGTCGACGATCAGTGGAGCGCCCTCAACGAGGCGGTCTTCATCGTCGACACCGACATCCCCCTGCGCGTCACCGAGATCATGTACCACCCGCCCGCGCCACCGGCGGGGAGCCGGCACGACGCGGACGAGTTCGAGTTCATCGAGATCCGCAACGTCGGCGGCGAGCCGATCGACCTCTCGGAGGTCCGGCTGCGCGGCGGCGTCGAGTTCGACTTCGCCAGCTCGGACGTGGAGATCCTCGACGCGGGAGAGCACGTCGTCGTGGTGGAGAACCTGCGGGCCTTCCGGAGTCGCTACGACGTGTCGAACATGCTCGTCGCGGGCGAGTACAGCGGCCGGCTCTCGAACGGCGGCGAGACCCTGGTCCTCGAAGGCGCCCTCGGCGAGCCGATTCTCGACTTCGCGTACGACGACGCGTGGCATCCGGAGACCGACGGGGACGGGCGCTCGCTGGTGATCATCGACCCGTCGGGCCCCCGGGAGAGCTGGAGCGACGCGGCCAGCTGGGCTCCCAGCCGGGAGACGGGCGGCTCGCCGGGAGTGGACGACGCGCACGCCGCCGGCGGCCGGCAGCGACCGGGCGATTCGGATCAGGACGGCGGTCTGAGCATCACCGATGCGACGCGAGTCCTGATTTTTCTGTTTCTCGAGCCGCCGGGGCCGCTGCCATGCGAGGGGGACTCGATCGCCGACGGCGGCAATCGGCTGCTCCACGACGTCGACGCGAGCGGCGCCGTCAACCTGACCGACGCGGTGTTTCTCCTCAACTACCTGTTCCTCGGGGGACCGCCTCCGGCGGGTGGACTGGAGTGCGTGCCGATCCCGGGGTGTCCGGACGCGTGCGGGCAGTGACGAACCGCGGAGCGCGAAGCGCTGGCATGAAGAGCGGACGACTGCGGCGGCTCTGTCGCCTGCTTCTCGTGGGTGTCGTGCTCTTCGTGGTCCTCGGCGTCTGGATCACACACCAGTTCCCCGGCTTGACCGAGAGGAGGAAGACCAGCCTCGAGCTCCTCGAGGATCTCTTCAGGATCCCCTTCCAGATGGTCGAGGATCCCGCGCGCGTCGTCCTCTCGCGCGCCAAGCGAGAGGCCGCCGAGGTCTTCATCAAGTCCACCGACCTCCCGGACGACGTCGAGACGCGTCTGGTGGACCTGATCCACCAGAGACGCTTCCGGGAAGTGACCGTTCCCTTCGTCTCCTACCTCTACGATCTCTACGGCGCCCCCGTCGGCGCGGACGCGCAGGCCCTGGCCAGCCTCCGTTACGATGAGCCGCCCGCCGCCGTCGCCGATGAGACCGGTGACGAGTCGGCGGGACTGTCAGCGCTCCTCCAGCAGTCCCGGGTCATCAAGAAGCACGTGCGCACGGCGCTGAGGCTCTACGACGCGCTCTTTCTGCGGATGCCGACCCTGCCCGAGGAGCTCGATGAAGCGGCCGTCGGCGACCTCAAGACGATCATCCGCGAGATCGCCCGCGAGTTCCTTCCGGAGTCGGACGACGCCCTCAGTCGAGACATCGAGGAGAACCAGTACGCGGCGGCGCTCCAGGAGCTGCTCGAGGACGACGAGCGGCTGCGGGCGTTCTCGGAGTGCTTCGCCGACTTCATCCGCGGGCTCTCGGACAGCTGGCTGCGCTCCTTCCTTCGCCGGGAGGGGCGCAAGGAGGAGCGCCTGGCCTGGGTCCAGAAGTGCCTCGTCGAGAACCGCTACCATGCGATCGCCGACTACGCCGGCGCGCGCGCCAGGCGAGGACTGGTGCTCCACCTCGCCGTCGATGGCCTCGAGGGCAAGCTGCTCGAGGGGCTGGCGCAGCTCTCCAGCGGCGATCGGTCCGGCTCGGGAGCGCGCTACGTCATCGACCTCGTCCGGCAGCATCGGTTACCCAACGGCGACCTGGGAGATCCGCAGCGACGCGAGGACGGCTTTCCGCCGCCTCTCGGCGACGACATCCAGGAGCTCGCGACGAGCGCGCCCGACCGGCCGGAGTACCTCGAGAGCTTCAAGAAGTACTTCTTCTCCGCGGACGCCCGGAGTGTCGTCGTCAACGTGGCGACGGTGGACACGCCGACGATCTCGGTCCGCAACCTGCCGGTCATCTTCTCGGGCCACGGCGTGGCCGGTCGCTTCGGCACCGGCATTCCCAACTTCTCCTACCTCGACCGACGCACTGGACGGGGCTGGTACTTCTGGGGCAGTGACGTGATGCACATGCGCAGGATCTTCGGCAACAGGGAGGACGAGATCCCGCACGGCCGCAAGCGACCGGAGGGGCCAGGCGCGCGCACGCTCTTCGAGCGCCTCTGGCGCTACAACACGGTCAGCTGCATGGCCACCGTCGATACCGGCGCGGTGGAGAAGATCTCCTCGGAGGTCGGCGTGGCGGTCGGCGAGGTGCAGCGCAATTTCATCGAGAAGGTGATCGTGCTGCGCTTTCGCCAGCGCGCCGAGATGGAGCGGGAGCTGAACCGCCGCCGCCGCTGGCTGATGGAGCACCGGCACCTCACCGACAGCTTCCTTGGGTCCCTGGTGTGGGACGCCATGGACCTGAAGACCTTCCGCGAGCACGCCGAGTTCCTGGCGCTTCACGAGGACGAGGGGCTTCCCGACTACGTGCTCTGGTACAACCCCTGGCCGGATCACTTCGCCCACTACGAGGGGCCGTACTCCGACGCGATCATCGGGTATCGGGGCGAGTACGATCGTCTCGACTTCTTCTTCGGCAAGATGATGGAGGTGTACGAGTCGGTGGAGACGGTGGACGGGCAGTCCACGTACGCCGACCGCACGCTCGTCGGCGTGGTCGGCGATCACGGATTGGTCTACACGCCGGAGGTGGTGTCCGCGGACGAGCTGCTCCTCGACGCCATGAGGCGAGACGGGAAGGCCGTCACGTCGCGCAAGCTGACCGTCGACGAGGGAGGGCTTCCGGCCATCCGAGGCCGCGACACCATCGAGAGCACGCGTCCGTTCGACGTCGTCGTCGGCTCGACCGCCGGGGGCTCCTACATCCTCGACCTCTTCGACATCGACGGGCTGCAGGGAGACGATGCGGCCTGGCAGCGGCACCCGGACTACCACCGCCTGCGGAGCCACCGGCTCCTGAGCGGCCAGTCGGTCGACTGGATCGAGGAGATCAGCGGACGGCTGCGTGGCGTCATGGACGTCGCCCTCGTGCGCGAGTACGGTCCCTCCCCGGACGAGTCATGGCCGGAGGACGTGAAATCGGTGGTGCGCATCGTCACTCCCGACCGCGGGGAGGCGCGCATCCTCCGCGTCGCGGGGACCGGCGGCGGCACGCTGTACCGCTACGAGATCCTCGGGGAGACCGATCCTCTCGACCTCGTCGGCTCCTTTCGGGAGTTCCTGGTGCCGTCCGGGGGGCCGTCACCGGAGGACGCGCTCGAGTCCCTCGAGCGCTGCATCGATTCCCCGACGGGGTGCGACGACGATGCGTGGATCACGGTCCTCTCCTTCACGCTGCGTCCGGACGTCGTGCATCAGTACTCTCACCTCTACGACACCGATCGCGCCGGCACCATCAACGTCTTCCCGCTGCGCCACGTCGGGATGAACTCCGCGGTGCCGGGACGCCACGCCGGAGAGGCGTTCGGCGAGAAGAACGGCGCGCAGCTCTACTGTGGCGCCGGTCTGAACGGATCCCGGGTGCAGACCGCCCGCAACGGCTCGGTGCCGGTGACGCTCTATCACTGGCTCGTCGGCGACGAGACGTTCCGTGCCCCGGAATCCGATCACGGAGTCTCCCCGGCCGAACAGTTCGGGTTTCCCTCGCTGCTCGAGCACCCCGCCTTCGAGGCGACTCGCTGAGGCGAGGACGCGCGTTCACCCGGAGCCCCGATGCACGTCGGGCGCCCCGGGTCTGTCGAAGGCTCTTCCCGGCGGAGCGGTGATGCCGTCGAGGAGGGACTGCACCCGTTCTTCCAGCAGCCGCGTCAGCGCGGCAGACGCCTCCTTGCGTCCGCGAGCGGCGTCCACCTCGACGGGCTCCCCGAGCGAGAGCACCGCCCGGCGCCGGGCGCGGATCGCGGCGGTCTTCAGTCCGTATCCAGAACGGGCTCAGCCTCGGCGCCCACCATCGCGGTGGCGTCCGGATCGGGTTGCGGAACATCGCGCGCTCCCCCCGGTTCACGAATCCGCGAGCTATTGAACGTTCTCGCCGTCTCCGCCGGCGAACTCGGCGAGCTCGCGCCTGACGGGATCGAGTCGAGCGTTCAGCTGCTCCGCGAGGCCCCGCGCCGCGGCCAGGTCCTCCTCTCGTCCGGCGGTCTCGAGCTCGGCCGCCACGCCAGCCGCGCCGGACGCGCCCAGCAACCGGAGCTCGCTCTTCAGCGTGTGTCCGATCCTGTGGATCGTCGCGGCGTCGGAGGCGGCCACGGCCTCCGCGAGTTGCTCCAGTTTCGCGGGGGTCTGGTCGAGAAAGGTGCGCACGAGCTCCTCGAGCAGACGCCGATTCCCCTGCACGTTCTCGAGCGCGGCCTGCAGATC
>JBFFXF010000235.1:0-11903 GCA_041569895.1 Planctomycetota bacterium | reverse complement strand
ATCGGCGCGGCGGGAGAGACGCTCGAGATCGCGCGACCCGTCGATCCGCGCTCGAGCCCGCTCGCCGCCATCGATCCGCGTCACCGTGATCTGCGGACCGCGGTCGAGGCGGGCATCACGTCGGCCATGGTGTGCCCATCGCCGGCCAATGTCGTCAGCGGCACGGCGGTGACGTTCCGCACGCTGCCGCGAGGCGGCGAGATCGACGTCGTGCGCGATGACGGACCGATCGTCTTCGCCCTCGGCGACAGCGTCCTCCGACCGGATCGCGCGCCGACGTCGCGCAGCGGCGCGGTGAGCTTGCTTCGCGAGACGCTCGCCACGGCGGGGAACGGCTCGGGAAGCGCGCGCGTCTCGCTCTTCCTCGATGGCACGGTGCCGGGAATCGTCTTCTGCTCGGACGCGCTGGACGTTCGCGGAGCGCTCGCGGTCTTCGGCGCGGCGGGACGCGTGCCGGCGATTGTCTACTCCCCGAACGTGCCGCTCGCCGAGTCGCGCCGGATGGCGAAATCGCTCGTCGATGGCGGCATACATCTGATCACCGGCCCGCTCGACCTCTCCGCTCCCGACCGCGAGCTGCGCGGGCCGGCCGCCTTCCACGAGGCCGGCGTGCCCGTCGCGCTCGCTGGCCGCGTGCCCACCGCGGCGGCGATCTCGCCCAGGCTCTCGGCCGCGCTCGCCGTCCGCGCCGGCCTCGATCCCGCGGTCGCGCGCCGGGCGATCACCTCGACCGCGGCGGCGATCGCCGGCGTCTCCGAGCGAATCGGATCGATCGAGCCTGGCAAGGAAGCCGATGTCGTCGTCTTTTCTGGTGACCCGCTGCGACTCGAGTCGGACGTCCTCGCCGTGTACGTGCGGGGAACACGGGTCTACTCGCGCGAGGAGGGATTCAGGGACGACCCCGGCTCCCGCCTGCGGACGCGGGTGGCCCTGTCGGAGTCGGGGGAGACCACCGGGACGAGCGCGAGCTCGAACACGGGACCGGGAAGGAGAGAGAGCGTTGACTGAAAGGAAGTCGAATCCGATGCGGATCACAGCGAGCGTTCCACTCGTCGTCGCGGCGCTTCTGCTGGCTGTCGTCCTCGCTCCGGTCGGCCTGCGCGGCGCCGAGACCGATGCCGAGTCGGTGCTCGTCCTGCGAGCCTCGGAGCTGCACGTCGGCGACGGCAAGGTCATCGAGAACGGCGTCGTCATCATCGAGGACGGCCGCATCGTCGAGGCCGGCGCTGGCATCGAGCCGCCGGAGGGCGCGACGGTGATCGACGTCCGCGAGGGATCGATCACCCCGGGACTCATCGACGCCAATGCGGTCCTCGAGCCGCTCGACATCGTCTCGCCCGATCCGCGGGCGATGCGTTTTCGCGAGGAGCAGGTGCGAGGCTTCTTCCGGCGCTTCTTCGGTGGCGGCCCCCCCTCGCCCGAGGAGTTGCACGTCGGCGACGGGCCCCCACGCGCGCCCGAGTTCGCCTCGGGCGTGGTGACGCGCTCGACATCGGAGCAGTCGTCCGAGGTCGTCCCGCACACGCGGGTCCTCGATGCAGTCGATCTCTCGTCGCCCGACTTCGACCGCCTCGTCGGGGACGGCGTCACCACGGTGTATGCGTCGCCGGATCCGTCGGCGGTGATCGGGCCGCGAGGCGCCATCCTGACGACCGCCGGCTCGCAGCGGATCCTGGCGCCCGAGTCCGCCGTCAAGGCGACGATGGGGCGTGACCCGACGCGCGTCGGCACCAGCAACCTGCGACCGTACCGCTTCTACGGCATCGGCCTCTACACGCGTCGCCCGGAGACGCGCATGGGCGTGGCGTGGGTCTTCCGGAAGGCGTTCCACGACACGCTGGCTCGCCGCCGGGGACTGCCGGTCGGTGGCGCGGACACGCCGTCCGCCGAGGCGTCGCAGGTGCTCGGCGACGTGCTCGACGGCCGCATCCTGCTGCGCGTCCAGGCGCGCGCCGTCAACGACATCGAGTCGGCCTTGCGTCTGTGCGGCGAGTTCGGCATTCGCTTCACACTCGAGGAGGCGACCGAGGCGCACCGGCTGCTGCCGGTCCTCAAGCGACACTCGATCCCGGTGATCTTCGGACCGATCAGCGATGGCTCGGCGGGCTTCGGATTCGGTGACGCCGAGCGACCGCGCCTCCACACGCTCCGTGCGCTGATCGACGCCGGCGTCGAGACCGCGCTCAGCGCCATGGATCTCCGCGGCGAGGACGGCCTCGCCCGCCAGGCGATGTACGCGATTCGGTACGGTGTGCCGCCCGCCGAGGCGCTGCGCGCCGTGACTTCCACGCCGGCGCGTCTGCTCGGCATCGACGACCAGGTCGGCACCGTGGAAGCCGGCAAGCGGGCGGATCTCGTGGTCTGGAGCGGCCGTCCGTTCGCGGCGGTCTCGAGGCCGCTGGTCGTTGTCGTCGGGGGCGAGATCGTCGTCGACAGGACACGTTCGTGACACGAGGAGTACTCCGTTGAACCTTCCGCGAATCGCCGCTGCGCTCTGCGTCATCTCGATCCTGGTCCCGGCTCTCGTCCCGGGAGCCGCCGCGCTGGCGGGGCCTCCTCCGGAGAAGGTGGCTCTCGTCAACGCGCGCATCATCACCGTGTCCGGCGACACGCTCCCGAGCGGCACGCTGCTGATCGAGCACGGCAAGATCACCGCCATCGGCACCGAGGTCGAGGTCCCCTTCGACGCCGTCGAGGTCGACCTCTCGGGCAAGGTCCTCTTCCCGGGAATGGTCGATCCGCACAGCGCGAGCGGTCTCGACGCGCGGAACGAGCCGCTGGCGGTGAGCCCGTTCGTCGACGTCGCCGACTCGCTCGACCCATCGCGTCTTTTCTTCGAGGAGTCGCTCCGCGGCGGCGTGACGAGCGTCCACGTCATGTTCGGGAACGACTGCGTGATCGGCGGAGTCAGCAGGCTGGTGCACCCGATCGGCCGTACCCCGGATGAGATGACGCAACGGCCCGGCATCGCGCTCAAGGTGAGCACCTCACCCAAGCGCGGTTTCGATCGCATGCTCCAGATGGCGACGCTGCGCGAGACCTTCCGCGAGCTCGAGGAGTACCTCGACGACCTCGCGGAGAAGCGCTACGAGGAGGAGCTCGAGAAGAAGGGCGAGGAGCTCACCGTCGGCCCCGAGGAGGCGCGCAAGCGTGGGCGCGAGCTGATTCGCGAGGAGGATCTTGACGACCGGCACCGCAATCTCGTTCGACTGACCAGCGGCAAGCTCGACGCGTGGATCTACTGCGGCGACGCCATGGACGTCGGGCCGGCGGTCGAGATCGCCCGCAAGCACGGCTTCTTCGATCGATCGACCTTCGTCCTCGGGACCGAGGCCTACCGGGCCGTCGATGAGCTCCGCAAGGCCGGACGACCGGTCGTTCTGCCCGAGGAACTCGTTCACCGGGACCGCGACCCGATCACCGGCGAGCTCACGGAGGTGTTCGTCGCCAAGGTGCTTCACGACGCCGGCATCAAGTACGCGCTGCAGCCGAACACCGGATCGGTGGCCGAACGCTACCTGAACTACCAGGCCGCGCGGTGCGTCCGTCACGGGATCCCGCGGCAGCGCGCCCTCGCCGCGATCACCATGCACCCGGCCGAGATGCTCGGCGTCGCCGACCGAATCGGGTCGCTCGAGGTCGGCAAGATCGCCAACGTCGTCGTCCTCAGCGGCGACCCCCTCGAGTTCGACACCTGGGTCGAGCAGGTCTATATCCGGGGCGTGCTCGCGTACGAGCGCGGACGCGACCCGCGCCTGCGAACGCTCCTCGGCGATGCGCAGACGGCCGGCGCGGGAAGCGCTGGGGAGAGCCAGAGCGCCCCGCGCGGGAAGGACGACGGCAGGTGATCGGCCGAGACGTGACCGCCAGACGCAGCGTCGCCGGCCTTCCGGGCGCCCTCGTCCTCCTCGTCCTGCTCGCGACGCCGGCTCGCGGCGCCGATGCGCCGGACGGATTCGTGCTGCGCGTCGCGCGCGTGTTCGACGGCAAGCGCGTGATCGAGAACGGCGTCATCGTCGTTCGTGACGGCACGGTGGTGGCGATCGGACCCGCCGCCGGCGACGACCGCGTCGAGATTCCGCCCGGACTGGCGGTGATCGACGAGCCCGACTCCTGGGCGATGCCCGGGCTGGTCGCCGCGGCGAGCGAGCTGGCCGGACAGCACGGCGGTGACGAGTCCGTCGGCGCGGGCTATCGCGCGGTCGACGCTTTCAATCCGTTCGCGAACCACGCGAGGGCGCTCGCCGCCGGCGTGACCACGGCGCACATCGATCCGGGCACCCACCGGCTGCTCACCGGGCAGGGCGCCGTGGTGAAGCTCGGCGGGGAGGCCGGCCGGCGCGTTCTCCACCATACCGCGGACATCTGCGTCCAGCTCGGCGACCCGGCCGACAGTCCGCCGCGAAAGGTGAAATACCCGTTTCCGGCGTCGAGCGACGTGGCGATCGAGCCGGCCGAGATCCAGGGCCCGACGACGCGCATGGGGCGTGTCATCGACCTCGAGCGCGCAATCGACGCCGCCATACGCGAGAGCGCGAATGGCGCCTTCGACTTCCACCGCCACGAGCTCGCCCGCCTCTGGACCGCGGGGACCCCGCTGCGCATCGGCGCCGACAGGGCGGTCGACATCCGCGGCGCCGCTCGCTTCCTGCGTGAGCGCGGTCAGGCGGGCTCCATCGTCGGTGGCGCGGAGGCCCGCGCCGTGCTCGACGCTCTCGGCGACCTGCCGGTCGTCTACAGGCCGCGGACCTCGTTTCGGGGCCCGGCGCCGGACATCGGGCTCGACCCGGATTCCATCCAGACCGACCTCCGCGACGTGGTCGCGCTGCCGCGGGCCGCGCTCGCGATCCCGCCCGGAGGCTCGCTCGAGGACCTCCGCCTCGTCGCCATCGCCGCGCACGGCGCTGGCGTGCCGGCCGAGCGCGCCCTCGCATCGATCACCTCGACCGCCGCCGAGATCCTCGGCGTCGGTGAGCGCGTGGGGACGCTGACGCCGGGTCACGACGCGGACATTCTCGTGATGACCGGCGATCCGCTCGATCCGCGGACGCAGGTGAAGCGCGTCTACGTCGACGGCCACTCGGCGTGGGAGGTGCCGTCGTCACGGGCCCTCGTGGTGCGCGCCGGGACCATCTGGGCCGGCAGCGGGCGCGTCATCGAGGACGGCGAGGTCCTGATCGAGGACGGCAAAGTCGTCGCGGTGGGGACGGCGGTGCCGCGACCGCCGTTCGCGCGCGTCGTCAACGCCGGGCCCGGGGCGTTCGTCACTCCGGGATTCATCGACGCGCGCGGTCACCTCGACCTCGCCGGCGACCGCACGTCGGCGGGCACGGATGCGGATCTCACCCGCATCGTCGGCGTTCCCGGTGCTCCGCATCGTCGCGTCGCGCGGGCGGGCATCACGACGACGATCCTCAGCCCCTACTCCGTCTCCTCGACCGGGGCGCGGCTGACGGCCGTGAAGACCACCGGGCGGTCGCGTGCGGACCGCGTGGTGCGTCCGACGACGGCGGTGGCGTTCAGGATTCCGAGCAGCCAGGACCCGCTCAACGTCACCAGCTCGATCGAATCGGTGATTTCGCGCGGCAAGAAGTACCTCGACGCGTGGAAGAAGTACGAGAAGGAGCTCGCCGAATACCTCGAGCGCCAGAAGAAGGGCGAGGCGGAGGACGGCAAGCCTGTCGTCACCGAGGAGGTCGAGGAGAAGAAGCCCGATCCGGTCACCGGCACCTGGGAGGGGACGGCCTCCGGCGGACCGATCGAGGGCTCGGTGAGCGGCAAGGCCGCGCTCCGGCTCGACGGCAAGGAGATCACCGGCCGCATCATCGAGCCGGAGCCCCCGCTGGATCACACCATCGTCGGCACGCTCGAGGGCACGAAGATCACGGGTTACATCGACGTCGACACGGGCGGCCTCGGGGTGCCGCGTTTCGAGGCCGAGCTCGTCGGCGAGGACGCCGTCCGCGGCACGCTCTCGGTGGCGGAGATCGTCGTCAATTTCGAGGGGCGGCGAATCGACAAGGCCGAGGTCGAGTTCAGCGTCACGAGACGGCGGACGGCCAAGGGCGGGAAGCCCACGCCGCCGAAGGTCGACCCCGCGCTCGAGCCGATCAAGGATCTCCTCGAGCAGAAAATCCCCGCCGTGGTCGAGGTGTCGACGCCGAAGCAGATCGAGGGGATCCTCGATCTCTTCCTCGAGAAGCACAAGCTCCCTCTCGTGCTGGTCGATGCGGAGGGAGCGTTCGTGCACGCCGGACGCCTGGCGGAGAAGCAGGTCGGCGTCGTGCTCGGCCACCCACTCGTCAGCCGCCGCCGTGACCGCGATTTCAACCTCGGCGACGTGCTGTCACGCAGCCGTGTCGCTCTCGCGTTCCAGAGCAACGCCGGTGACGGGGCGCGGGACCTGCCGCTCAACGTCCTCCGCTCGGTCACGCGCGGCCTCTCGGCGGACGCCGCGCTCGCCGCGTTCACCACGGACGCGGCGAAGATGTTCAAGGTCGAAGACCGCGTCGGGTCGCTCGAGCCCGGTCGGGACGGCGACCTGGTGATCTTCAGCGCTCATCCATTCCGCGAGGGCGGCCGCGTCCTCCGGGTCTTCATCAACGGAGAGGAAGTTCGATGAGAGTTCGCACTCCGATCGCGCTGCTGGCCTTGCTGCCGATTCTGGCCCCGGCTGTGCGTGCCGACGACGACGAGGAGAGCCTGATGGCCTTCCGGGTCGCCAAGGTGCTCACCATGGACGAGAAGGACACGGTGATCAACAACGCCGTCGTGCTCGTCCGGGGCGAGACGATCGAGCGCGTCGGCCGTGCGCGCGACGTCGAGGTGCCCGAGGGATACCGGGTGATCGAGAAGCCCGAGCTGTGGCTGGTGCCGGGGCTGGTCGACTGCCACAACCACTCGGCGGGCAGCCTCTACGATCTCAACGACATGGTCTACCTGACGAACCCGGGGCTGCGGTCTCTCGAGTGCCTCGAGCCCGATTCGGAGGAAAACAAGGTCTCGGTCGCCGGCGGCGTCACCACGGTGCTGACCATCCCCGGAAGCGGCACGAACCTCAGCGGCTTCGGCACCATCACGAAGACGACGGGCGACACCGTCGAATCGATGGTCGAGAAGTATCCCGGCTCCCTGAAGATCGCCCAGGCCGGGAACCCCGAGTGGTACTGGTACGGCGTGCGGCGGTCCTTCATGAACTTCAACACGCGGCAGACCCTGGAAAAGGCGAGACGCTACCACGAGTCGTGGAAGAAGTACGAGGAGGCCGCGGCGCGCGGCGAGGAGACCGAACAGCCGGCGTTCAGCCCGCTCTTCGATGACTTCCGCGGCCTCTTCGAGCGCCAGTTCATCGTGTCGGTGCACACGCAAATGTATCAGGTGCTGATGACGTCGGTGCTGATGCTCGCGCGTCACTTCAACCTGCGCGTGGTGCTCGACCACTGCACGTTCGACGCGTGGAAGGTGGCGCCGATCGTCCTTCAGGACCCGTCGATCTACACCATCAACGGACCGCGCCAGTACCACTTCGACCGCACCCAGCGGAAGATGATGGGCAACGCGGCGCGCTGGTGGCAGGGGGGAGTCCGCAAGCTCGGGATCAACACCGACGCGCCCGTCGTGCCGCAGGAGTCGCTCTCCTACCAGGCGGCGATGGCGTGCTGGTACGGCTGGAAGCCGTACGAGGCCCTGCGCGGCGTCACGCGCATCCCGGCCGAGGCGCTGATGCTCGACGACCGCATCGGCAGCATCGAGGCGGGGAAGGAGGCGGAGTTCGCGCTCTGGACGGGGAACCCGATCGATCCCCGATCGTCGTGCGAGCTCACGGTCGTCCGCGGCAAGATCGCGTACGACGCGTCCGAGGAACGGAGGTACTGAGACGACATGATCCGTTCGATCTGCACGCTCCTCTGCTGCTTCGTCCTCGCGACCATCTGCCATGCGGACGAACGGTCGGCCGATGGTCGCCTCACGGTCATCCGCGCGGGCCGAGTGATCACGGTCAGCGGGGAGACCTACACCCCCGGGATGGTCATCCTCGAGGGCTCGAAGATCCGACTCGTCGGCAAGAACCTCGAGTATCCCGCCTCGGCGCGCGTGATCGACGCCGGCGGGGAGACCGTAATGCCGGGACTCGTGCTGCCGAGGACGCGATTCCAGCTCGACTCCTACCGCCGCGCCGGCGTTCACGGCGCGAAGTCGGCCGCGGACGAGATCGTGCCGTCCGAGATCGAGTGGGAGAAGCTCGCCTCGGCCGGTTTCACGACGGTCGCGTTCGTGCCGGCCGGCACGGGGATCCCGGGCTTCGCGAGCGCCTTCCGCCCGACGCGTTCGGACGAGGAGCGGCTGCGGCAGGAGAACTCCTACCTGCGGATCACCATGCGCAACCCGGTGCAGGACAGAAACGTGCTGAAGGGAGCGCTGGAGAAGGCGAAGAAGGAGATCGAGAAGGTCAAGAAGGCGCGCGAGGAGTGGGAGAAGAAGCAGAAGGCGAGCGAGGCGAAGAAGGAGGCGGAGAAGAAGGAGCCGCCCAAGCCGACGCCCCCGCAGCCGAGACCGAGGCCCGGGGAGTTCGAGGAGGACGGCCCGGCCGCGGAGCCACAGCCGACACCGGAGAAGAAACCGGAGGCGCCGAAGGAGCCCGAGAAGTTCACGCCGCCGAAGATCGACCCGAACGTCCAGCCGCTCGTCGACCGGCTCGAGGGGAAGGACGTCGCCATCGTCTTCGACGTCGGCGGGGCGTCCGATCTGCGCCACCTCGACGCGACCCTCGAGCTCTACCCGGAGGTCACGGGAAGCTATGCCCTCTCGCTCGGCTTCTACGACGACCCGCGTCCGCTCGTCGAGCTCCTCGGGAAGCGCAAGGCGCTCGTGATGCTGACGCCGTCGATCGATACGCTGCCGTACACCGTCAACCTCTTCAACTTGCCGGCGCAGGCCGCTCGCGCCGGCTGCCGTCTGGTCTTCGTGCCGGGCAGCGACAGCGAGCGGTCGTTCGAGAGGCTTCTCGCGCAGGTCGCGGACGTCGTGCGCGCCGGCCTCGACCGCGACGCCGCGCTCCGCGCCATGACGATTCACGGCGCGGAGTTGCTCGGGCTCGCGTCGAGGATCGGCAGTCTGGAGAAGGGGAAGGACGCAGACATCGTCTTCGTCGACGGCGACCCGCTGTCGCCCGGCTCGTCCGTGACGAGGGTGATGATCGACGGAGAGCTCGTCTGGAGGAAGAAGCGATGAGCGCTCGCACGATGATCTCCGCCCTGCTCGCACTGCTGCTCGCTCTGGCGCCGTCCGGCGCCGTCAGGACGGACGAGCCGCGCCGCGGCCGCCCGAACGCGGAGGCGCCCGCCGAGGCGAAGAGGGCCGACGAGGAGAAGAGCGAGGAGAAGGAGGACGAGGAGAAGGACCACTTCCTCGCCATCACCGGCGGCACGGTCCATACCGTGACGGGTCCGCAGCTCGAGGGCGTGACGATTCTCTGCAAGAACGGACGGATCCACGCCATCGGCCGCGAGATCGAGATCCCGGAGAAGGCCGAGCGGATCGACGCCAGCGGGCACCACGTCTACCCGGGGCTGATCGCGCTCTCGAGCTCCGGACTCGTCGGGTACGGCGACCCCGAGGTGTCGACCGACGTCTACGACCTCGAGCTCACGCTCGGGCTCGCCGGCGGGCTGACGACGGTGGTCGCCGGAACCACCGCCGCGAAGTTGACGCACGGGACGCTCGACGGGCTGATCCTGCGGCGCAACCTCCTCGAGAGCATCAGCTACAGCACGAGGTCGCCCAGCTCACGAGCGCGCTTCCGCGAGGCGCTCGACCGCGTCCGGGAACACCTGCGAGCCCTCGAACGGTACGACGACGAGAAGAAGCGCGACCCGGAGGCGAAGAAGCCGGACGAGAAGTGGATCCGCGGCCCCTACAGCACGGCGATGCGTCTCCTGAAGAAGGAGGCGATCGGACGCGCGACCGCGAACGACGCCGGGGACATCACCGCGCTCGCTCGCCTCGCGGGCCACTACGGCTTCCGCCTGGTGATCCAGGGCGCCACCGAGGGCTGGACGGTGCCGCGCGAGCTCGCCAGCGCGGGCGTCGCCGCGATCATCACGCCGCGCTCGCGGCGGGACCGCGACGAGCGCCTGGTGCGCCCGAACGGCTCATCGATCGAGATGGCGCGCATCCTGCACGAGCACGGTGTGCCGTTCGGCATCGTGCCGCCGAGCTCCTTCATCAGCACCTGGGGGCTGGCAGGCCGCGATCTGCTCCACCTGCCGATGGAGGCCGCTCACGCGATCCGGGGCGGGCTCCCGGAGCAGGCGGCGCTCGAGGCGATCACCATCCAGGCGGCGCGCATCCTCGGCCTCGACCACCGGATTGGCTCGATCGAGGAGGGCAAGGACGCGGACTTCGCGATCTCCGACGGCCCGATCCTGAGCTACCTCTCGCACGTGCGGTGGACGGTCGTCAACGGCCGTGTCGCGTACGACAAGGCGAAGGACTCGCTCTTCGATCACATCCGACCCGGTGGTGACTTCGATGCCCCGCCCCCGCCGGACCACTGGCCGCGCTCGCTCGGCGAGGAGTGGTAGGAACGAGCGCCGGGATCCGAGTTTGCCGATGATCGAACCCGGGAAGAAGGCGCCGGCGTTCTCGCTCGAGGACCAGGACGGCGAGAAGGTGCGGCTGAGCGACCTCAGGGGACGCTGGGTCGTCCTCTACTTCTACCCGCGCGACGACACGCCGGGCTGCACCACCGAGGCCTGCGAGTTCACCGGCGCGCTCGACGAGTTCGAGAAGCTCGACGCCGTGGTTCTCGGCTGCAGTCCCGACGGCCCCGAGAAGCACAGGAAGTTTCGCGCCAAGCACGATCTCGGCGTCAGGCTGCTCTCCGACCCGGACCACGCGGTCATGGAGAAGTACGGCGCGTGGGGCGAGAAGAAGCTCTACGGCAAGACCACCGTCGGCGTGATCCGCTCGACGGTGCTGATCGACCCCGCCGGAAAGATCGCCCACCACTGGCGAAGCGTCCGCGCCCGGGGCCACGCGGAGAAAGTCCGCGAGAGGCTCGAGGCGGCGCGGGCGTCCTGATCCCGTCGAGCGGCGCTCGACCCGCGAAAGCCGCTCTCAGCGCGGCGGTCCCGGAGGCCGGCGCCGATCGGCCCGGACTCGCGGCGCGGGCGGCTTCGGTCCCGCGGTTTCGTCGCCTTCCTCGAACACTCCGGGATAGATGTCGTTCGACAGATCGAACGGCCCGAGGCCGAAGAGGGTCCACTGCGAGTAGTACGAGGTCCCCCAGAGCTCGTCCGACTCGGAGACATACGATCCCGATGCCGCGTCGAGGACGACGATGATGTACTTCGCCCACCCCTCCTGCCGATCACGCTTGAAGACGTACAGCGACGGGGTCAAGGTGTTCAGGGCCGTGTTCGGGATCGGGAAGGGAAGCTCGGGGATTCCCACTCCGAATTCCTTGTCGACGATCCCGACCGAACCGGTGCGCACCTCCAGGAGCAGCTCGGCCTGGTCCTTCGGCGCCACCACCGCCCCGTGACGGAGGCAGAGGTTCTTCAGGGCGCTCTCCGAGTACGGGATCTTCAGGCCGTCCATCTTCGAGGTGTCGATGAAGACCCGGCGTCCCGGGACGAGTGCCGCGATATCCGGCTCGTAGACCTCGAGGGCCCGCTCGATGGCCGTCGACACGAGAAGCTGCTGGGTCGCCGTCTCGGCCGTCGTCGTGGTGCGAATCCTCCCGACACAACCGGAAGCGAGCACGATGATCGCGCAAAGCAGCCAGAACCCGGAGCGCGCCCTCGGAGCTGTTGACGTCATGACGGTTGGACTTTGTCAGGAAAAAGCCCCGGGAGCGAGCCCGGGGCAACGATCTGGTTGCCCGGCTAGGACTTGAACCT
>JBFFXF010000234.1:0-12111 GCA_041569895.1 Planctomycetota bacterium | reverse complement strand
GAGGCCGACTTCCCGGCGCCTGGCCTCGTCGAGAGAGTGGGGTTTGGGCTTGCCCCGCGAGACGTCGCGGAAGTCGTCTTGCCTCGTGAGCCAGGTTTCGAGGTCATCCAGCGCCTTCCGGAGCGCCGGGTGCCGTTCGCCCCCTTGCGCAAGAATCGGCAGCGCGCCCATGGCGCTCACTCCGGCCATGCCGCAGCGGAGGAAGTAACGCCGCGTGAGAATCCCGTGTTCCGTGAGAAAGTCGGTGAATCTTCGACGGGTGTCCATGACCTGACCTCTACTCGCGATGGAATTCACATCCATTCTTCTATCCGAAGGGCTGCCACGACAACGTCCCGGGTCCTCGCCGATCGCCTCCATCACCGGCTCGAAGAGGTACTTCTCCAGCCCGCGCCAGAAACCCTCGCCGCGAGCGCGGTCGCCGATGTCGCCGCCGTTGCGGACGACGATCAGGTCGAGGCTCGGCACCACGAGCAGCACCTGGTTGCCGGCGCCCGCACCGGCGATCGCATCGCGCGGCACGTCGGGCCAGACGCCGTCCGTGTTGCTGTACCAGCCGAGCGCCGGCGCGGGGTAGGGGTTCTCGGGAGGACGCGGGGGGAGGGGCGTGCCTGCGTAGGAGACCATCGCGTCGATCGCCGCGGCGCCGATGATCCGCCGGCCATCCCAGTCACCGCGACGCAGCACCAGCCGACCGACCCGCGCCACGGCGCGCGCCGTGAAGCCGCCACCGCCCCAGTTGGCGACCAGCGGCAGCCCGGCGACCGGATAGGTGCGACCGTAACCGATGCTCCACTCGCGGTCATCGACGCCGATCGGTCGCATGATGCGATCCCGGAGCAGCGACCGCACGTCGATCGGCGGCGCGTCGCCCTCGCGGAGGCTCGCGGTCACCGCCCACGAGAGCGCCGCCATGCCGGGGTTCGAGTACGCGAACGCGACTCCCGGCTCGCGCGCCGTCGCCCGGTGGACGGCGATGGTGAAGGGATCGCGCATGCGCTCGACGTTCTCGGGAGTCGGGTCGATCGAGCGCCCGCGCCAGAAATCGCCCTTCCACCCCTCGAGCTCGTTGTGCGACTTGCCGGTCTCGGGCGCGCTGGCGTCCTCGATCCCCGAGGAGTGCGTGGCGAGCTGGCGCACGGTGATGCGCGAGCGCACCGGATCGTCGCGCCACGCGGCGATGTGCTTCGAGGCGCGGTCGTCGAGCCGCAGCCGGCCATCGTCGAGCGCCAGCGCGAGCGACATGCCGCCGACCAGCGCCTTCGCGAGCGACGCCGTGTAGTGTCGCCTGTCCGGCCCGTGGCCGTCCGCGTACCACTCGAGGACGACGCCATCACCGCGCACGACGACGAGCGCCTTCGTCCGGCGCCGCGACAGGTCGTCGCGCAGCGCCTCGAGCCGCGCCGCGTCCATCCCGCGCTCGCGCGGGTGCTCGGCGCGCCACTCGAACGCGGCGACGCGCCCGCCGGACGCGAGCGAGACGAGCAACGCGAGGGTCGGCGTCAGGAGCGCGGACCGTCGCGGTCTCATCGGATCGCTCCGGGGGCCCGCTGCCCCTCGGGAATGAAGGAGAAGTAGCTGCGGCCCTCCATGCGCTTCTTCCACTCCGCGCGAGCCGCGGCGCGCAGCTCGGGCCGCTCGAGGAGATCGACGGCAGTGGCGGCGAGCGCCCGGGCGGCGTAGAGGATCCCCTTCTCGCCGATCGTCGAGCCGATGGCGGCGACGTTCTGCCAGCTGTGGCCGGGGCTGCCGGCCGCGAAGCACGCCGTGCGCAGGCCGCCGGTCGGCACGCGCCAGCTGATGTCGCCGACGTCGGTCGAGCCCTTGCTCGGCTCGGGCTCCTCGACGAGCGGCTCCACGGTGCTCTCGATCGCGACGGGAAACTCGCGCTCGAACTGCTCGACGAGCGGGGCCTGCAGCTTCCTGGCGAAGGCGATCTCCTCCTCGGAGTGCCGCGGTGGACCGATGGCGCGCAGGTTGGCGTCGATCACCGCGGAGAGCGTGTCGTTCCGCACGATCTCGTGGCAGTCGGTGTCGATGGCGATCTCGAGCCGCGTGCGTGTCATCATCGCGGCGCCGCGGGCGATATCCTGCAGCCACCGGAAGTTGTACTCGACGTCACGGTGCGAGTCGGCGCGGCAGAAGTACCACACGGTCGCTCTCGGCGGCACGACGTTCGGAGCGCCGCCGCCGTCGGTGATCACGTAGTGCAGCCGTGCGTCCTCGCGGACGTGCTCGCGCATCGCGTTGACGCCGGCGTTCATCAGCTCGACCGCGTCGAGCGCGCTGCGCCCGCTGTCCGGGCTCACCGATGCGTGCGCCGGCGTGCCGTGGAAGGTGAACTTCGCGGACACCAGCGCCTTCGAGCTCCCGGCCCACGCGCCGTTTCGCGTCGACGGATGCCAGTGGAGGCAGGCGTCGAGGTCGTCGAACTCGCCGGCGAGCGTCATGTAGACCTTGCCGATCACCGTCTCCTCGGCGGGGGTGCCGTACAGTCGCAGCGTGCCGCGCAGACCGTGCTCCTCCATCGCCACGCGCGTCGCCAGCGCCGCGCCGAGCGCGCCCGCGCCGAGCCCGCTGTGACCGCAGGCGTGGCCGTTGCCGCCCTCGACGACCGGCTCGCGCTCCGGCGCGATGCGCTGCGACATGCCGGGAAGCGCGTCGTACTCGGCGAGGATCCCGATGACGGGCTCCCCCGATCCGTACGACGCCACGAACGCGGTCGGCATGCCCGCGACGCCCTCGCGCACACGGAATCCCGCGGCGCGCAGCGCCGAGATGAGCAGGGCGCTCGACTGGCGCTCCTCGAGCCCGATCTCGGCGAGCTCCCAGATCTTCCGGTTGACCTCTCGCAGCTCGTCCGCGCGCCGGTCGACCTCGGCGATCGCCGTCCTCTGCGAGATCCGCAGTTCATCCGCGACGACGGCGGCGCGCAGCGCCAACAGTGAAACCAGCGTGAGCACGACGTGGGTCCATCGGCGGGTGTCGGTCATGGGGCTCTTCCTCTGGATTCAGGTGTTCCGCGACCCCCACCATCTCACCCGCTCGCCGTCGAAAAGGAAACCGGGGACCGCGCCGTGCTCCCTGCCGCGGCGCGGCCCCCGGCTCCGGTTTCGCGCAGTCGATCCGCGCGAGGTCGATCAGTCGCAATCCGGCGAGCCCGGGACGTTCGGACCGTCGCCGACCGAGAAGAGGAAGTCGAGCATGATGCCGCCCGGGCCGGTGGCCCCACGGTGACAGCCCTGGCACGTCTGGACGCACTCGATGCCGATCTCGAGGTTGCCGCAATCGGAGCCCTGCGGCACGGTGTCCTTGATGTTGGTGCACATCGAGTAGTTGCTCCACGGCGCCACCCACGGCGCGCCGGCGGGCATGCCGACCTTGCTCCCGCCGCATCCGCCGACGCCGCCGTCGGACTCATCGACGTAGAGGTCGGCCCAGTGCCACGGGCCGCGTGACTTGTCGGTGTAGTGGAGCAGCGTCAGGTAGCGACGCTGGCCACCGGAATCGACGTGGTAGTAGAGGTCATCGGGGTCGGGCGTGCACGGCACCTCGGTGAACTGGTTGACGTTGCTGCAGTTCGCGGCCTTCGTGCGCCACTGCGTCTTGATGACGATCGCCTTGCACGGGAAGTCGGGGATCTCCTCCTTGCCCTGGTCCGAGAGCTTCTGGAGCTTGCACGGGTTCCAGAGGTTGTGCTGGCGCACGTGGCAGTAGGCCTCCTTGTTGTACATCACGCGCTTGTCGGGCGAGTGGCTGTAGGTCGACGGGTGGTCGAGCGGGAAGATGGCATCCGACTGCTGCATCACGAGCCGCCTCGGAACGAACCATTCCCACCTCGGCAGACCGCCGCACGGCGTGATCAGGTCGGTGAACCGGCACCAGCCGTAGTCGCGTGGCTGGAACTCCGGATCGAAGCCATCGCACTTGCACCGCGGCTGCGGATAGATCGAGAAGCCGCCATCGAAGAAGAAGTCGAAGAGACCGAGCGCGCGCCGATTGACGCGGAGACTGATCTCGCCCCGCGCCACGTCGGTGGTGATGTCGAAGAACGAATCGGCGACGTTCGCGCCGCCGCCATCCACCGCGCGAACCCTCTGGACGGCGGGGAGGAGGAGACCGATGAGGATCTCGGAGAGGTCCGTCACGAACGTGTCGAAGCCCGACTCGGGCGGCAACGCGAGCTGCGAGGCGAGACTGAGGCTGCCGCGGTTGAGCCCCTGGACGGGCGGCGCGGTCACCAGCCCGCGGATGTCGACGGCGTCGAAGTCGGCCTGCTCGAACGCGGCGCGGTCGAGTCGGATGGTCATCGTGCCGTTGTCGGGATCGAGCTCGCTGGTCGCCAGCGGGATCACCTCCGACGGGATGAGCTCGACGAAGATGTCCGAGAGGCGGCCGATGCCGGTGATCACCGGACGGCACGCGGTGGTCTTGCAGACGTTCGGGTTGATGAGATCGAGCGGGATCCTCAGGACGCTCACGGCGACCCTTCCCGCCAGCGCGAGACACGGCACCTCGACGAGCAACGCCTTCTCCGACGCCTCGACGACCTCGCCCCGGAAGGGGCCGAACTGGACGACGTTGTTCTCGGGCTCGGGATCGAAGCCGATCCCCTCGATGGTCACGAGATCGCCCTCGCGGATCGACTGCCTCGAGAGACGCAGCACGACGGGCTCCGGCGGCAGATCGCACGGCACCGACAGGTCGAGGCTGATGCCGGGCTCGGGGAAGGGCGGCGGCGGTGGCCGGCTGCCGAGGAAGAGGAAAGCCAGCACGGCGAGCGGGTCGGAGATGTCGCCGACGCTGTCGAAGTTCGCGTCGAGGCCCAGAAAGCAGCAGCACCGGCGGTTCCCGAGGAAGAGGAAGCCGAGCTGCGCGGACGCGTCGCTGATGTCGAGAACACCATCACAGTTGCAGTCGCCGCGGATGCCGCCGCGACCGACGTAGAAGTACGCGTCGGGCAGGACCTCCGATCCGGTGGGGGTCTCGACGACCACGTCACCGAGGACGACGCTCCGCGACGGTCCAGACTTGACGAGGATCTCGGTCTCGGACGTCTCGACGATCTCCGCGGGGATACCGGCGAGCGACACGGCGGTGGCCTCGGCGAGCTCGGTTCCCGAGATGACCACTTCCTGACCGCCGCTGACCGGCCCGATGCTCGGATCGACGGAGAGCAGCGTCGGCGGCAGCACCGTCTCGACGACACGGATCCGGGGACGGCAGAAGCGCGCGCTCGCCTGGCTCTTGCCGTCGGAGCCGGTGTACATGATCAGCTCCTGGTGCAGCGCCGCGAGGTCCGTTCCCTTTGCCTCCATCGTCATCACGGCCCGCATGCTGTCGGGCGACGGACCAGCGAGAGCGATCACGTTGCCGCGATCCCTGCGGACGCCGAGGTGGATCGGTCCCGGCTTGAAATCGACCGGCTTGGCGCTCACGGTATTCCCGCCGGTGTTCGGCCGCGCCGACGCGATCACCACCAGCCCGTTCGCACCCGGCTGCACCGCGACGCCCATGTACGCGCCGTTGAGCAGGCGGCTGTTCGACCGCATGCAGACGCCCGCCTCGGCGGGGCCCTTCAGGTCGTCGACCTCGACGATCAGCTGCATGTCGGCGCGAGAGAAGGTCGCCAGCGTCTGGAACTCGTCGACCGCCGGTCCGTGTCCGCGTCCGATGCTGCAGATCTCGAAGCAGCCCTCGTCGACGCGGCGGGTGGCGCCGATGAAGTGGTTCGCGAGGTTGACGCTTCGCCACGGCCCGATGCGCGGTTCGTCGTCGAAGCACACGCCGCAGACCTCGACGGTAGCGCCGGTGGTTCTCGGGATGATGCTCCTCTCGAGGTGCGTCACCACGAGCCGGACCGGCTGACCCGATCCTCGCAGCCCCTCCTTGAACGACAGCCTGCACGGCTCGCAGCCGTCCGGAGGCGTGCGCCCCTCGACCGTGAGGCCCAGGATCGACGCCGGGCTGAGCGTCGGCGGGATGAAGACGGGGCTCGCGCTCGAGAGGATGACGGCGCTGACCACGCCCTCGTTCCCCGCGCCGGTGGTGAGCTCCGTCTGCTCGAATCCGTCGCGGGCGCGCAGTCCGCCCTCGCCGGTGAGCCCGGCCATCGTGCCCGCGCTGGTCGCCTCGACGATGCGCCAGTCGGAGGCGCCACCGGAGTCGGCCGTGACACCGACCGACCACCCGCGCGCGCCCTCGTCGCCCGGTCGCAGGCCGGACGTCAGCAGCTGGACAACCGCGCCGTACTGCACGAGTGACCCGGCCGTCCCGCCGACGCGGGCCGGCGCGACGATGCGGTACTCGAACGATGGCTCCTGGGCGAGCGCGCTCGCACAGGCGGCGACCAGAATGAAAAAGGGAAGCACTGCCCGCGGAACGCGGGCGCCATGAGAGTGAGACATCGCGATGCCCCTCCAACTGCCCGGGAAGCGCGCCCCGTTGACAGGGAAACGGGCTTCCGGTCCGGTTTACAGAATGCCCCTGCAGAAACAGAGCGCAGAGATTCCCCGCGCCGGTTTTACAGGAGTGCCCACGAGCCTTTGACCCAGAGGGGGGGAGTATCAACGCCGAGGGCGCCGCTGTCAATTTCTTTTTCGCGGCCCGCACACGAAACCCCGTGCATTGAGTCGGAGTCGGTATCGGTCATCGGAATCGGATTCGGTATCGGTATCGGTATCGGAGTCGGAGTCGGAGTCGGAGTCGGTCATCGGAGTCGGTATCGGTATCGCAAACGACCGTCAACTCGAGCAACCCTTCGGGCACGGGAACGGGTACGGGTACGAGGACGAGGACGAGGACGAGGACGAGTTTTTGCGACGTTGGGGTCCGTGTCTCTGCGGTTCACCGTCCCACAGCCGGATCCCCCAGCTCCCGCATCCGTTCCCGGATCTTCCCCTCGAGCCGCTTCCTCGCCGCGATCGCTCTCGGGTCGCTCGACGCGGCCAGGTTGTGTTTCTCGCCCGGGTCGGCGACCAGGTCGTAGAGCTCGACGCGGCCCTCGTTCTTGAAGTCGATGACGAGCTTCCACTCCGGCGTGCGCCACCCGCGCATGTCGGTCGTCGCGCCGTGTCGCATGCTGTACTCGGCGTAGAGGTCGTCGTCCCATTCGATCTGCTCGCCGAGGAGGAGGGGGAGGATGCTGCGGCCGCGGATGACGACGCCGGCGGGCAGCCCGACGCCGGCGATGTCGAGCATCGTCGGGTACCAGTCGAGGTTGGTGACCGTCCGTCGGATCACTGTCCCCGGCTTGATCCGCCCCGGCCACCGCACGGCGGTCGGCACGCGCAGCGACTGGTCGAAGAGGTTCGGCCGACGACGCGGCGGGATGTGCGGCCACCGCTTCTCGGGAAGCTGGCGCAGCATGCGGTGCGCGTTCCCCTTGAACCAGAGACCCTTGTGGCCGAGGTTGTAGCCGTGATCGCTCGTGAACACGACGACGGTGCGGTCGCGCAGGCCGAGCGCGTCGACGCGCGCGAGCAGCCGGCCGACGTTTCGGTCGACGCTCGCCACGCTCGCGTAGTACTCGCGCGTCATGCGCTTGACGCGCTCGACGTCGAGCCCCGGGAAGTCCGGATCGGGCAGGGACGGATCGAGGTCGCGAAACGGCGCGAGATCCTCGGGACGCACGGGCAGCCACGGCGAGTGCGGCGCGCGAAAGTGGAGCGAGAGGAGGAAGGGGCGTTCGCGATGCTTCTCGAGAAACGCGATCGCGTGGTCGGTCAGGATGTCGGCCGTGAAGCCCTCGATCCCGCGCTCGACGCCGTCGACCTCGAGACGCGGGTTGGAGGCCTTCGTGCCGCCCGCCCGCAGGCCCATGAACTCGTGGTATCCCATCTTCGTCGGATGGAAGCGGTCCTCGGTGCCGAGGTGCCACTTGCCGACCAGTCCGTTCCTGTAGCCCGCGCGCGCGAGCAGCTCCGGCCAGGTGACCAGCTCCGGCGACAGGCCGAGCGTCGCTTCGCTGCGTGGATTGATCCAGTCGAGGATGCCGACCTCGGTGCCATAGCGGCTGGCGATCAGCCCGGCGCGCGACGGGCTGCAGACGGGCGTGGTGACGAACGCGTTGACGAGGTGCGCGCCCTCGCGGAAGAGCCGGTCGAGGTGCGGCGTGCGGATCTCGGCGTTGCCGCAGGCGCCGACTGCGGTCGGGGCCTGGTCGTCGGTATAGATGAAGAGGATGTTCGGGCGCTGCTGGTCGGTTTCCTCCGCCGCGACGACGAGCGACGCGGCGAGCAGCGTCTCCACCACGAGCGCCACGAGTTTCAGGGGTCGGCCGCGCGTCCCGCTCACACGAGCTCCGGCAGCGGCTCGCCCTCGTCGAGGAGGTACTGCGGGCGTCCGCTCGGGTCGTCGATGGTCGTGCGGGTCGCGTCGATGCCGAGGTTGTGGTAGAGCGTCGCGAAGACGTCCTTGTAGTGCACCGGCCGCGATATCGGCTCACCCGCCTGCCGGTCGGTCTCGCCGATCACCTGGCCGACACGCATGCCGCCGCCGGCGAGCATCGCGATGCCGACGCGCGGCCAGTGGTGCCGTCCGCCCGATTTGACGTCGATCTTCGGCGTGCGGCCGAACTCGCCCCACGCGACGACCGACACGTCGTCGAGCATGCCGCGCTCGTCGAGGTCGGTGAGCAGCGCGTGCAGACCGCAGTCGAGGATCGGCAGCACGTGACGCATGCGCGGGAAGTTCTTCGAGTGCGTGTCGAAGTCGCTCAGCGAGATGCTGACGCAGCGGACCCCCGCCTCGACCAGCCGCCTCGCGAGCAGGAACTTCAGCGTCGCCTTCGCCTCGTCGGCGGTGGTGAACCGGTCCTTCGTGTTCGGCTCCGCCAGCGTGTAGCGCTCGAGGATGCGGGGGTCCTCGCGCGAGAGGTCGAGCGCCTCGGCGAAGCGCCCCGACGTCAGGATGCCGACCGCCTGCTGTGTGAACCGATCGAGCGCGTCCATGACGCCGCGGGAATCGACGTCTCGGCGGATGCGGTCGAGGTCGGCGAGCAGTCGCATTCGATCACCGAGGCGATCCGCGCTGAGCCCGTCGATCAGCGTCAGGCTGGTGCTGTGGTCGCCCCCGAGCCGCGCCAGCTCCTTGACCATGCCGGGCTCGAGCGGCCGCGAGAAGAACTTCGAGATGTCCGGCCGGAACGGCCCGTGAGCCGGCCCGAGGAACCCGGGACGCGCGCTGTCGCGCACCAGCGGCCTTCCCTGCATGAGGTCGACGAACGGCGGCGCCGTGTCGGCCGGCGAGCCGCGCAGCGTCGAGAGCACCGAGCCCATCGCGGGACGTCCGCCGATCGAGCGGAGGTCGTTCTTGTGAAAGCCGGACTGGCACTGGAAGGCGTCATGCGCGCCGGCCGAGCCGACCAGCGTGCGGATGAACGCGAGCTTGCGGGCGATCGACCCGAGTCGCGGCAGGAGCTCACAGATTTGCAGCCCGTCGAGCGCGGTCGGGATCGTCCCGAACTCGCCGCGGAGCTCCGACGGCGCCTCGGGCTTCGGATCGATGGTGTCGAGCTGCGGCGGTCCACCGTCGAGGTGAATATTGATCACTGCCCGCGTCGAGGAGCCGACTCCGGCCGCATCCTCTGCGCGGAGCAGGTCGGCGAGCGTCAGCCCACCGAATCCGATCGCCCCGGCGGTGAGGAAATCCCGCCGTGTCATCCCGTCACAGTGCCGGTACGCCGATCCGTCGATTCGCAGCATCCGCGCCCTCCTGTCGTGGACCGCTGTCACCGATCGCACGTCGGCCGCGCTCCGGTCCAGCCCCCTCACCATCCATGACCAGGCGCGGAATTGCAAGCTCGGGCCCGCGCGCCGGCGCGTTCAACGGCGGAAGAAATCGCCCGAGTCGATGCGCTCGAGACCGATCGTCGGCCGGTTGTAGTGATAGACCCACGCGCGCACGGTCTCACCGCTGTCCAGCGTGACGTCGTCGGCGACGCGCACGAAGAGCGACGCGTCGGGCACCGCCGGCTCGTACCCCTCGTAGCGGTCGAGCCCGCGCAACAGCGCCGAACGCGCCTCCGGGTCCGCCGCCAGCCGGTAGACCTCGCCGTGGACGACGTCGCGGACGTCTTCCGACCCGACGACGCCGGGGTAGTCCTCGACCAGGAAGAGCCGACCCGCGCAGGTCCCGGCCCCCACCAGCTCGGCGCCACGCGCCAGCAGCCCGTGCATGTCGGCCCGCCCCCCCCGACGGAGCGTCCCGTAGACAAAGATATGCAACGGCTCGTCCATGGCCCCACGCCGCGTCCGATCGGATCTTGATTGTGTCTTCAGAGCCCGATTATATAGAGCGGGATACGATTCAAGAGCCCTCAACTCGTTGGGACCGTCTCTCTGCGTCAATCTGCGTCAATCTGCGTAATCTGCGTTCCTCCTCTCCCGGCGCCACGCAGACCTGTCACCTCAAAGGAGAAACAATGCAACCCAGAGCCCGCACCCTCGCCGCGCTCCTCGCCACGACACTCGTCGCGCTCATCGCCGTCCCGGCACACGCCGACAATCGCCTCTTCATCGACCAGCACACGCTCGAGATCGGCGAGACCGGCGTGGTCATCCCCGTCCGCTGCGAGAACGATCGGGAGATCCTCGCGTTCTCCGTCGCGCTGAGCTACGACGAGCAGTTCCTCGACCTCTCCGATGCCCTCACGGTCGGCGTGACCCTGGGTTCCGACTTCCAGGCCGGCCGCGTCGGGTCGGGACGAGTGGTCTACGGCGTCGTGCTCGATTTCGAGGCCGCGCGGTCGATCCCTCCGGCGAGCGACACGATCGTCCTGGAGCTGGTCGCCGTGGTGGTCGCGACGTCTCCCACCGTGACGTCGATCGACTTCCGCGACGCGCGTGACGACGGCGACCCGACCACGCCAGTCGAGATCAACCTCCTCGTCGACACGGAGGGATCGCGGATCGCGGAGATGAACAACCGCGACGGCGTGATCTTCATCGAGGAGCCGAGCGGCGTCGAGTTCCGGCGCGGCAACGCCAACGGCGACCGCTCGGTGGACATCTCGGACGCGTCCTTCCTGCTCAACTTCCTCTTCCTCGGCGGCGCCGACCCCGCCTGCCCCGACGCGGCGGATGCGAACGACGACGGCCGGATGGACATCTCCGACGCCAGCTTCATCCTCAACTTCCTCTTCCTCGGCGGCACGACGCCGCCGTCCCCCGGCCCGACGACCTGCGGCGATGATCCGACCGACGACCCGCTCGGCGACTGCGAGGACCCGCTGGGAACGTGCGCGTAGGAAAGCAGGAAAGGGAATGGAGAGAAGAGAGCGGCGAGACAGGGAGTGACGCGAAGATGAGCCGGGTGCGGATCTACACGACGCAGTACTGCCCGTTCTGCGTGCGGGCGAAGCAGCTCTTCGAGAAGAAAAACGTCCCCTTCGAGGAGATCGACCTCACCTTCGACGACGAGACCCGCGACCGACTCGTCGAGGAGACCGGCTGGATGACCGTGCCGATGGTCTTCGTGGGGGAGAAGTTCATCGGCGGGTTCGATGAGACGTACGCGCTGGAGAGGAAGGGGGAGCTGGATTCGTTGCTCGAGGCCGAGGGGTCGTCGTAGATCTCGTTCGTGCTCGTCCTCGTCCTCGATCGATTCCGAGTCCGACTCGGATTCCGAGACCGACTCCGATGTCCGACTCCGACCCCATCGTTGCAAAAACGTACCCGTACCCGTTCCCGTTCCCGTCCCCGTCCCCGTTCCCGTACCCATCCTCGAAGGCCTGGTTGCGGAGTCCGATGACCGACTCCGATGTCCGAGTCCGATGTCCGAGTCCGACTCCGACTCCGACTCCGACTCCGACTCGATGCGCGGGGTTTCCTGTGCGGCGGGGGGGGCGGCGGCGTCGCTGAGTCGAGTGTACCCGGTACTCGGTCGAGTCAAGAGTGCCCTCGCTTCGCTCGGCGACTTCGTCGCTCTTGACACGCCCTGCGCTCCGGGTGCGCGGAGAGAAAGCGCCGCCGCACTGGGCCGGCGGCCACGAACTCTTTCTCTCCCACGGTCGGAGGTTTCCATGAAGCGCTTCGAGGCTCTCGAGATCGCTCTGGCGGCTGTTCGTTCTCTGCGTCCGATTCTTCCCTCGATTCGGCAGTCTGATTCGCG
>JBFFXF010000233.1:0-12204 GCA_041569895.1 Planctomycetota bacterium | reverse complement strand
CGAGGTCGCCGCAGACACCGTCACCGTCGACGTCGTTGTTCGGATCGTCGGGACAGGCGTCGCAGGCGTCTCCGAGCCCGTCGCCGTCGGCATCGAGCTGCGCCGGGTTCGGGATCGCCGGGCAGTTGTCGACGTCACCGCAGACGCCGTCGGCGTCCGCGTCGTTGGCGGCGTCGAGCGGGCAGGCGTCGCAGGCGTTCCCGAGCCCATCGCCGTCCGAGTCGGTTTGCGAGGAGTTGGCGACGGCGGGGCAGTTGTCGATGTCGCCGCACACCCCGTCGCCGTCGACATCGTTGTCCGGGTCGTTGGGACACCCGTCGCAGGCATCTCCGAGGCCGTCGCCGTCCGTGTCGATCTGCGAGGCATTCACGACGAGCGGACAGTTGTCGCAGGCGTCGCCGACGCCGTCGCCGTCGGTGTCGTCCTGGGCCGGGTTGGCGACCGTCGGACAGTTATCGAAGGCGTCGTCGATGCCGTCGCCGTCGGTGTCCTGCGCCGTTGCGGCCGCGGTGATCAGGAGCGCGGAGAGAAGCGGGAGGAGCGGGAGGAGCAGGCGGCGACGTCGGAGCGGGGCGTGGCGTGTCCTGTCGGCTTCCCGCGACAGCTGAAGGGACTCGTTCATTTCTCTCAGACCCGTTTCGTGCGGTGACCGAGGACCCACGGCCCGCGGGCCATCGGCCGGTTCAGTGGACGATTCTCTGATTCGAAACCCGGGGCCCGCCTGGCGGAGACACGCCGCGGTCCATCGTCCGGACCGCGAACGATCGGGTCGTTCGCCCGATGTTCGGGGATCACGACGTGCGCCCGCCGAGGTGAGCCAGCGCTGGCGATTTGCGCGGCCGCTACAGGCTCAAAAACGAAACTCGGATCGTGGGAACAGTTTCCCCCAGTCGGGTGGCGCTCGGAGGGCGGAACGCGATTCCGAGGCCGTCCAGGAGGCCGGAAAGTGTCCGTGAGACTGTCTCAAACCCAACGCGAGGGTGCGATTGTACGGCGTGGCCGACTCACGGGCAATCGCATTTTCGACCCCCCCCCGACACGGTGCGGATGGCCGGCCCCGGGCGGGATTCGACCAGAGGGCCCGGACCGGGATCCACGATCGGCGACCGGCGTGTACAATCGAAAGGGCAGGCTTCTTTTCAGCCACGAACACATGACCAGGCGAACCGTTTTCATCGCGTTCCTGTCGTCGATCGCGCTGCTCGCGGTCGGATTGCTGCTGTTCCACGGGCCGCTGGCGGACCTGATCGGCGGGAGGACCGCGGCCCGCGGCGGGCCGGGGAGCCGCGGCCCCGGAGACGCCCGTGGAGACGCTCCCGGCCCTGGCGCCGCCGGGGTGGGCGGCGGACCGTCCAGCAAAAACGGCCGCGTCGCGGCGCCGCGTCGCGTGGACGGCCCGATCGCTGGCCGGCACGGTGGGAGACGACCCGACGACGCCGGGACCGCCCCGGCGGATCGCGCGAACGACGCGGCGAAGCCGCCCACGCCCGGCTCGCCCTCCGGACCGGCGAGCCTCCTCGTCGCGGTCGACGGGGCGGATGGCCTCGCGGCGGCCGGCGTCGAGGTGACGCTCGTCTCGGGAGCGCGTCGCCCATCTCGGACGACCGACGCGGAAGGTGTCGTCGTCTTCGGCGATCTTCCGGCCGGCGCGTACACGCTCCTCCTCGACAGCGCCGACTTGCCGCAGCTCGGTGGCGATCGCGCGGTGACGCTGTCTCCGGGCGAGGAGCGCGAGATCCACGTCGTCCTGGCGCCCGTCGACCGCGAGATCTCCGGGCGCGTCCTCGACGCTCGCGGAGAGCCCGTCCCGGACGCCGAGGTGACCATCACGTCGATCGGTCTCGAGCCCGACGCTCTCCAGCCCGACGCCATCCGACTGCTCGCCGCTTCACGCGACAGTCGCACGTCGACCGACGAGTCTGGACGTTTCCGCCTGTCTGGCCTCACCGACGGCGAGTACCGCCTCGAGATCACCGCACCCGAGGGGGCGAGCGCGCGGCACGATGTCATGGCGCCCTCGGAGGGCATCGACCTGGTGGTGCATGACGAGAAATCGATCGTCGCCGCCGGCCGGGTGACCTCTTCCGGGAAGCCGATCGCCGGGGCCTGGATCCTCGTCAGCGGCCAGAGAGGCCGCGCGCGGACCGGCGAGGCGGGTGACTTCCGGATCGAGCTCTCCCTGCGCGGGTCGCCGGCCGAGATGGTCACCTTCACGGCGCGGAAGGAGGGCTACGTCGATGCGGAGACGTCGTTTCGGCTCGCGGACCTCGGCCAGCGCGAGGACCTCGCGTTCGAGTTCGAGCTCGAGCCCGCCGGCGAGCTCGCCGAGGTGTCCGGCCGGCTGACGGACTCCACGGGAACGGCGGTCGCGGGCGAGACGGTCTTTCTGCGCAGCGCCGAGACCGGGCTGCGTTACCAGGGCGTGTCCGCCGCGGACGGCTCGTATCGCATCGACGACGTCCTCACCGGCGTGTATCGCCTGTGGGTCTATCCGCGCGGCGGCCACCGCGACGAGGTGATCGACACGCTCGACGTTCGCCCGGGAGCGAATCGGGTCGACCTGGTGCTCGAGGCTCTCGGCTCCGGCGCTCTCTCCGGGACCCTCGTCGACGCTGACGGCGATCCGGTGCCGCGCTTCACCTTCACGGTCCGCAGCACCCTCTCCTTCGCGAGCTCCGTCGTCGGCACGACGGACGACCGCGGGCGATTCCGTCTCCAGTCCGTCCCGTCGGGGAATCTGGTCCTGGAGACCCGTACGATTCCGAGAGTCCGCGTGCACGGCATCCGTCTCGAGGACGGCGGCGAGGCGACGGTGCGGGTTCCGCTCGGATTCGGAGACCGGACGCTGCGCGGGCGCGTGGTGTCTGGCGCCGGCCGCGGCGTGCCGGGCGCGCACGTCAGCTTCACCTGGAGCGCGCGCGCCGACGGTCTGCAGAGCACGCTGACCCACGAGACCGTCGCCGGGCAGGACGGGCGCTTCGAGGTGGAGGGGCTCGCGCCCGGGTCGGGCCTCGTCAACGCGCGGGCCCGGGGTTTCGAGCTCGCCCGCACGGGCTGCACGATCTCCGCCACCGGTCCTGCCGACACGGTCGAGCTCGAGCTCAGGCCGAGCAAGACCGAGCAATGACGCCGGTCGGTCGGTAGAATGCCGGCGGCGAACGAGCATGATCCAGCGCAAGGAGACTCCGAAGGACATCCTGTCCTTCATCGAGACCTACTACGAGGAAGGCGCCTTCGACAAGGCCCTCCATCACCTCCAGCGTGCGCGGGAGCTCTACCCTGACGACCTCACCTTCCTCGAATGGGAGGCGGTGTTCGCCGGCGACGAGAATCGTCTTCTCGACGCCCTCGGTCTGCTCGAGAAGGCGCTCCGTCACGATTCCCAGCGTCAGTTCGCGCTGCGCGAGAAGGCCTCGGTTCTTCTCGGCCTCGGTCGCTTCGAGGAGGCGCTCGAGCTGCAGCTCGGCCTCGGGCCCGAGAGAACCGACGATCCGTCGTACTTCTTCGACCTCGGCCATTGCTTCGATCGAATCGGCGACCGCGAGCGCGCCGACGAATGCTACCGTCGCGCGGCCGAGATGGATCCCGACGACTTCTCCGCGCCGCCCCGCTTCACCCGGGAGGCTTTCAACCGACTGCTCCATGAGGCGATCGAGGCTCTCCCGCCCGAGCTGTTCCAGCACGTCGAGCAGGCAGAGGAGATGGTCCTGGACTTCCCCGGCGAGCTCGAGCCGAATCCGTTCGTGATCGTCCGCTTTTTCCGGTCGCCGCGCACCGTCGACGCCGCGCCGCCCTCGGCTCCTGCTGACCGTCTCGAGGTGTACAAGCGGACGCTCGAGATCGAGTTCCCGGATCACGAAGTGCTCGTCGAGGAGCTCTTCCGCGCCATCGCGCGGGAGGTGTCGGTGGCCTTCGGGCTCGAGCCGGAGTCGATCGAGGCGGACTGACGCCTCGCCGGGCCAGCTCCCATGGCGGTGAGAAAATCAACAGGCCCTACCCGACGTCGTCCTCGTCCTCGAAGGCTGTGGCGGAGTCCGATGTCCGATTCCGATGTCCGATTCCGATACCGATTCCGATACCGATTCCGACTCCGACTCCGATGACCGATTCCGATGACCGATCCGGAACCGCAGCAGGCCCTCCGATCCCTACATGCGCTCGAGCGGCGGGATGCCGAGGATCCTCAGCCCGCTCGCGAGAACCAGCTTGACGGCGATGAAGAGCTGCAGGCGCGCTCGCGCGATGCGCGTCTCCTCCCCCTTGACGCGCAGCACCTTGTACGAGGCGTGCAGCGCCTTGGCGAGCTCGAGGAGGTAGTTCGCGACGGCCGACGGCTCGCAGTCTCGCGCCGCGGCGCGGAGCGATTCGTGGTATCGCGGCAGCAGGATCAGCAGCCGGTGCGCCTCCGGCTCCTCGAGGGCGCCGAAATCGAGGTCGTCGGGCGACGACGCCGGCTCGACCCCGCACTTGCGGATGATGCCGGCGATGCGGGCGTGGGCGTTGAGGAGGTACGGGCCGGTGTCGCCCTCGAACGAGATCGCCCGATTCCAGTCGAAGGTGTAGTCCTTGATCCGCCGATTGCTGAGATCGCTGAAGAAGATCGCGGCCAGCCCGACCGCCTCCGCCACGCGCTCCTCGTCGTCGACCTCGGGCCTCTTGTCGATGTTCTCCCGCATGTTCGCGAGGGCGCGATCGCGCGCCTCGTCGAGGAGCTCTTCGAGGTAGACGACGTTTCCCTCACGCGTCGACATCCCCTTCACCCGTCCAAACGCGACATGCGTGCAGCGTGACGCCCACGAGTACCCGAGGAGCTCGAGCAGCTTGAAGAGCTGCCTGAAGTGGAGCGACTGCTCGGAGCCGACGACGTAGAGCAGCCGATCGAAGTCGTACGTCTGCTTGCGGTAGACCGCGGCGGCGAGGTCGCGCGTGATGTAGAGCGTCGAGCCGTCGGCCTTGCGGAGGAGGGCCGGTGTGTCGATGCCGTGCTTCTCGAGCTTGACGATCAACGCTCCGTCCGAGATCTCGGTCACTCCGGCCTTCTCGGCGCGCTCGACCATGGCGTCCATCTTGTCGTTGAAGAACGACTCGCCGGTGTACGCGTCGAACTCGACGCCGAGGCGCTCGTAGATCCGCTTGAAGTATTCGAGGCTCGTGTCGCGGATCTTCCTCCAGAGCTCGAGCGACTCGGCGTCGCCCGACTCCTGCTTCCGGAACCACTCGCGCGCGTCACCTGCCAGGTCGGGACGCTCCTTTTCCGCCTCGTGATACTTCACGTACAGGCGGTTGAGCGCCATGATGTCGTCGAGGTCCTCCGGGCGACCCCACGTCTTCACACCGACGATCAGCTTGCCGTACTGCGTCCCCCAGTCGCCGAGGTGGTTGATGCCGACCGGCCGGTATCCGAGCGTCGCGAAGATTCGATAGAGCGCCCCGCCGATGATCGTCGATCTCAGGTGGCCGACGTGGAACGGCTTGGCGATGTTCGGTGAGGAGAAGTCGATCGCGATGGTCCGGCCGCCGCCCTCGTCCGAGCTGCCGAAACGCTCGCCGGCCTCCATCGCGCCAGCGATCACCCAGCGCGCGTACGCCGTCCGCTCGAACGAGAAGTTCAGATAGGGCCCGGCGGCCTGGGCGCCGGCGACGCGGTCCGACGGCGTCGCGAACTCGCCCGCGGCGAGGTCCGCCGCGATCTTCGGCGGCGCCTTGCGGAGCCGCTTCGCGAGCGTGAAGCACGGAAAGGCGAGGTCGCCGAGCTGCGGATTCGGCGGGTAGGTCAGCTGCGAGTCGATCTCCTCGGCGTCGAGCTCGGTCGCCCGGCTGAGTCGCTCGATCACCTCGGCTCGGAACGGGTTGTCGGTCATCTCGGGGCCGGTCGTTGGCGCGCTCAGAGGCTCTCGCACACCATGTCGCCCACCTCGGTGGTCGAATAACCCATCTTGCCGGCGGAGAGGCTCTTCAGCTTGCCGGCGACACTCGCCGCCGCGGCCTCGACGCGCCGGCCGGCCTTCTCATATCCGGAATGCTCGAGAAGCATCGCGAGACAGGTGATCGCGGCCAGCGGGTTGATGACGTTCTTGCCGGTGTACTTCGGGGCCGAGCCGCCGATCGGCTCGAACATGCTCACGCGTCCCGGGTGGAGATTGCCTCCCGCGGCGATTCCCATGCCGCCCTGGATCATCGCGCCGAGGTCCGTGATGATGTCGCCGAACATGTTCGTCGTGACGATGACGTCGTAGTACTCCGGATTCTTGACCATCCACATGCAGCACGCGTCGACGTGGTTGTAGTCGGTCTCGATGTCCGGGTACTCCTTCGCCATCTTCTGGAAGACGCGCCACCAGAGATCGTGAGCGAAGGTGAGGACATTGGTCTTGGCGACCAGGGTCAGACGCTTCTTCGCGTTACGCTTGCGCGTGTATTCGAACGCGTAGCGGAGGCAGCGCTCGACGCCGTGATACGTGCTCACCATCAGCTGCGTGGCGACCTCGTTCGTCGTGTTCTTGTGCGCGAAGCCGCCCGACCCGACGTAGAGGTCCTCGGTGTTCTCCCGCACGATCACGAAGTCGATGTCCTCCGGTCCCTTGTCCTTGAGAGGGCAGTCGACCCCGGGAAAGAGCTTCACCGGCCGCAGGTTGATGTAGAGGTCGAGCGCGAAGCGCAACTCGAGGAGAAGCCCCTTCTCGAGGATGCCGGGCGCCACCGCGGGATGGCCGACGGCGCCGAGGTAGATGGCGTCGAAGTTCCTGAGGGTCTCGAGGGCGCCCTCCGGAAGCACCTCGCCCGTCTTCAGATAGCGGTCACCGCCGTAATCGAAATCCGTCGTCTCGTACTCGAACTTCTCGAGCTTCGAGACCGCATCGAGCACCTTGACGCCCTCTCGGACCACCTCGGGCCCGGTTCCGTCCCCGCCGATGACTGCGATTCTGAGCACTGTGCCAGCCTCCCTCGAGCTCGGCGCGCGTCGCGCGCAAAGGAAGCGAGGAGCATACCACAGTCCTCGCGGCACTCGCAATCACCGGGTTCACCGCCGATGATTTGACCCTTCGCACCCGTTGCCCGCGGTGTGCGGCCACTATAAGATAGGGCCTTCCGGGAAACCGGACACGATCACTTGAAGCATCGCGTGTCGATTCCGATGGAGCCCGAGACGACGCCCCACGATCGAGGACGACCCAGATGACCCAGGACAACGCGAAGGCGGGGGGCGGAGAGGCAGTCCGCGGCAAGCCGTTTCGCGGCATCGACTCCCTCGACGGCGTTCCCCTTCCCGACGACCGGGGGCACTTCGGAGTGTACGGAGGCCGCTACGTTCCCGAGATGCTCGTCCCGGCGCTCGACGAGCTCACCGAGGCCTACTTCCGGTGGCGCGAGGATCCCTCGTTTCAGGAAGAGCTCGACTCCCTGCTGAGCGACTACTCCGGCCGGCCGACGCCGCTCTACTTCGCCCGCAATCTCACCGAGCACGCCGGCGGCGCGAAGATCTACCTCAAGCAGGAGGGGCTCGGACAGACCGGCGCGCACAAGATCAATCACGCGATCGGTCAGGCGCTTCTCGCCGAGAAAATGGGCAAGAAGCGCATCGTCTGCGAGACGGGCGCCGGCCAGCACGGTCTGGCGACGGCGACCGTGGCGGCGCGTTTCGGGCTTCCGTGCACCGTCTACATGGGCGAGGTCGACGTCCGGCGCCAGGCGACCAACGTCTTCTGGATGCGCCAGCTCGGCGCGGAGGTGGTCTCGGTCAACGAGGGCACGCGGACGCTGAAGGACGCCGTCAACGCGGCGATGAAGGACTGGATGTGGAACGTCGAGTCGACCTACTTCCTGCTCGGCTCGGCCCTCGGTCCGCATCCCTATCCGACGATCGTGCGCGATTTTCAGGCGGTGGTCGGGCGCGAGGTGAAGCAGCAGCTCCTGGAGGCGGAGGGTCGGCTGCCGGACGTCGTCGTCGCGTGCGTTGGAGGCGGCTCGAACTCCCTCGGCATCTTCAACGAGTTCCTCGCCGAGCCCGAAGTGCGCCTGATCGGCGTCGAGGCCGGCGGACGCGGGATCAAGCACGGCGAGCACGCCGCCCGGTTCGCCGGCGGCCGTCTCGGCGTCGTCGAGGGGTACAAGTCGTACTTCCTCCAGGACGACGATGGTCAGATCGAGCAGACTCACAGCATCTCGGCGGGACTCGACTACGCCGGGATCGGGCCGCAGCTCGCGTGGCTGCACGACCGAGGTCGGGTGGAGTTCGTGCACGTGACCGACGACGGCGTGCTGTCCGCGTTTCAGCTCCTCGCCCGCAAGGAGGGCATCCTCGCCGCGCTCGAGTCGTGCCATGCGATCGCGCACGCGGTGGAGCTCGCCGGTGATCTCGATCGCGACCGGGTCATCGTCGTCAACCTCTCCGGACGCGGCGACAAGGACATCTTCATCATCGCCGCCGCCGTCGGCGACGAGGACTGGAAGGCGTACTGCAAGAGTTTCGCGAAGGGAAAGGTGCGATGACGTCCGAGAAATCCTCGACGGGGGACGCCACCCGCGACGACCGAACCGACGGCCCGCCCACCGGAGGGGCCTCACGCGTCGACGAGGTCTTCGACGCGATCAGGCAACGCCGACGGATCGGCGTGATGACGCACATCGTCTTCGGGTACCCGACGGTCGAGGCGTCGAGGCAACTCGTCGACATCATGGTGCAGGCCGGAGTCGACCTGATCGAGGTGCAGCTGCCGTTCTCGGACCCGACTGCAGATGGCCCGACCATCACCCGCGCGTGCCAGAAGGCGCTCGACCGCGGCGTGCGAGTGTCCGACGGCATCGCGTTCGTCGAGGAGATGTCGGCGAAGCACGACGTCCCGTTCCTCTTCATGTGCTACTACAACCTCCTCTTCAACTACCGCCCCGGTCCGGACGCCCCTCGCGGGGTGGCCTCGTTCGCACGCGCAGCCGCCGAGGCCGGAGCCGCCGGATTGATCGTGCCCGACGTGCCGCCGGAGGAGGTGCAGGAGGGCTACCCCGAGGCCTGTCGCGAGCACGGACTGCACCCGGTGTACGTCGTGTCGCCGAACATCGGTGACCGGCGGCTCGAGGTGATCCGCGACGTCGCGTCCGGTTTCATCTACTGCACCTCGCGCACCGGCACCACGGGCAAGGACGTCGAGCTCGAGTTCGAGCGCTTGAAAAGCTTCCTCGGCCGCGTCCACGACATCACCGGCCTGCCCCTGGCGGTCGGATTCAGCCTGTCGAGGCGCGAGCAGATCGAGGCCCTCGAGGGCGAGGCGGAGATGGCGGTCGTCGGCTCCCACCTGATCCGCGTCTTCGACGACCTCGGCATGGCAGGCCTCGAGCGCGAGCTGAGAGGGCTGACTGGGAAGGATTGAGGGGTCCGATTTCGATTCCGATTCCGATGACCGATACCGATACCGATACCGACTCCGACACCGACTCCGATTCCGATGCAGGGGCTCTCTGACCTCTGCTCTCTGTCTCTGTCTCGAGGACGAGGACGAGGACGAGCCCGGGCACGGGAACGGGAACGGGGACGGGGACGGGAACGGGGACGGGGACGGGAACGGGCACGAAACCGTTCAAAGCCGCACGATATGAAAACCCCCGTCCACATCGAACGCGGCTCCCGTGGTGAACGGGAACGAGCCCTCGACGATCGCCGCCACGGCGGCGGCGACGTCCTCGGGAGTGCCCCAGCGGCGCATCGGCGCGAGGCCCTCGGCGATGCGACGGTCGTAGACGTCCCGCACACCGGCGGTCATGTCGGTCGCGATGATTCCGGGGCGGACCTCGTTGACCTGGATGCCGTGCTCGCCGAGACGGTCGGCGAAGAGCCGCGTCATCATGCCGATCCCCGCCTTGGCGATGCAGTACTGCGATCGCTGCGGCGTCGTGGCGTACTCCGAGATGCTCGAGATGTTGATGATGTGGAGCGGACGCGAGGCATCGGCGCGGCGCAGCTCGACCATCCACCGCGCCACCTCGACCGAGAGGAAGAGCGCGCCCTCGAGGTTCGCGGACATCACCTCGCGGTACGCCGCCTCGTCGAGCTCGAGGAGATCGACGCGGTCGCGGGGCGCGATCCCCGCGTTGTTGATCAGGGCGTCGATCCGCGAGTACGCCGAGCGGAAGGCGCTCAGCGCCGCGTGCCGCCCCTCCGCCGTGCCGATGTCCCCCTGGCAGAGGGCGGCGGAGCGACCGGTCTTCTCGATCTCGCGCCGGACGCTCTCGGCGGCGTCACGACTCCGGAGGTAGTTGAGGCCCAGGTCCCAGCCGAGCCTGGCGAGACGGAGCGCGATGGCGCGACCGATCCCGCGCGAGGCGCCGGTGACCAGGGCGGTCCTCGCTGTTTCGCTCATTTGCGTCACAGAACGGCGTCCCGGAACAAAAAAGCGTTGCCGGTTGGCAGATTGGAGAGTACCTTCGCGGCTTTTTCCAGAGCTTTTTCGGCCACTGGTGTCGCATGACCGACTCCTCGAGCACCGTTCGAGTTCGTTTCGCGCCGTCCCCGACCGGCTACCTCCACATCGGTGGCGCGCGGACCGCGCTCTACAACTACCTCTTCGCCCGCAAGCAGGGCGGCGTCTTCGTGCTCAGGATCGAGGACACCGACCGGGAACGATCGACGCCGGCCGCCATGCAGGCGATCCTCGACGGCATGCGCTACCTCGGTCTCGACTGGGACGAGGGACCGGAGGTCGGCGGCGACCACGGGCCGTACTTTCAGAGCGAGCGCGTCGAGGGCTACCGGGCGCTCGTCGACGGTCTGCTCGAGAGCGGCGCAGCCTACCGCTGTTTCTGCTCGCGGGAGCGCCTCGACGAGCTCCGCAAGGAGCAGATGGCGGCGAAGCAGCGCGTTCACTACGACCGGCGCTGCCGCGATCTCGGCGCGGACGACGTCGCGGCACGCGTCGAGCGCGGTGACCCCTTTGTCGTCCGCTTCGCCGTCGGCGAGGGCGAGACCGTCGTCGATGACCTGATTCGCGGGCGGGTGGTGTTCTCCAACGACGAGATCGAGGACTTCATCGTCCAGCGCGCGGATGGCACGTGCGTCTACAACCTCGCCGTGGTGGGAGACGACTCCGGCATGGAGATCACGCACGTCATACGCGGCGAGGACCACCTGACCAACACGCCGAAGCAGATCCTCCTCTTCCGCGCGCTCGGCGCTCCGGTGCCGACCTACGCCCACATCGCGCTTATCCACGGCCCCGGCAGGCAGAAGCTCTCGAAGCGTCACGGGGCGGTGTCGGTGACGGAGTACCAGGAGCAGGGCTATCTGCCCGAGGCGATGCTCAACTTCCTGGTGCGCATGGGGTGGTCCTACGACGACCGGCAGGAGATCTTCTCGCGGGAAGAGCTCGTCGAGAAGTTCTCGCTCGATGGCATTTCGCGCTCGCCGGCGATGTACGACCTCGACCGGCTGAAGCACCTCGGGAACTACTACATGCGCCAGCGGTCCGTCGCCGACCTCACCGACCTCGCCGGGCCGCGTCTGGTCGCCGCGGGTCTCCTCCCGGAGGAGGCGGCGCGCACACGGCGCGCATGGCTCGAGCGCATGGTGGCGCTGGAGCAGGAGCGCGTCGAGAACCTGTCGCAGATCGTCGACCGGGTGCGCTTCTACTTCGAGGATCCGACGGAGTACGAGCCGAAGGCCGCCAAGGCGCTGCGCAAGAAGCCGGAGGTCGGCGAGGCGCTGGTCGCGTTCGCCGACGTGCTCGAGGAGAAGTTCGACGAGAACGGCCCGGCCGCCATGGAGGAGGAGGCGCGGCGACTCTCGGAGGCGCGGACCATCTCGATGAAGGACCTCTGCCAGCCGATGCGCGCCGTGCTTACCGGAAGAAGCTTCAGTCCGCCGCTCTTCGACGTCATCGCCGTCCTCGGCCGCGAGGCGACGATGCGCCGTCTGCGCGCCGCTCCCGAGATCATCAAGTCACTCGGCGGCGGAGCGGGCGGAAAATCGAGTTGAAACAGACCGGTATTGCCGAAATAATCAGCGTTTCCCCGCGCCAGCCGAGCGGACGTCGGCGCCGGCGAGGGGGATCGCGACCACGAAACCGGTGCCCGGTGGTGTAATTGGCAACACACCAGACTCTGGTTCTGGGATTCTAGGTTCAAGTCCTAGCCGGGCAACCAGATCGTTGCCCCGGGCTCGCTCCCGGGGCTTTTTCCTGACAAAGTCCAACCGTCATGACGTCAACAGCTCCGAGG
>JBFFXF010000232.1:0-12230 GCA_041569895.1 Planctomycetota bacterium | reverse complement strand
GGTGGCGGCCGAGGCCGTGGAGAGCGTCGGGCTCACGGTCTCCGATCTGGATCGTTCCGTCGACTTCTTCTCCCGGGTCCTCACCTTCGAAAAGGTTTCCGAGGCCGAGATCTGGGGGGACGAGTACGAACGCCTCCAGGGGGTGTTCGGAGCACGCGCCCGAGTGGCCCGGATGCGCCTGGGAGACGAGTTCATCGACCTGACCGAGTTCCTGGCGCCACGGGGACGGCCGGTGCCCGCGGATTCCCGCAGCAACGACGGGTGGTTTCAGCACATTGCCATCATCGTGAGCGACATGGACAAGGCCTACCGGCGGCTGCGGATGCACAAGGTCGAGCACGCCTCCACGGGCCCGCAGCGGCTGCCGGATTGGAACCCGAACGCCGGTGGGATCGAGGCGTTCTACTTCAAGGATCCCGACGGGCACCCGTTGGAGGTCTTGCACTTTCCGCCCGGCAAGGGCATGGAGAAATGGAGGCGCGACGAGGGTAAGCTCTTCCTCGGAATCGACCACACCGCCATCGTGGTCCAGGACACCGAGCGGAGCCTGCGCTTCTATCGCGACGCCATGGGCATGAGGGTCGCCGGCGAGAGCGAGAACTACGGCATCGAGCAGGAGCGGCTGAACGGCGTCTTCGGCGCGCGCGTGCGGATCACCGCCCTGCGCGCGGGGGCGGGGCCGGGGATCGAGTTGCTCGAGTACCTCGCGCCCACCGGAGGCCGCCCGCGACCCGCCGGCACGCGCGCGAACGACCTCGTCCACTGGCAGACGCGGCTCGTCTGCGCTGACGCCGAGTCGGTGAGCGGCCCGCTGCGCGCCGGCAAGCACCCGCTCGTCTCGCCAGGCGTCGTCGAGCTGCGGGACGCTGCCCTCGGCTTCCGCAAGGGGCTCCACGTCAGCGACCCGGACGGACACTCGGTGCAGCTCGTCTCGGGAGGGATCGAGTGATTCGACCGACACGCCCCGCTGTGAGCCGGACGCCATCCAGCCGGGACGTCATCCAGCCGGACGCCATCCGATTCCCGACGCGAAATCGGATGGGCGCGACCGGTCGCCGGGGCCTCCGCGCCCAGCCGCCCGCCGCGCGCGCGCGCATCTCGATTCCGGGGATCGCCTTGGGCCAGCGGGCGGGCCGCCGCGAGCCGGTGGCACGAAACTTGTCTCTCTTTCCGGCTACCCCCTGTTCGAGGGCGGCGAGATCGGAGCGGGACATGACGGCAGTGGAGACGACCCATGGCGGCACGAACGGCGGCCCCGCCGCCGTGTCGAGTCCCGCCGGTCTCGACGAGAGCATCCTGGGCGGCGTCCGGGCAGGTGACGAGAGCGCCTACGAGCTCATGATCCGGACACACGGCCCGCACCTCCTGGCGACGGCGAGACGCCTGCTCCACAACGACGACGACGCGGCGGAGGTCCTCCAGGAGAGCTTCCTCTCCGCGTTCCGGGCGCTGCCGGCCTTCGAGCACAAGTCGTCGCTGGGGACGTGGCTCCACCGCATCGTCGTCAACCACGCGGTGACGAGGCTGCGCCGGCGGCGGCGCAAGCACGAGATCTCCATCGACGAGTTCCTCCCCGAGTTCCTAGACGACGGCCACCAGAGAAACCCGGCCGTGGAATGGGGCGGGGCCGTCGAGTCCCGGTTGATCAACTCCGAGACCCGCGCGCTCGTTCGCGAGTCGATCGACCGTCTTCCCGAGCGATATCGCACGGTGCTCATCTTGCGAGACATCGAGGAACTGGATACGAGAGAGGTCGCGCATCTTCTCCGGGTGTCGATCGGCGCCGTGAAGACACGGTTGCACCGGGCGCACCAGGCGCTGCGCGAGCTCCTCGATCCGCACCTGCGGAGCGGTGACCTGTGACCTGCCGAGACTTCATCACCTACCTCTCCGACTACCTCGCCGGCGAGCTCCACCCCGACGAGCTCGCCGTCTTCGAGGCGCACCTCGCGGAGTGCCCGGCCTGTGTCGCCTACGTCAGGACGTACCAGCAGGCCATCCGGCTCGGCGTCGCCACGCTCGGCGAGTCGGACGACACCGTCCCGAACGAGGTGCCGCGCGAGCTGTGCGAGGCGATCCTCGCGGCGCGGAGGGCGAATCCGGGGTCGTGAGGCGGCCGCCGGCGTGGACTTCCTCCCGCCGATGGACGACAATCCGCCTCGACCATGAGCACCGACCCCCGCGTCACGATCAAGACCCTCGCGTCGTCCTGGAAGCGGCCGCTCTCCGTGCTCGGGCAGGGGACGTGGCGGATGGGGGAGCGTCGCGGGGCGCGCAAGGCGGAGGTCGAGGCGTTGCGGCTCGGGCTCGACCTCGGGATGACGCTCATCGACACCGCCGAGATGTACGGCGAGGGCGGCGCCGAGAAGGTCATCGCCGAGGCGATCGCCGGCCGTCGTGACGAGGTCTATCTCGTCAGCAAGGTGTATCCGCACAACGCCTCGCGCAAGGGCGCCGTCAAGGCGTGCGAGCGCAGCCTGAAGCGGCTGGAGACCGATCACCTCGACCTCTACCTGCTCCACTGGCGCGGGACGGTGCCGGTCGAGGAGACGCTCGAGGCGTTTCGGGCGCTGCGAGACGCCGGGAAGATCCGCGACTACGGCGTCAGCAATTTCGATTGCGACGACATGGAGGAGGCGATCGCGCTGCCCGGCGGCGACGGGATCGTCACCGATCAGGTGATCTACAACCTGACGCGCCGCGGCATCGAGTGGGACCTCGTTCCGTGGTGCCGCGAGCGCGGCATCCCGATCATGGCCTACTCGCCGATCGAGCAGGGCCGCGTGCTCGGGCACGCGGCTCTCGGGCGCGTCGCGGCCCGGCACGGCGTGACGCCGGCGCAGGCGGCCCTCGCCTGGGTGCTGCGGCTCGACGGGATCGTCGCCATCCCGAAGGCCTCGGATCCCGAGCACGTGCGGCAGAACCGCGCCGCGCTCGATCTCCGCCTCACCGAGGAGGATCTCTCGGAGCTCGACCGCGCCTTCCCGCCGCCGACCGCGAAGAAACCGCTCGAGCTGCTCTGACCGCCGCCCCGGCCGTTCCGATCACGGCAGATCGCGATACCACTCCGCCACGTGCCGGCCAATCTGGTCGGGGTGCTGCTCCTGGATGAAGTGCTTCCCCGGGCCGAGGTAGACGTCCTTCAGGTTGGTGAGTTCGCTGCGCAGCCTGACCACCTCCCGTGGCGTGATGATCAGGCCGGGCTTCACCCAGAGGAGGAGCTTCGGCAGGGACGACGCGCGCAGCCTCTCGGCGTAGGCGCTGACGCGCTCGTGCACATCGGGCGGGTCCCCGTCGAAGGGGATCTCGCGCGGCCAGACCATCACCGGCTTGCGGCTCGCCTCGTCCCGGTAGGGCTCCCGGTAGTGCTCCATCTCCTCCTGGGTCAGCCGGCGGCCCGAGAGCATCGGCAGGGCCTTCTCGACGAAGAAGTTCCTCTCCATCACCATGCGCCGGCCCTTGACCGGGTGCCGGAGCCGGCGGAAGAGCCAGCGCGTGATGAACGTCTGCTCCTTCCAGCTCACCGGCCGCGTCATCGCCTCCATGAAGGCGATGGCTCGAATCCTCTCCTCGTGCCGGAACGCGTAATCGAACCCCAGCGCAGAGCCCCAGTCGTGGATCACGAGCGTGATGTTCTCGAGACCGAGCGCGTCGATGAACCCCTCGAGGTAGCGCGCGTGATCGACGAATCGATAGTCGATGTCCGGCTTCGCCGACCGTCCCATGCCGATCAGGTCGGGCGCGATGCAGCGCGCCACCGGACTGACGTGGGGAATGACGTTGCGCCAGAGATACGACCACGTGGGATTTCCGTGCAGGAAGAGGACCGGCTCGCCGTCCCCCTCCTCGACGTAGTGCATGCGTGCCGAGTGGACCTCGACGTGCCGGGCCTCGAAGGGGAACGCCGCGGACAGGCCTGGAGCATTCATCTGCGTCTCGCTCTCCGTGTATCTCTCTCCGTCGAACTCTGATCTCGTTAGTTGACAGTTACGTAAGTCTCCACTAACCTATCGGACATGTCGACGATATTCCAGGTGCTCGCCGAGCCGCGCCGGGTCGAGATCCTGCGGCTCGTTCGTGATCGCGAGCTGCCGGCGGGGGAGATCGCGCGGCACTTCGACGTCACGCGGCCCGCCGTCTCGCAGCACCTTCGCGTGTTGCTCGGCGCCGGGTTGCTCGACGAGCGCCGCGACGGGCAGCGGCGATTCTATCGACTCCGTCCCGAGGGTCTGCAGGAGCTCCGCAGTTTTCTTCACGAGTTCTGGGACGACAGCCTGGAGCGGCTGAAGGTCGTCGCGGAGGCAACGGAGAGGCGGAAACGTGCCGCAAAGAAAAGACCGCGGAGATGACTCCGGCGACGTCATCGAACGGGTGGTGCGGATCGAGGCCAGACCGGAGACCGTGTTCCGCTTCTTCACCGAGCCCGCCGAGATGATCCGCTGGCTGGGAATCGAGGCCGAGCTCGATCCGCGGCCCGGCGGCGTGTTCCGCATCGATGCCAACGGCGTCGACATCATCCGCGGCGAGTTCGTCGAGGTGGTCGAGAACCGCAAGCTCGTCTTCACGTGGGGCTGGGAGGGCGGCGGCGGCCGTGTGGCGCCGGGCTCGACACGGGTCGAGGTGACCTTCGAGCCGGACGGCGATGCCACCATCGTCCGCGTGAGGCACTTCGGCCTGCGCGGCGAGGACCGCAAGGCGCACGCCGAGGGGTGGCAGCATTACACGAGGCGTCTCCAGATCGTCGGTGGAGGCGGCGATCCCGGTCCGGACCCGCGCGCGGCCCCGGACGTCCGCCACGGCTGATGCGAGAGAACTCAAATGGGAAGGAAGGTGACGGATGGATCTCGTTTTTCACGTCGACATCGATGCCAGCCACGAGGCGATCTATCGCGCCGTCGCGACCGAGGAGGGGCTGAAGAGCTGGTGGACGGCCGACACCGAGGCCGACGAGCGGCAGGGCGGCAAGGCGGTCTTCGGGTTCAACGGCCGGGGCACGGTGTTTCGCATGAACATCGTCGAGCTCTCTCCCGGAAAGCGCGTCGTCTGGGAGTGCACCGGCGAGAACGACGAGTGGGAGGGGACGCGGCTCGAGTGGGAGATCGACGAGGGGCTGATCACCGACCGGGGGCTGTGGCTCCGTCACACGGGCTGGAGGCAGCCGACGATGTTCTCGGCGAGCTGCACCTCGACGTGGGGCGCCCTGATGTATCGCCTGCGGGACCACGTCCTCGGCAAGAAGCCGGGCCCGATGTGGACCGAGTGATCGCTCGGGTCACCGCGGTCACTCACGCGGTCAAGCCGACAGCCGCCCGGCCGCCGCATCCCGCGTCCTGATCAGCTCGTCGCGGATCTCCTCGGGATTGTCGAGCCCGTAGAGGATCGCCTCGGCGACGGCGTGGCCTCCCGTGCCCGCGGTCTGGATGTGGAGCGCCCAGATGCCGCACCACCGCTGGACCGGCCCCTGGACGAGAATCACATCGGTGACTCGATCGAGCGGGATGGCCTTGCGCTTCAGGAAGAAGACGCCCTGATTGACGCGCAGCGTCGTGCCGTCGAGCCAGTAGCGCAGCTCGTCCGCCTGCCGGCGGGGCAGCCACGCACCGAGCGTCATCGGGTAGAGCACCGCCAGCACGAGACCCGCGCCGAAGAACCAGACGCCGACGAGGATGATGAACAGGATGTGGGACCACAGGAAGTACCGCGCGACGCGGTACCGATGGATACGGTAGCCCTCCGGTTCATTGTTCATGAAGCCCCCCGGGGTTCTCAAGCCGCCTGATGTCGCTCAATCCCATCGGCAGGGGAAGGCGTGCCCCCTCTCGCAGCGCTCGCAGAGTATTCTGCCGGCGAGCCCGGGCGCCTGGCAAGTGGACAGTTGGCCCGCGCTCGCGCCGTCGTGGGCGAAAAACCGCTTCCTTCGGCCGAAGTTTGGTGGCCCACGTCGACGGTCGTCCGGTAGAATGCGCCAGCCCACGCAAGAACCGCAGGAGCGCGCCCGTGCCGTCGCCCGCGACACCCCCGACCCGCCGCCCGATTCTCTCCGCCCTCGTTCCGCTCGCGCTGGCGCTGGCGCCGAACCTCGAGCGCCAGGCCCTCGAGGGAGCCGATCCCCCGATCGAGAGGGCGGATGTCGCCGCCGCGAGCGAGGCGGACGCGACCGGGCACTGGGCGTTCCGGCCGGTGCGAAGGCCGTCGCTCCCGGTGGTCGAGGACGGCGGCTGGCCGCGGGCTCCGATCGATCTCTTCGTCCTCGGGCGGCTGGAGGCCCGGGACATGCGTCCCGCGCCCGCCGCCGATCGTCCGACGCTGATCCGCCGCGCGTACCTCGATCTCCTCGGCCTGCCGCCGCCGCCCGACGTGCTCGACGCCGTGGCTCGAGATCCCCGTGAGGACTGGTTCGAGGCGCTCGTCGATCGACTCCTCGCGGCGCCGCAGTACGGCGAGCGCTGGGCCCGGTACTGGCTCGACGTCGCGCGATACAACGACGGCTTCGGCTCGGGCTTCGACGGCGGCGACAAGCCCGAGGCGTGGCGGTACCGCGACTGGGTGGTGGATTCGCTGAACGCGGATCTCCCCTACGACCGCTTCGTCTGGCTGCAGATCGCCGGCGACCACGCCCCGGACGATCCGGCCGCCGGCGTCGCCACCGGGTTCCTCGCCCTCGGTCCGACCTACAAGTCCGACGGCGGCGATCCCGACGCCGTCGCCAAGGCGAAGGCGGACACGCTCGAGGACCGGGTCGACACCACTTTCCGCGGCATGCAGGCTTTGACCGTGGCCTGCGCCCGTTGTCACGATCACAAGTTCGACCCCATCCCGATCGAGGACTACTACGCCCTCGCCGGCGTCTTCAACAACACCAGGGAGTTGATGCAGCCGGTCGCGGCGGCGGAGGTCGTGCGGCGGTTCGAGGAGCACAAGCGCGCCGTGGGCGACCTCGACAAGCAGATCAAGTCGCGCGCCGAGGAGCTCAAGAAGAAGGAAGCCGCGGGCGAGGGCGCGACCGAGTCGGCCGAGGAGGTGGCGAGTCTGCGCGCCGAGCTCGACGCGCTGCGGGCGCGGCTCGAGGAGCTCAAGAAGTCCGCGCCGCCGAAGCCGGAGACGGCTCACGCGGTCGCGGATGGCGGCGCGGCCCACATGCACGTCGCGCTTCGAGGCGACCTCCGCAAGCGCGGCGATCTCGTGCCGCGCCGCTTCCTGACGGCGCTCGGCGGCGCGAAGGGCGCGACGTGGAACGATGGCAGCGGGCGCGTGCAATTGGCGGACGCCATCGCCAGCCCCGACAATCCGCTCACGGCGCGCGTCATCGTCAATCGGCTCTGGATGCACCACTTCGGCGAGGCGATCGTTCGCACGCCGAGCAACTTCGGGACGCTCGGCGAGCCGCCGACGCATCCCGCGCTGCTCGACTGGCTCGCGTGGCGGCTGATGGAGAGCGGCTGGTCGATCAAGGAGCTGCACCGCGACATCATGCTCTCGGCGACGTACCGGATGAGCAGTCGCTTCAACGCGGAGCACGACCGCGTCGACGGCGACAACCGGCTGCTCTGGCGCATGAGCCCGCGCCGGCTCGACGTCGAGGCCTGGCGCGACAGCCTGCTCGCCGTCACCGGCGAGCTCGATCTGCGCGTCGGCGGCCCGCCGACGAGAGAGCTGCTCCGCGACCGGCGGAGGACGCTCTACAGCGTCGTCAGCCGCAACGGCGATCGCTTCGAGTCCGACCGCTTCCTGCGGCTCTTCGACTTTCCGGCGGCGCGGATCACCAGCGAGCGCCGGCAGATCAGCACGGTGCCGCAGCAGTACCTCTTCATGCTGAACAGCCCGTTCCTCATCGAGCGCGCCCGTCAGCTCGCGGGCAGGCTCGAGCGAGAGGCGACGGACGCCCGATCGCGGATCGAGAGGGCATACCGGCTGCTCCACGGCCGATCGCCGACGACGGCGGAGGCCGACACGGGGCTGGCGTTCGTCGAGGCGGCCGGCGGCGAGGCGGCGGCGTGGCAGCAGTACGCGCAGGTCCTCCTGGCGTCGCACGAGTTCATACAGATCCGGTGAGACCGGGAGAATCGGAGCGATCTCGATGAAGTTCCAGGAACACGAACGGAGAGTGCGAGAGGCCCTGCCCCCCGTCACGAGACGTGAGGCCCTGCAGCAGATCGGCGCGGGTTTCGGCGCCATCGGGCTGGCGGGCGTCCTGGCGGACGCGGGGCTCCTGTCGACGCCCGCCCACGCCGCGGAAGCCTCGCCGCTCGCGCCGAGGGCGCCGCACTTTGCGCCCCGCGCCAAGCGTGTGATCCAGCTCTTCATGCCGGGCGGTCCCTCGCAGATCGACACCTTCGACCACAAGCCCCTGGTCGCCAAGCACGCCGGCGAGCGCCCGTCTGTGGTCGACCGCAAGTCGCTCAGGAACACCAAGGGCGGCCTGATGCCGTCGCCGTTCGGCTTCAAGCAGTACGGCAAGTGCGGCAAGTGGGTGAGCGACATCTTTCCGAACGTGGCGCAGTGCGTCGACGACATCGCCTTCATCCACTCGATGCACACCGACATCCCGGAGCACGCCGGCGCCATCCTGATGATGAACGTCGGCCACATCCAGCCGAACCGGCCGAGCCTCGGCTCGTGGCTCGTCTACGGGCTCGGCAGCGAGAACCGCAACTTGCCGGGCTTCGTCGCCATGTCGCCGCGCGCGCAACCCCGCGGCAAGCTCGCCAACTGGGGCAACGCGTTCCTGCCGGGGCCGTACGCCGGCACGTACGTCAACATCGCGTCGATGAAGCCGGAGGCGGTGCTCGATCACCTGCGCAACGGCGTCCTCACGAGACACGAGCAGCGCCGGCAGGCCGATCTGCTGTCGCGGCTCAACCGCATGCTGCTCGAGCGGCAGGAGGAGGACCGCCAGCTCGAGTCCGCCATCGAGGCGATGGAGCTCGCGTTCCGCATGCAGTTCGCCGTGCCGGACGCGTTCGACACGCGCGACGAGTCTCCGGCGACGCTCGAGCTCTACGGCGACAGCGAGTACGCCCGCGGCTGTCTGATCGCGCGCCGGCTCATCCAGCGCGGCGTGCGCGTCGTGCAGCTGTCGCTGTCGATCGACGGGTACGACATCGCCTGGGACACGGGCCACGGCGACATCGCCGGCGGTCACGCGCGTCTCGCCACGGCGTGCGACCAGGGCATCGCGGCGCTGCTCAAGGACCTCAAGCAGCGCGGCCTGCTCGACGAGACGCTGGTGATCTGGGGCGGCGAGTTCGGCCGCGCGCCGACGTCGGAGGGCAAGAAGGGACGCGACCACGACCACTACGGGTTCACGGTGTGGATGGCCGGCGGCGGCGTCAAGGGCGGCGTCTCGTACGGCGCCACCGACGAGTTCGGGCTCACCGCCGTCGAGGATCGCGTCCACGTCCACGACCTCCACGCGACCATCCTGCACCTCATGGGGCTCGACCACACGCGGCTGACGTACCGCTACAGCGGGCGCGATTACCGCCTCACCGACGTGCACGGGCGCGTCGTGCACGACATCATCGCCTGAATCACCGCCTGCATCATCGCCCGACGCGGCTCAGGGGGCGGGGGGCGCAGCCGGCGTCCGCGTCGGCTGCGAGACCACCCACGACCGGCCACGCGGCAGCAGGCCCTCGCGGTAGGCCGCGATGATCCTCGGCCAGGCCGCGCCGTCCCCCTCGATCGAGCGCTCGACGATCGCGGCGGGCAGATCCCCGCGATCCGGGTCGACGTGTCCGGCACCCTCGATCAGGATGATCACGGCGCGCTCGACGGTGACGTGCTCGTTATGCAGGTAGACCTCGAGGTCATGCGGCCGGTCGCCGACCGCGAGCGCCACCCGCTCGACGCCATACTCGCGCAGCTGGCGAAAGCTGGCGTGCTTTCCGCCGCCCTGGCCGAGGAAGAGCCAGTTGAGGAAGCTCGACGTGAACAGGGGCCCCGGCGGGAAGCGGTACGCCTGGAGAAACTCGCTGGAGTCCGCGCGATTGTCGGTCACCCACGGGACCTTGGCGTACGTTGGACGCGCCGTCAGGTACACGATGAGGTGATCGGCGGCGAGGTCGCGGAGCGCGTCGGCGGCGCCGGCCATCGGCAGCTCGAGGTCGCGCTCGTAGATGGTGTCGTCGATGTCGACGAGCACGACGGGCGCGTCCGGCGCGAGCCCCGCCTGCTCGAGGAAAGAGCGCAGCGGCCGATCGGGCCCGGCGCCCGCGCAGGCGACGAGAACGATCGGGAGGATGAGAGACACGGCGTGCGTCGGGGCCGGGCGCATGCGCTGACTCACTCCGCGAGCTCGTCGCCCGACTGGGGCCGCGGGGACGCCACGCGCCGGAGCTCGACGTCGACGAATATCTTGCCGTCCTCCAACGGCACGTGTCGCTCGACGCTCTGGTAGCCCCGCTTCTCGAAGCGCAGCACGCCGTGCTCGTACCGGCGCACGCGCGTGACGCCGATCCGGAGGAACGCCGTCTCCTGCTCCTCGAGCGGCGAGATGAAGTCGACTGGCGTCCTGCCGATGAGCATGAAACTCTCCTCGAACGACCGGATCGGTCCGGACGCGCCGCGGTACGAGCGCTCGCCTCTCCGGCTCAGGTAGACCGCGGCGCCGGGCGGCTCGGTCCGGATGCTGAATGCCACTGCGGGCGCGCCGCAGCCCGACGCAACGAGAATCGACAAAGCGACGGCGGCGGCGAGCGCGATTCTCGAGGACATGAAGGGTACCTCAGCCTCACCAGGGCGCAATGGGGCGCGGCCACGCACGAGCCGCATTCTCGAGCTCACTCCGCGACGTGGCCGTCGTCGGGCGACGACGGCGGGGCCTCCACCCGGTGCAGCTCGACGTCAATGAGCCTCTGGCCCTCCTCGAACAGGACCCGCTGCTCGACGGGCTCGTAGCCACGCTTCTCGAAACGCAGCACCCCCTGCTCGTACCGGCGCACGCGGGTGACGCCGATCCCGAGGAGCGCGGCGCCGCCGCTCTCCTCCTCCTCGAGCGGCGAGGCGAACTCGAGCGGCGTCCTGCCGACGAGCATGAAGTCCTCCTCGTACGGCTCCGATTGCATGTCTCCCCGGATCGGTCCGAACGCGCCGTAATACGCCCGCTGGCCCCGCCGGCTCAGGTAGACGGCGGCGCCGGGCGGCTCGGTCCGGACGCTGAGCACGACCTCGGGCGCGCTGCAGCCCGAGACGAAAAAGATCGACAGGCCGACGGCGGCGGCGAGCGCGATTTTCGAGAACATGAAAGGTACCTCAACCTCACCGGGTGGACAAAGTGGCGAGACCACGAACGAATCGTCGGCGTTCTCGCTCACCGGTCTTGAGGAAGGCGAGATTCCCGGAACATCCGGGGGACAGAGGCGGAGACGGAGAACGGAGACGGAGACGGAGACGGAGACGGAGACAGAGATCAGAGGTCGGACCCCGGAATCGGAATCGGAGTCGGACATCGGACATCGGAGTCGGACTCGGGTCTCGGACCTCGGACCTCGGCCTCCGACTCGGACCCCGGACCTCCCGGGTCCCGCTCAGGCCCGCGGGCGCGGCCAGTTCGTCGAGGCCTCGCGGGCGACGGCGTCCATGCGTGCGAGCGCCTCGGCGGCGATGCGCGTGACCACCTCGGATCGCAGACGGAGCATCATCTCGCGGGATCGCTTCTCGCCGAGAGCGGTCGGCGCCAGCTCGGAGCCGCGCGACTCATCCCCGACGACGAACACCACGCGTCCATCCTCCACGTCGACCAGCGCGGCCGCCGTTCGAGCGTGGACGTCGACCTGGCGCGTCGGCACCAGGTACGCGCTGACGAGCGTGAGGTCGATCACGGACAGAGGCGTGTCGGAGCCGGTGCTGTCGATGAAGCCGCCGACCAGGAGCAGGTAATCCGCGCCGAGGTCCCTGGCCAGCCGCGCCATCGCCGTGGCGCGCTTGCGGTACGTCTCCGACTCGGGCTCGACGTGCTGCGGGCCCGAGAGCGAGTGCGGGTCGACATCCGGTGAACGGGCGGTGTACATTGGACGCATGGCCCCTCGACACCAGCTCTCGCCGGACGACCGGGACTTCTTCCGACTGGTCGCCGGCGCGACCTTCTCGAACCCCTTCAGCGACGAGCGGGAGGCCATGGACCTCGAGATCGTCGGCCGCACCGGCCCGCTTCCGCGCCCCGAGCGCGTCAAGCTGCTCCGCGAGGTCGTCTCGTCTCGCATCGCGCGTCTCGAGGAGCGCGGCATCGC
>JBFFXF010000231.1:0-12262 GCA_041569895.1 Planctomycetota bacterium | reverse complement strand
TCGGAATCGGAGTCGGAGTCGGACTCGGAATCCGGCACGGGCACGGGCACGGGCACGGGAACGGGAACGGGAACGGGACCGAAAAAAAACACCCGGCTCCGATCGAGCCGGGTGCTTCTGATTGCGACGCCCGCGCAACCGCCCCATGGTTCGAGCGCCCCCGGGGCACAGCTCGCTCCCCGCGCGCTCGTGCCCGTCAACTCACTCCCGGAAGAGCTCGTTGATTCCCTGCCCGGAGCGTTCGCGTCGATTGTTGACCGAGACGCAGTCGTCGTTGTCGGGGTTGCCGTCGAGGGTGATATCGGGATCGTAGGTGATGATCAGCCGGTAGCTCGGCGGGAACTCGCCCTCGGAGGGAGAGCTCGAGTTCCACGGACGGGCGTAATCGACGACCACCTCCTCGCCCGGTGCGAGGTCCGTGAAGGTCTGGGTCGACACCAGCCTCGGGCTGCCGCCGAGCGGCACCTCGAAGAGGAGCAGCGCCTGCTGATTCGGTCGCGATCCGTAGAAGCCGCCGAGGTTGCGGACCTTGCCGCGGACGCGGACGACGCCGGCGAAGGGGCTGGTGCGCCGCATGATGGTGAACTCGATGTCGGTGGCGGCCGGATCCGGGCACGCGTTGCTCTCGCATGGAGGAAAGCTCACGCAGCCGAGCGGGTCCTTCGTCGGGTCGAGGCCGCACTCCTTGGCGCCGGGACTCGCCGGGTGTCTTCCACCGAGGAAGAGATAGCTGAAGAGCGCGATCGAGTCGCTCATGTCGACGACGCCGCTGTCGTTCGTGTCGGCCGCGTCGAGGCAGATCGGCTCGGCTGCGCCCAGGAAGAGAAAGGCCAGGGTCGCGACGCCGTCGGAGATGTCGACGACGCCGTCCGCGTTGGTGTCCCCGCGCAGGAACGGGACGCGCTGGGCCTCCAGGAACGAGCCCTGAATCGAGACGAGAAAACCGACCACCAGAGCGAGAAGCCGTCCGTGTCTCATGGGATCTACCTCCCCTGACCGAGGTGTTGTGAGGCGCCACTCCCGCGCGGGAGTGTGTGTACACCTCGACCGGGGGGAGCGCCGGACGGGGGGGTCAGGAAAAACGGCCGCCCGCTCGTGCCGGGCTATTGCAGATTCTGCTTCAGCTCGCGGTAGTAGGCGGCGATCGACTGGTCGGCGCCGTCGACGAAGCGCCGGCGCACCCGGTCGAACGGGAAGACCGAGACCTGCTTCGGTCCGACGCCACGCAGGTAGACGACCTGGTTCTGCTCGTCGAAGTCCCACTCGCCGCCGTGGAGCGACCGGATCGCCTCGCCGAGGAACGAGCCGAACGTCTGCACGACGACATCCAGCATGGCCGGCTGCTCGCCGCGCCAGCCCTCCTCGATCATCGAGTCGGTGTGCTCGAAGCACGCCTCGTCGTACTCGAGCTCGACGCCGCCGATCGAGGCGGCCTTCTCGACGTGGAGCCGCGCGTACTCGGGGATGCGGCTGATGAAGCTGTCGGCCTGCTCGCGCCCGGTGCGGGGGCTCGCTCCGGAATCGGCGCCGAAGATGAGCGGCTTCGACGGCACGGCCTGGAGATCGCCGTACTTCTTGGTCGATCCCTCGACGACGTAGGGCAGCGCGAGGCCGAGAACGGCGCCCTCGCCGTGCTCGACCAGAATGCGAACGGCGTCCCGTTGCTCGCCGGTGTCGGCGTTGGTCATGGTGGCGTCGAAGACGATCGCGAACGCCCTGAGCTCACCGGCGTCCGCCTGCTTCTTGAGCGCCGCGACGAGCGTTCCGATGGCCTGCTGGGGATCCACCTGGGGATCGGTCCCCATCAGCTGCCCGGGTCCGTCGGCGGCCAGCGTCACGGCATACGGGGGAAAGCCCTCCTGGCTGGCAAGCGAGTCGAGGGACTGGAGACAGGACCGCGTCAGCTCGCCGAAATCCGCCTTGACCTTGTCCTCGTCCATGCTCGCTCCGGCCTCCGGGGTCCTTCGGGATCGTCGGGACGGCCACTCCGCACGCGACCGGCCCCCGTGAGCGTCCCACCATACCGTGTGCGACCGCCACGGACCACCCTTTCCGCGTCCCCGTCCCCGTCCCCGGTCCCGGTCCCGGTCCCGTGCCCGTGCCCGTGCCCGTCCTCGTCCTCGTCCTCGTCCTCGAAGGGGCTGGTGGCGGAGTCCGATGACCGACTCCGATTCCGACTCCGACTCCGATTCCGACTCCGATTCCGCTCACGGCGCGCCGCGCACCACGCTCGCAGGTGCTCCCGGTAGGCCGCCGCCCGGTGTGGGAATCGCCGGGCGATGTCCTGCTGCTCGCCCGGGTCGGTGGCGAGGTCGAACAGTCGCGTGCGGCCGGTCTCGAGCTCGTGGATGCACTTCCAGCGGCCGTCGCGCAGGCCGAGCAGCGCCAGGCCGTAGTCGGCGAAGAAGAGCGCGACCCGACGCGTCGGTGGCCCGAGCAGCGATCGTCCGTCGAAGCTGCGCGGGGCGTCGATGCCGAGGAGGTCGAGCACCGTCGGCGCGGCATCGACCGTGCTCGCGACGCCCGGCACGCGCACCGCCTCGTCGAGCAGGCCCGGGAGCGCGATGATGAACGGCACGCGCACGTTCTCCTCCCAGAGGAAGAGCGAGTGACCGATGTTTCCGGGGTGCTGCTCGAACGCCTCGCCGTGGTCGCCGAGGACGACGATCACGGTCTCCGCGAGGCGTCCCCGCTCCCGCAGGCCGTCGACGAGCGTCCCGAGCGCCCGATCGGCCTCGTGGAGCGCGTCGCGATAGCGATCGATGTCGCGCTCGCCGTCGAAGGGGCCGGGCTCGGCGGTCGCGTAGGGGTGATGTCCCGCGATCGGCAGATACGCGGCGAGGAAGCGCTCGGTGCGCGGCACGTCGTCGATCCACTCGAGCACCCGCCGCACGGTGGACTCCTCGTCGACGCCGAAGCTCGATTCCCGCACGCCGCCGATGTCGCCGGCGTCCTCGAGGACGTCGAAACCGCGCCCGTCGAGGATCGAGCGCATGCCGAGGTACATGAAGCGGCCCGAGTGGAAGAGGCCGGTGCGGTACCCCCGATCGCCGAGGACCGACGCGATCGAAGGCGTCCGCGCTCGCTCGTAATCGGCGGCGATGGTGTCGAGCGCCGGCTCGTACGAACAGAACGTCGCCATCAGGCTCTTGACGCTCTCGGGATACGTGCAGTACGCGGCGTCGAGAACGATCGCGGTCGTGGCGAGCGCGGTGAGCCGCGGCATCGGATCCGGCCGGGCGCCGTGCAGCCCGAGGTAACCGGCGCCGGTCGACTCGAGCACGACGACAACCACGCTCCGTCCGGCGGCGCCACCGCGCAGCGCGACCAGTCGGGGATCGGGCGTGTCGTTCTCCTCTGCGGCGAGGGGGCTGACGCCGAAGTCGGTCGCCGTCGGTCGAGCGGAGACCGGCGCGCGTGGCAGCACGGACGCGACCATCGCGGTCAACGCGTTGCGGTGCAGCCCACCGGTGTCGACCCGCGCCGTGGCCGCCGGTCCGAGCGCGAGAACCGCTCCGAGCGCAACGACGATCGCCGCGAGCGCATGGCGAGGCAGACGCGCCGTCGCCGGCGGAATCGCGGCGGCGGCGGCGACGACGATCGCCATCAGGCACACGTTCGTCACCGTGACGTGGTGGAGGATCGAGTCGAGCAACGTCCCGCGGGCGGCACGGGCCATCGCCGGCGTCAGCGGGCTCGAGAGCGTGCGCATCACCGGCACGTTGACCGCGATCGCGGCGATCGCCGCCCAGTAGAGCCAGCGAGTCGCTCCTCGCGCGGGCGTCCTGGCGAGCGCTGCCTCGAGCACCGCGAAGGCCGCCGCGGCGGCGACGTCGTGCCAGAGGAACGCGACCGCGCTCCAGGGCGACGGCTCGACGCCACGGTCGGCGAGCACAAGCGCGCGCGCGATCACCAGGACGCCGAGGAGGCTCAGGGCTCGCATCGCGTCACCACGTTGATGCGCTTCAGGAGCAGCAGCGACACGACGCGACTGCGGCCGCGGGGGCGCCAGATCCAGTCGTGCACGACCACGACCCGCGCCGGCGTTCGCCGGTAGAGCGCCGAGCGAGCGCCGCGGAACGAGAGCGGGATGACGACGAGGTCGAAGTCATCGTCGTGTCGCTCTCGCGGCCGATCGTGCGCCTCCCGGCGCGGGTCGTACCAGGCGCAGCGGTACTCGACCTCGTCGCCGAGGACGCCGCGGGCGATCTCGAGGTTGGCGGCGTTGCCGTCGACGATCGTCAGTCGCGCCGCGGGGAAGAGCTGGCGCAGGATGAGCGCGGTGCGCGGGAAGAGACCGCCGCCGACGATGCCGACGCGTCCGGGACGCGCTCCCGCCAGCAGAGCGCCGAGAGCGGCGCGGTGTCGCCGCAACACGAAGCGCGCCAGCGGCGGGCACGCCATCGCCAGTCGCTCGAGCCGCTCGAGCAGGGGCGTCTCGAGCCAGCGAAGGATCGGCGGGAAGCGGCTGGTCGGAGCGCCGTCGCGACGCAACCCCGGAAGGCGGCTCCAGTGCGCCGACGGCCGGCGGTGGTGCTCGACGTGGAAGCCGTCGTTGAAGAAGAGCAGGTTGTACAGCCGGCCGTGATGGCTCACGGTGCCGTCTCGGTGGTGCTCGTAGTGCCCGTGGACGTGACAGAGAAGCAGCCCGCACGCCAGTCCCGGCAGGTAGGCGGTGAGCAGGAATAAGGGCGCCAGCGCCGCCAGCAGGGCCCAGACCGTCGCGACCATCGCGAGCTCGCCGCCGAGGAGCACGCTCCACCGGTGGCGCGGCGCGACGCCGGCGTGATGCGCCAGGTGCCGCACTCTCCAGATGCTCTGCGGGATGCCGAGCACGGCGCTCAGGTAGAGATCGAAGCTCGCGTTGAGCGCTCGCCCGCGAAAGAACGGCCGGTGGATGAAGTAGTGGGAGACGGTGTTCGATCCCCACCAGACGCCGACGGCGACCACCGGGGCGAGCGGAACGAGCACAACGGCGCCCGGAAGCAGGAGCGCGACGAGGACGAGCGCCGCGTCGCGGCGGTCGCGGAGCAGACGCGGACCGCCCGCGACCCGCGACGCGAGGCTCGCGAGCGCCGTCGTTCTGATCATGCCTCCACCTTGCCGCGGAAGGTCGACTTCGCCGCCGTCCCGGTCCACTTGCCGTGGGTGACCCACACTCTCCAGGCGTAGGTCTTGCCGGGCTCGACGACCATCTCGGGCTTCCACGCGGTCGTCTTCTTGCCGGGGCGGATGGCGGCGCTGCGTTCCTTCTTCCCCGATTCGTCGCTGATCTCGAAGAAGTAGAGGACGTCCTCGCCCTCGATGACCGCGTTCCGCGCCGTGAGCTCGACTCGTCCGGGCCGCACGGTCTTCCCCGGCTCGGGACGCGACGGCGCCGGCAGCCCCATCAACTGACGGACCGGGGTGTAGCGGGTCGGCTTGATGACGGTGAGTCCGAAGCCGAAGGGGTACCTCTTCGGCTTCTCGGGCTTCGCCGTCGGCGGACTGACGCGCACGTCCTGTCGCCATCGATTGCCGAACGCGACCACCTTGCCCGAGCCGGCGAGCTTGCGCAGGTCGGTCCACTCGCGGCGACAGATCTTCTGCTCGTCCTCCGCCGCCTCGAGGTAGAGGTAGCCGCGCACCGGCTCGGCGTACTCTCGCGCGCCCCTGGCGAGCGCGAAGGCTCCCCAGATTTGCGCGCGCTCGGGATCGCCGGTCTCCGGCTCGAGGACGACACGATCGATGATGGCGTAGATGCCGGTGGGATCGCTCGCCGACGCGGCGGCTCCGGCGAGGACGGCTGCCTGGATGACCACGGAAACGATGCACGGATGCCTCATGGGTCACATCTCCCTCTGGTTGTGGACAACGCCGAACACTGAGGGAATTGTGCCCCGGCGAACTAGACAAGGAAAAGTGCTAAAAACTTGATTTCAAAATGAGATCTATTGTATGTTTTCGGCATGGCCGAGGCGACACCCTCCCTCTCCACCGACCAGGTCGTCGCGTTCGTCGAGCTCGCGCGCCAGGGCAGCTTTCGCGAGGCGGCGGGCGCGCTCGGCATCACGGAGCAGGGCATGCGCGGGCGTCTCCTGGCGCTCGAGGGCCGCCTCGGCGTGCAGCTCTACCGCAAGAGCCGGGGCGCGTCGCGGGCGAGCCGCATCACCGCCGAGGGACGCCGCTTCCTGCCGCACGCGCTGGCCTTCCTCGAGCGCGCGCGCGAGCTCTCGGACCTCTTCGAGGAGGGCGACACGGGCGAGATCCACGTCGCCGCCAGCCAGTACCTGGTCGTCTACGTGCTCATCGACGCGCTGCGGCGGTTCCAGCAGGACTCTCCGGGCATCCACGTGCGCCTCAGTACGCTCAACGAGCGCGAGGTCGAGGAGGCGGTGCTCCACGATCCCGACGTCGCCTTCGGCGTCGCCGCGCCCTACGAGCCGTCACCGGACCTCGAGTACACCGATCTCTTCGCGCTCGACTGGAGCCTCATCGCGCCGCGGGGCCATCCGCTGCTCTCGAGGCGGCGACTCGGCCTGCGCGACCTCGTCGATCAGCCGTTGATCCTCTTCGAGCGAGGATCGACGGGTCGCCAGCACGTCATCGACGCCTTCCACGACCGGGGCCTGTCGCCGAACGTGCGCATGGAGACGACCAACACCGAGATCGTCGTCCGCATGGTCGAGGCCGGGCTCGGCGTCTCGATCGTGCCGTTGCTCTCGAGCGGCGTCGTCACGCGGGGACGCCGTGTCGGCGTGCGCTCGCTGCGCGGCCGCATCCGCGCCATCCACTCCGGCGTGCTGCTCCGGCGCGGCGAGCACCTCCGGGGCGCGAGCGCGCGATTCCTCGATTTCGTCAAGGGGTACACGCCGTCGTGACTCCCGATGGACGGTGGAACGACGCCGGTCAGAACTCGCCCTGAAAAAAGACGGCCCCGCCGCGGGGGAGCAGCGGGACCGTGGTGCGAATAAGGCGTTCTGCGTGGCCGGTGGAACCGGCCGGTCGGTGTCAATCAATCGTGGTCGCCACCGCGCTTGCGCCGTGAGCGCTCGGTCTTGACGGCGTCGACGAGCACGCGGAAGGTACCGTCCGCGAGCGAGCCGACCGCGTAGACGAAGTAGGCGGTGCGCGAGCGCAGTCGCAGCTTCGCCGAGAAGACCGCGTCATCACCGCCGGCCGGGAAGATCGAGACGCGGTACTTGCCCGACCGCAGTCCGTCGAGCTGGGCCTCGTCACCGTTGACGACGCCCTCGAGCGTGCCGATTCTCCGCCAGTATCGTCGCAGGGAGATGTCGACGGCGGGCGCCGCTGCGAGGTGCCGCACGACGAGCCTCGAGCGGCGGAACGGGACCGGCGAGACGTCGTTGGCGAACGCGGAGATTGTCGGCGTTCCGTCCTCCTGGAGGTGCGCGACGAGGGCGAGGTTGTCGCCCGTGTTGACCGTCGCCGAGGCCGTCAACACCGGGTCGCTCGTCGGGTCCGCCCCGGCGGCGCGAATCGCGACGTCATAGTCCCCGGCGTCGAGCTCGATCGGGTCGGTGATGGTGTCGGGCGTGAAGCCGGGAATCGCCAGGGCGCCGTTGACGTAAACGTCGACGTCGAGTCCCGGGATGCCGTGCACGACGGTGACGTTCCCGACAGCCGGAGGCGGAATGTCGATCCGCTGCGAGAGAAGCTGGAACGAGCCACCCGCGAGCGAGCCGACGGCGTAGATCGACAGCGTCTGGCCGGGCCGCACGAACAGGAACACGGGCCCGGCGACTCGCTGACGCGTTCCGGCGGCGAAGATCCACGCCAGGTAGAACCCGCCGCGCACATCGGCCTGCGCGTTGTTGCCGTTCGAGAGGTCCTCGATCTTGAGACGCGTGCGGGAGAAGAGCCGTCGGACGCGGATGTCGACCGCAGGCGCCGCCGCGGTGTGCGCGACGACGACGCGGCCGTTGCCGTCGTCGACCGGGCTCAGATCGTTGGCGAAGAGGCCGAGGGTCGGGGTGCCGTCCTCGGTGAGGTGAGCGACGATGGTGACGTTCGCGCCGGCCTCGAGGGCGGCGCTGCCCGCGATCGCCGGCTCGCTGTCCGGGGCGCTTCCGGCCGCGCGGATGGCGATGTCGTAGTTGCCGGCGGGAAGCTCGAGCGCGCCGGTGACCGTGCCGGGCTCGAAGTCCGGCAGGGTGAGATCACCGTTGACATAGACGTCGACGACCAGGCCGGGAACGCCGTGAATGACGGTGACGGTGCCGGTCTCCTGGGCCTGCGCGCCGGGCGCCGCCCAGAGGACGGCGATCGCCAGCAGCGGGATCGCGGAGCGCAACATGATTTCCTCCCTCGCAAACGGGTCTGTGAGTGAAACGTGAAAGAGACGCGACGAGTCCGACTCGTGGACACGGGAACGTACTTTCTCGAAGCGGGTTCGCAAGGGGGTTTTTCGGTGAAAAAGGGCGACGCCCCCGCGGGGAGGCGAGCGCCTCGACGGGGCGCGGCCGAGGTACGACGAGGACGGGAACGCAGATTACGCAGATTGCGCAGAGCTGTCGGAATCGGAGTCGGAGTCGGAATCGGAGTCGGAATAGTCGGAATCCGAGTCGGAATCGGAACTCGGGCACGGGCACGGGTACGGGAATGGGAACGGGAACGGGTACGGGTACGTCTTTGCAACGATGGGGTCGGAGTCGGTCATCGGACTCCGGGGAGGGGAATTATTCCCCGGTCGGCACCGCGTCCGGGCGGCAGCGGAGGGCGTCCGGAGTGGGGTCGAGGCCTTCCTCCGGGAATGGCGCGGGCGGCGGCCGGGAGCCGAGGAAGAGATAGCCGAAGATGAAGACCGCGTCGGCGATGTCGAGCTTGCCGTCGTCGTTCGCGTCGCCCGCGTCGTCGCAGCGCACGCGGGCGTCGCCGTGGAAGAAGAAGCGCAGGAGGGTGACCGCATCGGAGACGTCGAGCGCGAGGTCCGCGTTCGCGTCGCCGCGGATGAACCGGCGGATGCCGTCGGGACGAAAACGCACGGTGATCGCCGCGTCGTCGCGGTTGCAGGGCCGCACGGTCTGACCCTGGACCTGGAAGTTGTTCTGCACGGGTTGGCCGCCGCCGACGAGGTCGTCGACGAAGCGCAGTCCCGCCAGCTTGTCGTCCTCGCCCTGCGGGCCGTCCGCGTCGATGGTGATGTCGAGCACGGAGAAGGTGCCCACCGGCGGCAGGAAATGGTTCGGGCCGAAGGTGGTGATCACCGTGGCGGCGACGACACCGTCACGACCGCCGCTCAGCCCCCGGTTGACGCACTCCGCGACCTCGAAGCCGCCGGGTCGCAGTCCCGCGGTACCCTCGACGGTCGCGTCGACGCACACCGCCTCGCCGTCGAGCTGGATCGAGAGCGCCCAGCCCTGGACGACCCGGTCCTCCGTCGTGTCCGAGATGATCGCCGGGAAGATGTGCGTGCGGCCGGGCGGACCCTCGCCGACGAGGACCTCGATCTCGCCAACTGTCGACCTGCCACCGACGACCCGGTCGAACGGAATCGAGCTGTCGACGACTTCCGTGGTGAACCCGAGCCAGTGCTCGCATTCGACGGCGGCGAGCGGTCGGGTCGCGACCATCGTCACCGCGAGCAGGAGAGCGACGAGCGCGGCGCTCGCCGCCGCAGAGATGTGGCGACCCATGATCTGTACCCGTGGGTTCCCGGTCGGTCGATCCATCGTGCCGCTCCTGCTGCATGAGCATTACTCGGGGTCCGGCCGACTGCCGGTGCGACGGGCTCGGCAGGAGCTCGGCACCCCGGGCCTCTTCGACGGTATCGCGGGCGGATGAGCAAGTCAAAGAATTTGACCCGCCGTCGAGCGTGTCGGTCCTCGCCGGCGGGCGAGTCGACATCACGGACTGTTGAGATAGTCCATCACCCGATCGGCGATCTCCTCGATGGAACGGTTGGTCACGTCGACCATGCGGAGGTTCGGGATTCGGTCATACAGCGTCCGCGCGTACTCGACCTCTCGCAGGACCTTTCCCGGGTCGGCGTATCCCTCGATGCCCTGGTACCGCTCCCGGCGAATCGTCGCCAGACGTTCCGGATCGATCATGAAGCCGAGCTTCGGCACCGGCAGCGCGGCGAATCCCTCCGGCAGCGGATGGTCGAGGATGATCGGGAGGTTGGCGACCTTGAGCGCCTGGTTGCAGGCGAGGAAGACGCTCGTCGGCGTCTTGCTGGTTCGCGATACGCCCAGGATCACCACGTCGGCCTCGGCCAGTGTTTCGGGCTCGAGGCCGTCGTCGTGGCGCAGCGTGAACTCGATCGCCTCCGACGTTCTCGTTGCCTCCTCCCGGACGTGCGCGAGGAGACCGGGCTTCGCGACCGGCATGATTCGAAAGACACGTCGCACCTTGTTGATCAGGGGGCCGAGGAGGTCGAAGAGCGGAAGATCGCGCTTTCTCCCTTCCTGGCGAACGAACGTGCGCAGCTCGGCGGACACGAGAGAGTACGTGACGATCCCGTGCCGCTTCTGGGCCTCGTCGAGGATCTCGATCATTCGCTCCCGGGTCTGCACGCGGGGAAACCTCCTCAGGCGCGGACGGATGCCGGGAAACTGGACGAGCACTGCCTGCACGACCGCCTCCGCGGTGCGTCCCGTGGCGTCGGAGACGATGTACACGTCGAGCGGCTGCTGTTTGTTCATGCTGGCCCGTGACCGAGCCCCGGGGTTTCGGAGAACGCGGTCGGATGCCGAGTGCGATACCGACACCATCGTTGCCAAAACGTACCCGTCCCCGTTCCCGTCCCCGTTCCCGTCCTCGTCCTCGTCCTCGAAGGCTCCGGTTGCGGAGTCCGATGACCGACTCCGACACCGACTCCGATTCCGATGTCCGATTCCGACTCCGATGTCCGATTCCGATCTCTGATCTCTGATCTCTGGTCTCTGGTCTCTGGTCTCTGGTCTCTGACCTCTGCCTCTGATCTCTGCCTCGGCCTCGATCTCAGTCTCCACGCTCCCGCTCGCCCCACTCGACCACCACCAACGACACCCCCCGGCGCGGCAGCTCGAACCGCAGTTTCGCCCGCGCCTGCTCGATCCGGAGCGCCCGCTCTCCGCTGAGCTCCGCCAGCTGCCCCGTCTTCTCGAGCCGTGCGTACTGTTCGGGCGTCGGCTGCTGCGGTGAACCGAGTCGCTTCCATTCGGTGAACGCGTTGCTGTGGGTCTCGTCGATGCGGAAGTGGCGCAGGCGGGCGTCGGCGGACGCGACCGGCAGGTCGATCAGCTCGAGCGTGACGTCGGCGGGCGGTCCGGGGACGTCGTCGTCGTGGTAATGCCAGGCGAGCACGCAGAGCTTGCCGTCGCCGAGCGTCGCGAGCGCGCCGACGTCAGGCTCGTCCCGCACGCCGGCGCGCAGGATCTCCTCGAGCTCCGCCGCGTGGTCGCTCTCCACCGCCAGTCGCCGGCCGCTCATCATGCTGAACATCCGGAAGACGTTGAGCACCGGCTTGTCGATGCCGTTGGTGGCCAGCGAGCGGAAGCCGGCGAAGTACGGCTGGTCCTCGAACTGGAACGCCCAGACCTGCTTCGGCCGCAGCGCGCCGAGCTCGCCGAGCAGCTTGCGGCCGTGCGTCATGGAGGCGTAGTTCGGCTCGTCGGCCCCGAAGAACCGCCAGATCGGCTCCCACTCGCTGCCGACGTCCCCGGCATCCACCTGGATGGAAACCGCGAACGGCGCCGCCGGGCCCCGGTCAGCGGCGAGGCCCTCGCCGGGGTGCGCGGGGCCGCAGAGAGCGAGGGTGAGAAGCGCGATGAGGCATGGAGTCACGGTGGCGTCGAGTTGTCGCATGACGAGGCCCCGGTCGTGGCGTGTCCGAGTGGTGCGTGCGCCATTGTCGCCGGGTCGCGCCCCCGACGCCAGCTTCCGAGACGACCTGTCCCGACCCGCTCACGGATCGCTGGCTGGCGTCGTAAGTCGTTCGCAGACAGTGTCCTCCGAAAAGCTGCTTGATCCGATAAAGCGAGGCGTTCTATGCTCTGCGGCTTCGGTCCGCGGCGGACGGCGCTCGCGACCCACTTCTCCGGGTCGCGCCGGCCGCCGGAGAAGTGAAGAGAGAGAACGGAGGAGCGTCATGAATCGATCGATTCTGATCGCGTTCGTACTGCTTTCCGCCGGTTGCGTCGAGATCCTCAGGGAGCGCTGGACCGCGCACCCCCTCCCTGCCCAGGTGGTCGCCCCGACCGGGTCCCCCCCGGACGCCCAGGCCCGGCCTCCCCGGCCCCGGCCGACCCGGGGTCAGACCGAGCCCGAGCAGGCCGAG
>JBFFXF010000230.1:0-12270 GCA_041569895.1 Planctomycetota bacterium | reverse complement strand
CGAGACATTCATGATCAGTTCTTTTTCTTCTTCTTTTTCGCCGTGCCGGACGACTTCGACTTCTTCGAGGACTTGGCGGTCTTCGAGGACGCCGTCTTCGAGGATTTGGCCGACTTGGCGGTCGGTTTCTTCTTCTTCGACTTCGCCGGAGCGGTCTTCTTCGTCGCCTTGGCCTTCTTCGCCTTCTTCTCGCCGTCCGCTGACTTCTTCGGCCTCGCCGCCTCCTTCTCGCCCTTCGACGGCGCGGGCTCCGCGGTGGCGCTGCCCGTCTCGGCGGGCTTCCGCTCCGCGACGGCCTCGGGGGCCGCGGCGGCGGCGACGGCCTCGGCCACGCGACGCGGGGTCTCGTCGACCTCGTCGCGCTCCGAGACGGTGATCTCGATGTGGCACGTCCGCTTCGTCCGCGGGTACGCGCGGCCCATCGCTCTCGGACGCCACCGCTTGAAGGTCGGTCCCTCGTTGACGATGGCGCGCGAGACGAACAGCTTCTCCGCCTCGAGACCGGACGCCTGGGTCGCGTTGGCGATCGCCGAGCGCAGGACCTTGCGGACCATCGGCGCCGCTCGCCGCAGGCACGTCTCGAGGTCCCGGAGCGCCTTCTCGACCGGAGCTCCACGGATCAGGTCGACGACCAGACGCGCCTTCCTCGCGGAGATCCTCGCGAATCGATGCGTGGCCGCGTACTGCGCCTCGCCGTTCTCGGTGACTTGTGCGACCATGGCTCGCTCTCGGTGCGCCCCCCTCGGGGGCCTGCCGTCAGTCCTTCGCCTTCTTCCCGGAGTGCCCGCGGAAGATCCGCGTCGGGGAGAACTCCCCGAGCTTGTGTCCCACCATGTTCTCCGTCACGAACACCTTCTTGAAGTCCTTGCCGTTGTGGACCAGAAACGTGTGCGAGACGAATTCCGGCACGATCGTGCACGCGCGCGACCAGGTCTTGATCGGCTTCCGACCGTCGGGATCCATGTCGATCACCTTCTTGAAGAGCTTGGCGTCGACGTACGGACCTTTTTTCAGCGACCGTCCCATGGTTACTTCTTGCCCTTGCGTCGTCTGACGATGTGCTTGTTCGACAACTTGCGCCGCTTGCGGGTCTTCCCTCCCTTGGAGAGCACCCCGCTCGGCCCCACCGGGTGCCGGCCGCCGGCGCGACGTCCCTCGCCGCCTCCCATCGGGTGCGCGACCGGGTTCATCGCCGAGCCGCGGACCGTCGGGCGAATCCCCATCCAGCGCTTGCGCCCCGCCTTCCCGATCGACACGTTCTGGTGGTCGAGGTTGCCGATCTGACCGACGGTGGCGCGGCACTCGACGTTGAGCATGCGGATCTCGCCGGACGGCAGCGCGACCTGCGCGTAGCGCCCCTCCTTGGCCATCAGCGTCGCCGACGAACCGGCGGAGCGCACGAGGACGCCGCCCTGGCCGGGTCGAAGCTCTATATTGTGGAGGGGAATGCCGGTGGGAATGACGCGAAGAGGAAGGCAGTTGCCCGTTCTGGGCTCGGCGTTCTCGCCCGAAACGATCTCCTGCCCCACCTTGAGATCCTTCGGGGCGAGAATGTAGCGTTTCTCGCCGTCCTTGTAATGCAGGAGGGCGATGAACGACGTGCGGTTGGGGTCGTACTCGATGGTCGCGACCTTCGCCGGGACGCCGTCCTTGTCGCGGCGGAAGTCGATGATGCGATACTTCGGCTTGTGCCCGCCCCCGCGGTGACGGCAGGTGATATGGCCGAAGTTGTTCCGCCCGCTCTTCTTGCGGAGCTTGACGACGAGCGACTTCTCCGGCGTGCGCGTGGTGATCTCGGTCCACGCGACGCAACTTCCGAAGCGCCGGCCGTGACTCGTCGGCTTGTAGTTCTTGATGGCCATGGCTCTCTGCTCGTCAGCTCCGGGCTTTTCTGCTCATTCGATCAGTACACGTCGATCCGGTCCCCGGGGCGCAACGTGACGATCGCCTCCTTGCGCGATCCCGTGCGACCGACATGGCGGCCGAGTCGCCGCCAGTGGCCCTTCTTCCAGCGCGTGTTCACCTTGACGACCTTGACGTTGAACTGCTCCTCGACCGCCTTCTTGACGAGGATCTTGTTCGCCTCGGGCGCGACCTCGAACACGTAGGCGTTCAGGTGCTCGATGCCGCCCGTCGTCTTCTCAGTCACCACGGGGCGGAGAAGCACGCTCTTGGGGTTGTTGATCGGGTCCAGCCTGGGCATCAGCTTTCACCTCCGGGGTCGGCCGCTGCTGCAGCCGCGGGCGCGCCGCTCTCGAGGAGCTTCTCGAGCGCCGGTCGAGTCAGCACGACCGTGTCCGCGTGCAGGACGTCCAGCGCGTTGAAGTCGCCGACAGGCAGTGTCTTGACGCCCTCGATGTTGCGCGCCGACAGCCAGACGGTCCGGTCGACCGCCTCGGTGCCGATCAGCGCCCGTCCGTCGACGCCGAGTTGTCGGAGCAGTGTCGCCACCGTCTTGGTGCTCGGCTTGTCGAGCTCGATCCGGTCGACGACCTTGACGTCGCCGGCCCGGAACTTGGCGAAGAGCGCCGAACGCAGCGCCCGGCGCCGCTGCTTCTTGTTGATCTGGTAGCCGTAGTCGCGCGGGTGCGGCCCGAAGATGATGCCGCCGCCGCGCCAGAGGGGCGACTTCCGCGTTCCGGCGCGGGCGCGGCCCGTGCCCTTCTGTCGCCAGGGCTTGCGGTTCGAGCCGGCGATCTTGCTGCGGGTCTTGGTCTCGTGCGTTCCCGAGCGCTGGTTGGCGCGGTACATCACGACCGCTTCCTTGATCAGCGTGGCGCGGCACCGCGAGTCGAGCTTGGCGGCGTCGAAGCGGATGCGGTCCACCTCGCGCCCCTCGGCGTTCTGGACCGCGACGTCGATCTGGGTTTCAGACTTGCTCTTGCTCATCGGTCACTCAGCGCCTCGCCGCTACGAGAGACTCTCCTGGATCAGCACGTACCCGCCGGCTGGACCCGGCACCGCCCCTCTCACGAGCATGCGATTCGCGCTCGCGTCGATCTCGACGATCTCGAGGCTCTTGACCTTCCTCTGCTCGACGCCGTGCTGTCCCGGCATCTTCTTGTTCTTGAACACGCGCGCCGGCGACGTGTGCATTCCGGTCGATCCTGGCTCGCGGACGTTCTTGGAGCCGTGGCTCTTGTCGCCCGCGTTGAAGCCGTGCCGCTTGATGCACCCGGTGAAGCCTCGCCCCTTGGTGACGCCGCGGATGTCGACCTTCGGCGTCTCGCTGAAGAGCGTCACGCCGATCTGGGCGCCAGGCGCCACCTCCTCGGGCGGCTCGTCGCCGACCGGCACGTAGGCGAGCACGTCGCCATCGGCGACCGTGTCGCCGGGGTTGACCTCGATGGAGGAGCCCGGCGGCAGCGGGTACGACTTGACGCTCTTGCCGCCCGAGTCGCGAATGACGATCGAGCCCGGTGGCAACGCGGCGCCCTGCCCGTCTCCCTCGGCCTCGGCATCGCCCGCGGGCTCGGCATCGCCCGCGGGCTCGGTGGCGGCGCCGGCCGGCGCGGCGACGAGACGCTTCACCAGTCGCGTCCTCGGCACGCGCGACTCGATCAGGGTCGAGCCGGGCTCGAACCCCTCGAGCGCCACCGTGCCGCTGGCCTCGCTCACCAGCGGCACGCGGAACACCTGCGACGGCTCGACCGGCGGAATCTCGCGGATGAGCTTCTTCGGTCGCACGCGCGCCTTCCGGAAGAGGCCCTGCTGCGGCCTCGCCGGGATCTTGGTCGTGTCGTCGAAACCGACCTGGAGCGACGCGTACCCGTCGTTATCCTGCGTCTTCACCTGGAGGACCGTGCAGGGACCGACCTCGAGGACCGTCACCGGAATCCACGAGCCGTCCTCGGTGAAGACCTGCGTCATGCCGACCTTCTTTCCGAGGAGGACTTTCCGTCCCTTTTTTATGACACTCGCTCCCATCGTTCGACCTCTCGGGTCCTTCAGCGATCCGCCGTCATCATGCCTTCATGTGCAGGTACACGCCGGCGGGAATCTCCGTCTTCTTCAGCGCGTCCATGGTCTTGCCCGTCGGCTCGGAGATGTCGATGATCCGCTTGTGCGTGCGAATCTCGAACTGCTCGCGCGACTTCTTGTCAACGTGCGGAGACCGGTTGACGGTGTAGCGCTCGATCTTCGTCGGCAACGGCACCGGCCCCGAGACGCGCGCTCCGGTCTTCTTGGCGGTCTCGACGATCCGGCTCGCCGCGCTGTCGAGCACCTGGTGATCGTAGGCCTCCATGCGAATGCGAATCTTTGGCGTTTCCATCGTTCAATTCCCCGTCACGGCCCCATCGGGGTCGCTGGATCGAGGCCCGGTCTCGGCTCCGTGAATCTCCGTTCCCGCTGTCCGTTCTCCTGCGCGCCTCGGTCGCTCCGGGCCGGGTCGCTCCGGCCCAAGGTCGTCCGGCCGACGTCATCCCGCCCGTCATCCAGCGCATCGGCCCGGGAGCGCGCGAAACGCGCACGCGTCGCCCCCGTTGCGATACTGCCTGGGAGCGCGAGCTGACACGCTGACGGCGTGGACCTCACGCACGCCGCTCACGGGTCACACCAAAAAGAACGCGTGAGTCGCCGTGCGCGACGGCCGCCCGACCTCGTCACAGCGCATCCTGCGACGGGCTGTTAACCCCCCATCAGCACTCGAGTTAAGCCGTATCCGGGTGCGCTCGCATCAAGGGGCGAAAAGTCCGTATTATACGAATGGACAGGTGCGTGTCAATAGGATATAAACTGCCGCCACGTCAGGGGAAGCGTGGCCGCTCACGACACCGAAAAGATCACCGCCGGCGCCGCGGCGCTCGGCATCCAGCTCGATGATGAGCAGGCGAGCCGACTTGCCCGGCACGCGGAGCTCCTCGAGGAGTGGAACCGCCGCATCAACTTGACGAGCATCGATCCCGCCGATTTCGTCCCCCTGCACGTCCTCGACTCGCTGACCGTCGCGCGGGGACACCGCCCCCGAGCGGGTGACCGCATCGCCGACGTCGGCCCCGGCGCCGGCTTCCCCGGCTTGCCGCTGAAGATCGCCTTCCCCGGAACGTCCCTCGTGCTGCTCGAGGCGACGCGCAAGAAGCTCGCCTTCCTCGAGGCGGTGACGCGCGAGCTCGGACTCGAGGACGTCACCACCATCCACGGCCGCGCCGAGGGTCTCGGTCGCCAGCCGGAGTGGCGCGAGCGCTTCGACCTGGTGACCGCCCGCGCCGTCGCCCGGCTGAACGTTCTCGTCGAGTACCTCCTTCCCCTCACCCGCATCGGCGGCGTCGCCGTCGCCCTCAAGAGCGCCTCGATCGACGACGAGCTCGCCGAGGCGGCCCCGGCCGTGAAACGCCTCGGCGGCGGGATTCGCGACGTCAAGAAGGTCCGCCTGCCGGAGACGGACATCGAGCGCGCGCTGGTGGTGATCGAGAAGACGCGGTCGACGCCGAAGCGGTACCCGAGGGCGGGGGGGGAGATCGGACGGAGGCCGTTGACCTGACGCGGGGCGGGTCTCGTCCTCGTCCTCGTCCCGGTCCCGGTCCCGGGCCCGGGCCCGGGCCCGGGACAGAGACAGAGACAGAGACAGAGACAGAGATCAGAGGTCAGAGATTAGAGATCAGAGATTAGAGATCAGAGATTAGAGATCAGAGGTCAGAGATCAGAGGTCAGAGACCAGAGACCAGAGACCAGAGACAATCGGAATCGGTGTCGGATCTCGGCGTCGGATCTCGGTGTCGGATCTCGGTGTCGGTGTCGGAGTCGGTCATCGGAGTCGGTCATCGGTATCGGCCATCGGTATCGGAGTCGGTCATCGGACTCCGATACCAGAGTTTCGAGGACGGGAACGGGCACGGGAACGGGTACGGGTACGGGTACGTTTTTGCAACGTTGGGGTCGGATCTCCGTGTCGGAGTCGGAGTCGGAGTCGGAGTCGGGTCTCGGAGTCGGAATCCGAATCGGACAATCTGCGTAACCCGCGGATCGCCTTCCCGTCACCCGTCCCCCCACGCGCCCATCACAGCCGGAACCGCTCCTCCACCTCCACCGGCACCGGCGCGTAGGACTCCGGTTCGAGGCTGATGGTGCCGCGGCCCTGGGTGAGGGAGCGGAGGATGGTCGTGTAGCCGAAGACCTCAGCGAGCGGCACGGTGCCGCGCAGGATGCGCAGGTCGCCCTGGAGGTCGGTCTCCTGGACGATGGCGCGGCGCTGGTTGAAGTCGTTGACCACGCCGCCGTAGTACTCGTCCGGCACCTGGACCTCGAAGCGCATCACCGGCTCGAGGATGCGCGGCTCCTCCTTCTCGAGCGCGCGGGCGAAGGCCTCCGCGCCGGCGGTCGTGAAGGCGATCGGCGAGCCCTCGTTCTGGCGGAACTCGGCCTCGACGATGGTGACGCGGATCTTGATGATCGGGAAGCCGAGGTCGCCTCCCGACTCGACGGCGCCCGTGACGCCCTCGATCAGCGGCGGGTGGAACTCGAGAGGGACGTCGACCTTGGTGACCTCGTTCTTCACCACCGGTACCTCGGCGTCGGGGTCGGGCTCGATGCGGACGCGGACGCGGGCGAAGTGCTGCTTGCCGCCGATCTGGCGCTCGAAGATCGATTCGCCCTCCTGCGCGCTGCGGATCGTCTGGCGGTAGGCGACGCGTGGCTTGCCGACGCGCGCGTCGACCTTGAACTCGCGCAGCAGGAGGTTCTTGATCACCTCGAGGTGGAGCTCTCCCATGCCCGAGACGACGAGCTGGCCGGTCTCCCGGTCGGACTTCCAGCGGAAGGTCGGGTCGTCGCGCGCCATCTTTTCGAGCGCGTCGATCAGGCGATCGCGGTCCGCGATGCTGCGCGGCTCGATCGCCATCGAGATCACCGTGTTGGGGAAGCGCGGCGGCTCGAGTCGGATCGGGTGGCGCGGATCGGCGAGCGAGTCGCCGGTGGTCGACTTCTTGAGCCCGACGACCGCGACGATGTCGCCGGCGCGCGCCTCCTTGAGCTGCCGGCGCTCGTTGGCGTGCATCAGGAAGATCTTCTGGACGCGCTCGCGGACGTCCTTCTCGACGTTGAGCACCTGCGCACCCGCGGCGAGCGTGCCGCTGTAGATTCGCACGTAGCTCAGGTCGCCGTGCGGGTCGCTGGCGCTCTTGAAGACGAGCGCCAGGGTGTGGCCGCTGTCGGTCAGGGGCACCTCGACGTCCTTGCCGGTCTTGGTTTGGTGCCCGGTGACGAAGCGGATGTCTTCCGGCGCCGGGAGGAAGTCGCACACGGCGTCGAGGAGCGGCTGGACGCCCTTGTTGCGCAGCGCCGAGCCGCACAGGACCGGACTGATCGCCAGCGCGAGCGTGCCCTTGCGGATCGCGCGTCGCACGTCATCCGCGGCGACCTGGCCGCCCTCGAGGTAGGACGAGAGCAGGCCGTCGTCGAACTCGGCGACCCCCTCGAGGAGCTTCTCGCGCCACTCGCGCGCCCGGTCCTCGACCGCCTCGGGCATCTCCTCCGTGGAGACAGTCGCGCCGAACGTGTTCTCGTCGAACGTCACCGCCCTCATCTCGATCAGGTCGATGGCCCCGCGGAAACCCTTCTCCGCCCCCCACGGGATCTGCAGGGCGACCGGGTTGGCGCCGAGCCGGGAACGCATCGAATCCAGCACCCGGTAGAAGTCGGCGCCGACGCGATCGAGCTTGTTGACGAACGCGATGCGCGGCACGCGGTAGCGGTCCGCCTGACGCCACACGGTTTCCGACTGCGCCTCGACTCCACCGACGCCGCAGAAGACGCCGATGGCGCCGTCGAGGACGCGCAGCGAGCGCTCGACCTCCGCGGTGAAGTCGACATGCCCGGGCGTGTCGATGTTGTTGATGTGGTACTTCGCGCTCGAGCGCGAGACGGTCCAGTCGACCGTCGTGGCCGCCGAGGTGATGGTGATGCCGCGCTCCTGCTCCTCCGGCATCCAGTCCATCTTGGCGGTGCCCTCGTCCACCTCGCCGAGGCGGTGCTCGATCCCGGAGTAGAAGAGGATGCGCTCGGTGGTGGTCGTCTTGCCCGCGTCGATGTGGGCGATGATGCCGATGTTGCGGATGTGGCTCGAGCTCGACGTCTTGCCGGACTTCCGTGTCACGTGTCCTCCGTGTCACGACCCGGAACTCGGTCGCCCTACGAAAAAACCCCGCGAGCGGTCAACTCACGGGGTCTCTTCTCCGGCCAGCGCTCGATTACCAGGCGAAGTGCGCGAACAGCTTGTTCGCCTCGGCCATCTTGTGGACGTTCTCACGCCACATGATCGACGCCCCCTGACGGTTGTACGCGTCGAGCAGCTCGTCGGCGAGCTTGTTCGCCATCGGCTTGCCCTTCTTCCCGCGCGCGTTGTCGACGATCACTCGGATGGCGAGCGTCTGCTGGCGCTTGCGGGGCACTTCCATCGGGACCTGGTACGTGGCGCCTCCAACGCGCTTCGAGCGAACCTCGATGTTCGGCTTGACGTTGTTGATCGCCGTCAGCACGACGTCGAGCGGCTCTACGTCCTTGACGCGCTTCTTGAGGATGTCCATGCAGTCGTAGACGATCGACTGCGCGACCGATCGCTTTCCGGACCACATGATCTTGTTGATCAGCTTCGAGACAACGACGTTGTGAAACTTCGGATCGGGCTGGAGGAAGCGTTCAGTCGACTTGAACTTGAACTTCCTCTTCTCCGGCGTCTTCTTCTTTCTCGGTCTCGGCATGTCGTGTCTCGGCCTCTACCCGCCCTTTTTCTTGCCGTACTTGGAGCGTCCCTGGTTCCGGCCGTCGACGCCCGAGGCATCGAGCGTCCCCCGGATGATGTGGTAGCGGACGCCGGGGAGGTCGCGGACACGCCCCCCGCGCACGAGCACGATCGAGTGCTCCTGGAGGTTGTGCCCGACGCCTGGGATGTACGCCGTGATCTCCTTGCCGTTGGTGAGCCGCACTCTGGCGATCTTGCGCAGAGCGGAGTTCGGCTTCTTCGGGGTCATCGTCTTGACCTGCAGACAGACCCCGCGCCGCTGGGGACACTTGTCGAGCACCGGGGACTTGCTCTTGCGCTTCACGCGCTTGCGTCCCTTGCGCACCAGTTGGTTGATCGTCGGCATCGTCGTCTCGTCAGTTGTCGTTGCTGCCCGCGCTCGAGAGCGAGGCCTGCGTCAGCGCGGTGAGCGGATCGACCGGTGGTCTCAGCTCGCCCTCGTCGAGCCGCGGCTCGACGTCCTCGACCGGCTCGCCGAGTTTCTTGACGGCGTTCATGAGGTACGCCTTGAAGCCCGTCCCGGCCGGTACGAGGTGCCCCAGGATGACGTTTTCCTTGAGGCCGAGAAGGTTGTCGGTTTTACCCGCAAGGGCGGCCTCGGTCAAGACCTTGGTGGTCTCCTGGAAGCTCGCCGCGGAGATGAAGCTCTCGGACTGCAGGGACGCCTTGGTGATCCCCAGGAGAAGGGGATCCGCCGACGCCGGCTTCTTGCCCTGCTTGAGGATCTCCTTGTTGATCGACGCGAACCGGAACTTGTCGATCACCGTGCCCGGCAGCAGGTCGGTGTCGCCGGACTCGATCACCAGCACGTTGCGCAGCATCTGCGCGATGATGATCTCGATGTGCTTGTCGTCGATCGAGACGTTCTGCGACCGGTAGACGTTCTGCACCTCGCGGAGGAGGTACTGCTGCACCGCCTCCTCGCCGCTGATCCGCAGGATGTCCTTCGGCACCAGCGGCCCGTCGACCAGCGGGTCGCCGGCGCGGACGCGGTCGCCCTTGTGGACGCGGAAGTGCTTGCCGTGCGGGATGAGGTGGTCGACCTCCATGCCCGACTCGTTCTTGATGACGATCGTCGGCTTGCCGCGCTTCTTCTCGCCGAACTCGATGAGGCCGTCGATCTCGGCGATCACGGCCGGATCCTTCGGACGGCGGACCTCGAAGATCTCGGTGACGCGCGGCAGACCTCCGGTGATGTCCTGCGTTCCCGTGACCTCGCGGGGAGTCTTGGCGATCATCGTGCCGGCCGAGATCTTCTGGCCCTGCTCGACCTCGAGGTAGGCCTTCTCGGGAATCGGATAGACGCCCAGCCGGTCGCCCTTCTCGTCGGTGATGATGATCTGCGGGTGCAGGTCGCCCTTGTGCTCGATGATCTGGCGGCGCAGCTTCTTCGAGACCGGATCGGTCTCGATCTTCATCGTCGCGCCCTCGATGATGTCGTCGTACTCGACGATGCCGGACTTCTCGGCGAGGATCGGGATCATGTGCGGCTCCCACTCCAGGAGCGCCGCCGCCGCACTCACCTCCTCGCCGTCCTTGACGTGGAGCACCGCGCCCGTCGGCACCGCGTGCCGCTCGAGCTCACGGCCCTTGTCGTCGAGCAGGAGCATCTCGCCGTTTCGCTTCAACGCGACGAGGTTGCCATCCGGGTTGGTGACGACGTTGAGGTTGTGGTACTGGACCTTGCCCTTGTTCTTCGAGTGGATGCGGGTCTCCTCGACGCGCTTCGACGCGATGCCGCCGATGTGGAACGTCCGCATCGTCAGCTGCGTGCCGGGCTCGCCGATCGACTGCGCCGCGATGATGCCGACGGCGAGGCCCTCCTCGACCATGCGCCCGGTCGAGCGGTCCATGCCGTAGCACATGGCGCACACGCCGAGCGGCGTCTCGCAGGTCAGGGGCGACCGCACGCGGACCTTCTCGTAGCCAAGCGACTCGATCCGCTTGGCGATCTCCTCGGTGATCATCTGGTTCTCGGCCACCACCAGCTCGTCGGTGATGACGTCGACGATCTTGTCGCGAGCGACTCGACCGACGATGCTCCGCCAGAGGGGCACCTCGACCTTGTCGCCCTTGTAGATCACGCTCTTGGTGATGCCGTTCAGCGTGCCGCAGTCCTGCTCGTTGATCACGACGTTCTGCGCGACGTCCGCGAGCTTCCGCGTCAGGTAGCCCGAGTCGGCCGTCTTGAGCGCCGTGTCGGCGAGGCCCTTGCGCGCGCCGTGCGTCGACGAGAAGTACTCGAGGACCTTCAGCCCCTCGCGGAAGCTGGCCTTGATCGGCGTCTCGATGATCTTCCCCGACGGCTTCGCCATCAGGCCGCGGATGCCGGCAAGCTGCCGGATCTGCGTCGCGCTACCACGCGAGCCGGAGTCGACCATCATGTAGATCGGGTTGATGTAGTGCTTGCCGTCGCGAAAGTCGTTCTTGAGCGCGGAGATCATCTCCTCGCCGATCTTCTCCGTCGCGTTGGTCCAGAGGTCGATGATCTGGTTGTAGCGCTCGCCCTCGGTGATGACGCCCTTCTGGTACTGCTTCTCGACGCGGTCGACCTCCTTCTGGGCCTCCGCGATGATGCGCGCCTTGAGCTCGGGGACCCTGAGGTCTTCCTTCGAGAAGGACAGCCCCGAGAGCGTCGCGATCTTGAAGCCGATCTCCTTGAGGTCGTCGAGCAGGGTCAGCGTCGCCTTGCGGCCGAGCAACTGGTAGCAGTCGTGGATGACCCGGCTCAGGTTCCCCTTGTTCATCTCCATGTTGTAGAACGCCATCCCCTCCGGGAGGATGTCGTTGAAGAAGACGCGACCGACCGTGGTGGCGTAGATGTCGCGCTCCTCCTTGACGATGCCGGTCGGCGTGAGGAACTTCACGTCACTGCCGAGGCGCACACGGATCGGCGTGTGGTACGACACCTTGCCGGCGCCGTGCGCCTGGAAGACCTCCATCCGGCTGAAGAAGATCGGGGTCTTGTCGGTGGCGATCGGCGAGTTGAAGGTCAGGTAGTAGCACCCGAGGACGATGTCCTGTGACGGCGCGATGATCGGCCGCCCGTTCGCCGGCGAGAAGACGTTGTTGGTCGACAGCATCAGGAGCGACGCCTCGACCTGGGCCTCGATCGACAGCGGCAGGTGGACGGCCATCTGGTCGCCGTCGAAGTCGGCGTTGAAGCCCTCGCAGACGAGCGGGTGAATGAGGATGGCGTTGCCCTCGATGAGCACCGGCTCGAAGGCCTGGATGCCCATGCGGTGCAGCGTCGGCGCGCGGTTGAGGAGCACCGGGTGCTCGTGGATGACCTCCTCGAGGATGTCCCACACCTCCTCATCCTTGCGCTCGAGCATCTTCTTGGCGCTCTTGATCGTGTCGGCGTGGCCGAGCTCCTTGAGCCGCCGGATGATGAACGGCTGGTAGAGCTCGAGCGCGATCTTCTTCGGCAGGCCGCACTGGTGGAGCTTGAGCTCCGGACCGACGGCGATCACCGACCGCGCGCTGTAGTCGACGCGCTTGCCGAGGAGGTTCTCGCGGAACCGCCCCTGCTT
>JBFFXF010000229.1:0-12395 GCA_041569895.1 Planctomycetota bacterium | reverse complement strand
TGTGGTGGTGCACGATCCGCGCCCCCTCGAGCACTTCCACCAGCGCCTCCAGGTCGAGGTCGCGCGGCGGCAGCTTCTCGGGGTCGCCGGCGGCGCGGCGGATGCGGTCTCGATACTCGCCCGCTCTGATGAACTTCTGACGGACGAGCGCCGCGGACTTGGCGCGCGTCTCCGGGAACGGCGGCTCCTTCATCGAGTTGGTGCCGTTCGCCATCTTCAGGCCGCCGAGGATGCGGCCCTCCTCGTCACGGTAGCTGATGTCCTCGATGGTGTCGCCGCCACGCAGCTTCACGTAAACCGTCTGGCCGCTGATCAGGTGGCCCGACCCGGGCATGATGTTGAGCGTCGTCAGGCCGCCCGCGACGGCGCGGCGGAAGCCCGCGTCGCGCACGTTGATCGAATCGAAGATGCGCACCCCCGGCTGGATCGGCCCCGAACCATCGCCGCCGCCGATGCCCCCGAGGTGGCTGTGCGTGCAGATCAGTCCCGGCATGATCACGCGCCCGGCGACGTCACGCTGGACCGCGTCGCGGGGGATGGTCACCGCGTCCCGCCGGCCGACCGCGAGGATCTTTCCGTCCTGCACGACGAGCACGCCGTCGTCGATCGGCTCCCCCTCGATCGGCAGCACGCGCGCGCCGACGAACGCATGGGCACGCTCCTGCGCGCTCGTCGCGAGAGGTGCGAGGAGGATGCACGCGCAGGTGGTGATGCCGGCGAAAGTGGGCATGAGTCGGTGCATCGTCGTGACGCGTATCCCGGCCGGCGTCGCGGGAACGGGAGCGGGTACGCGGTTTCGTGTCAATTGTGTCGGGTTGCCAGAGTGTCGAGTGTACAGGTGTCCGACCGCGACCGGCAAGGGAGTCGTCGATGTTCCGGTCGGGGGCGTCACCGCTGCGTGGCGGGCGTCTCGATCTCCACCTTGCGCCCGCACCCGCGACATGTCAGCGTCGGCGCCATGAGACCGGGGCTCAGCTGGAGCACTTTCCCGCACTTGCACTTGAACGACTCCCACCCCTCGCCCGTGCGCCGGTAGGTGAGCGGCTGCTCCGCCGCCGTCGCGGGCCGACTCGCCGCGTCGGCGCTCGAGTCGGGCTGCCGTTGCTCGGCGTGGGGGACCTCGTGCGTACGACCGCACTTCGGGCAGGGCACCGTGTCTCGCTTGAGCTCCGGCGGCACCTTGATGCGGACGCCGCACACGCAGACGATCGGAATGAACGCCGCCATGTGATCGAGGATGGAGGCGACCTCCCGGGCGCGATCGATGGCCTCCTTCTTCGAATCCTTCGGCGCCGACGGCTCCCTCGCCGCGACGCTCGAGTCCGAGGTCAGCGTGCGCAGGCCGATCAGGTGCGACTTCGTGCCGACGACCTTCTGGTAGGCGGCGTCGTAGTCGACGTATCCCGCCCGGCCGCCCATGCTGCGCAGTATCTTGATGCGCCTCTCGATCGGCGGGTGCGTCGAGAAGAGCCCCGCCGCCGCGAGCCCCTTGAGCGGACTGACGATGTAGAGCGGGGCCAGCGCCTTGTTGACGTTCTTCATGCCCGTCGACAGGATCGCGAGCTTCTCGAGCGCCGAGGCGAGCCCGTCGGGGTACCGCGTGAAGCGTGCGCCGGATGCATCGGCCAGGTACTCGCGACGACGCGAGCAGGCAAAGTAGAGCATCTGGGCGAAGATCGGCGCGAGGATCGCCACCACGATGGCGATCGCGAGCAGGGCGAGCTGCGCCTGGCCTCCGCCGCGTGACGAGCCCCCGCGTCTGCTGGCCGCGCCGTAAAAGATAGATCTCAGGAAGAAATGCGAGAGCAGCGCGATGCTTCCCATCATCACCGACGCGAGCGTCAGGAAGCGGATGTCGAGGTTCTTGATGTGGGCGATCTCGTGCGCGATGACGCCCTGCAGCTCGTCCCGGTTCAGTCGCTTGAGAAGACCGGATGTGATCGCGACCGCGGCCGTCTCCGGCTTGCGGCCGACGGCGAAGGCGTTCGGTGACTCCTCATCGATGATGAACACGCGCGGCATCTTGCCGAGGCCGGAGGCGATCGTCATCTCCTCGACGACGTTCCACAGCTGCGGCGCCTCGGCCCTGGAGATCTGTCGCGCGCGAGAGCTCGCCAGCAGGATGGCATCGCCCTGCAGCAGCGCGACGGTGAAGAGGATCAGCCAGAGGATCAGCGCGCCGATGGCTCCGATCGCCCCGCCGGCCTGCGGCTCGAGCGCCATGCCGATGACGAACCCGAGGACCACGAGCAGCGTCCCCATGACGCCGATCAGGACCCACGAGCGGCGGCGGTTCCGGCGGATTGCTTCCCACATGCGCGGAATCCCGGGTGTTCTCTGTTCCCTTTGAGCTGCCCTCGCGTCGAGATCAGAACTTGACCTTCGGGACCTCGCGCTCCGTCTTGTCCTCGATCTCGAAGAACTGCTCCTGCTTGAAGCCGAACATCCCGGAGACGACGTTCGACGGGAAGCTCTGCGTCGTCGTGTTGTACGTCATGACGGAGTCGTTGAAATGCTGTCGGGCGAATCCGACCTTGTTCTCCGTCGACGTCAGCTCTTCCTGGAGCGACAGGAAGTTCTGGTTCGCCTTGAGGTCGGGATACTGCTCGACGACGAGCATCAACCGACCGAGTGCGCCGGACAGCTGCTGCTCGGCGGCGATCTGGTCGCCGATCGGGCCGCCCTCGGCCTGGACCGCCTGGGCGCGCGCCCTGGTGACGTTCTCCAGTGTCTCCTTCTCGTGGCCCGCGTAGCCCTTGACCGTCTCGACGAGGTTCGGGATCAGGTCGTGGCGCCGTTTCAGCTGGACCTCGATCTGGGACCAGGCGTTCTTCACCTGGTTTCGTTCCCGCACCAGCCGGTTGAAGAGCATGATGAGGATGAAGATGAAGAGCAGCAACACGCCGCCCACGATCAGAAGAGTGACGATGATCGGATTCATGGAGCCGTCCCCCTATTTCCCTGTCGCTGGGTCCTGTTTCAATTCGTCCTCGTACAAGTTCGAGAAGAAGCGCGCCACGGCGCACTCCTCCGGGTCGGCGTCGGCGGACTCCTTTCCATCCGGCCCGAACGCCGCGATCACCGCGGCTGTCTCACCCCGGTCGAACCAGATTCCGTGACCGACGCGGCAGCGATCGATCTCGATCGAATCGGCGTCGGGCAGCTCGACGGCATCGAGCCGGCGCCGGCACTTCGGGCACCGTCTCGAGCACTTTCCGGACGTCTTCGGATTCGCCAGTGCACCGGTAATCCTGCCGGGGTGGATCCCGGCGATCTCGCCGAGAAGCTCGAGCTCTCCGAAATCGAGCCAGGTGCCGCCGCATTCGAGGCAGTGGTCGATCTCCACGCCCTCGAGCTCGTACACCACGAGCGGTTCGTTGCAATCGGGACAGAGCATTGGCGTTCTATGTCGAGTCCTTCTCCGATGGATTGTCGGCACATTGTAGCTTGAATTTCAGCAGAAGTTCAAAGGAGGAGGGGGCCCGGGCCGTCGAGGGGCTATCCGGAGCGGGTCTTGAGGCGCCGTGCGGGCTGCGACAGCTCCATCGGGATGCCGTCCGGGTCGAGGAAGTAGACGAACCGGTTGCCGGCGTTCGGTCCCGCCTCGACGGTCTGCGGCGCCGACAGGAAGCTCGCGCCCGCCGCCCGCAGGCGATCGATCTCGTGATCGATGTCGTCGACGAGGAAGCAGAGGTGCGAGCTGCCGACGTCGTTCGTGCGCGCGGCCCGCGCCGCGCCACGGGGCGTCAGGTATTCGATCAGCTCGAGCCCGATGCCGTGCCCCGAGAGGTGCACGATCCTCAGGCCGACGTCCGTGCCGCCGGCGGCGAGTCCCGTCACGGTCGCCGGCAGCTCGCCCTCGAGCACGCGATCGCTGGTGACGTCGAATCCGAGGCCGCGGTAGAACGCGATCGATCGGTCCGCGCTGCTCACGGTGTAGGAGACGTGGTGGACGCCGGTGATCACGCTTCCTCTCCGCGCTGGAAGGCGAGCTCGAGCTGGAGGCGCGTCAGCGACTTCAGTGCGTCCTCGATCCGCGGACGCCTCTGCGGGTCCTGATCGAGCATGCCGTGGACGAGCTCCACGAGCGCCGCGGGCATCTCGGAGATCCGCTCGCCGGGCAGGCGGATCGGTCTCTTGCGGTACGCCTTGCGAATCTTCCAGCCCTTGAGCTCGGGGAAGGGCGGCTCGCCGACGAGGAGCTCGAACGCGAGCACGCCGAGCGAGAAGATGTCCGACGCCGGGCCGCCGCGGTTCGTCCCGGAGCGCTCCGGAGACATGTACCTCGGCGTGCCCATGACGACGCCCGATTCGATGCGCAGACCGCGTTCGGCGTCGACGCGGAAGGAGATACCGAAGTCGGCGATCTTCACCCACGGCAGGTTCTCCTCCGCCGCGAGCCGTCCGAGAATCGCGTACCAGTTGCCGTCACGTCCGAACCAGGATCTGAGGACCTGGAGCACCTCGCGGCGCAGCGACTCGCGCGCGGCCAGCGAGCGATAGATCCGCAGGACGTCATGGTACATCTCCTGCACCATGTCGTCCTTGTAGGCGACCCTCGCTCGATACGCGCCCTCGAGAAGGAACTCCACCGCGCGACTCGTTTCCTTGCACGCCAGGCAGTGGTGGGCCTTCAGCTGACAGAGCTCCGGCGACGGCGGCACCGGCGCGGAATGCAGCAGCAGCGCGATTTTTCTGTGGAGCTGCGGGCGCTCGTGCGGCGGAATGCGCTCGGCGAGGTAACGCTGGAACGCGGCGTTGGTGAACCGGTACCAGGTACGGTCCTCCTCGACGATGAAGCCGTCCGACGCCAGATTGCGGAGCATGAAGAAGAGCGACGTCTCGTCGAGGCTCTGGAATCGGAGCAGCGTGTCGAAGAAGAAGCGGTATCCGATGAACGCCGCGTTCTCGAGGATGTGCTGCTCGAGCTTGCCGTAGGACCGGAAGACTTCCCAGAGCTGCTTCCCCTCCTCGAGCTCGAACTCCCGGAAGTTGGCCCGGTAGACGAGCGCGCCGGTCGCCGGGTCGGTCTTCAGGAGACCGCGCTCGAGGAAGCCCTGGAATACCTCGCGCAGTCTGGTGAAGTTGCCGCGCGTCAGCCGGAAGAGATCGCCGGCGAGGTCGGGCGGCGGCGCCCGGCGAAATGTCTGCGTCAGGTAGCGCTGGATCTGGTACTCGGTGAGCGGCCGGAGGAAGAGCTCCTTCGTCGACGGCTTGACGGCCTCGAGCAACCGCCTGAGCTCCGCGTTCCGGTCAGTCTCGCCGGAGTCGACCTCGGCGACGAGCAGGAGCGGCTGCTCCGAGGCCCGTTCCGTCCACGTCTTGATGAGACGCCCCTCGAGGGGATCGGCGCACTCGAGCCCTTCGATCCGGACGATCGTCGGCACCGACTCCTCGGCGATCTTGCCCGCCAGCACGTCGACCATCTCGGCGGTGTCGAGCTCGCGTTGCGAGTCCGGCGCGAGGCGCCGGTAGAGCTGGGCGACCCCGTCATCGACGGAGCAGTCGAGGGTGAGAACGCGCTTCGCCTCGAGCGCGCCGGACGGGCCCGCGCCGGTCTCGCGCGCGACGAACTCGCTGACGAGCCGCGTCTTGCCGACGCCACGATCGCCCGCGACGACAAGAAAACAGCCCCGTCCCTCCGCGAGGCGGTCGCGGTAGTGCTCGAGAAAGCGCATCTCCGACGCGCGCTCGTAGTGGGGCGGTTCGAGGAGCACCTCGGCCGCGGGGATGCCCACGCGTCGCTGGATCTCACGGGCGAGCTCATCGTCGACCGGCTCCGGCAGCGGGGAGACCACCGGCACCTCGCGCGTGTCGAAGTCGAGGATGCTATCGTCCTCGGGCTGCGCGATGTCGCCGCCGTTCTCCCCGTTCGACAAGATCGACAGGTCGATCAGGATGTTCGCCGGTTTGATGTCGCTGTGAACGACGCCCTGGCCGTGCGCGGCGTACAGCCCGCAGGCGATCTGCCGCAGGATCTCGACGGTCTCGGCGATCGACGGACGCTTCTTCTTCAGCGCCTGGTAGAGACTGACGCCCGGGATGTACTCCATCGAAATGTAGTGCTCGTCGCCGTGGACGCCGTGCTCGAAGACGCGGATGACGTTCGGGTGATCGATCTGCCGCGCGAGGACCGCCTCGCGGTTGTGGAAGAAGTCGAGAAACGACTCGTTGCGGCCGATCCGCGACATGATGAACTTCACCGCCACGTCCCGGTCGGCCTCGACGTCGTGCGCCAGGTACACGGTGCCCATGCCGCCCCGCCCGAGGACCTTCTTGAGGAGAAATTTGCCGATCTTCCGTCGACGCGCCTGGCGCCGCGCCGGATCGAGCGGCCGCGTCGCGGGAGGCGTGCGCGTCGGACCGTTGCCGCCGGAGGACCGTCCAGAGCCGCTCACCGGCAAGGGCTCCGTCTCGACCGAGTTCCTCGACTCGACACCGTCCTCGAAGAACTGCAGGTGCTCGTCGCCGACCCGGATCAGGTCCCGATCGCGGAGTCGCCCCTCGCTGTCGATCGGCCGCCCGTTGAGGTACGTGCCGTTGCGGCTCCCGAGATCGACGAGAAAGAACCCCCCCGGCCGCCGCTCGATGAGGGCGTGACGGCGAGACACGCTCGGCGACGGCAGCTTGCAATCAACCGAGCTCGCGCGACCGAGAACACAGGCGGGACCGAGAATGAGCTGCCTGGCGGAGGAGTCGGAGGTCTTGATGAGGAGTCGCGCCATATCGGTGATGATACGGTGGGGGATGGGGCGGTGAAACATACTTCGGGTGCGTGTTCACCGTCCCCGTTCCCGTCCCCGTCCCCGTTCCCGTTCCCGTGCCCGAAAACCATCGCAGTCGCCCTCGCCGTCACCGTCGGAGCCGAACGATCGAAGTCCGAGACCGAGACCGGAGACAGAGTCACACACCAGAGACCAGAGACCAGAGACCAGAGATCAGAGATCAGAGATCAGAGATCAGAGATCAGAGATCAGAGATCAGAGATCAGAGACCGAGATCCGAGCTACGATTCCGATGACCGACTCCGACTCCGATTCCGAGATCCGATTCCGATGCCGATTCATCGCAATCTGCGTCATCTGCGTCATCTGCGGACCGTTCGAGGACGAGGACGAGGACGAGGACGACGCGGAGGGTGTTCGCTCTAACGGGAGAGCACACACCGCAATCCCACATCGTCCGCCCGGTGGCTACTCGGGAAGCCTCGGCGGAAGCTCGATTCGAGCTCCGTGGCCTGGCTGCGCCAGCTGCCGCCTCGGGCGACTCGCTTTTCGGGGTCGCCGTCCGCGCTCCAGACGGTGCCGTCGCCGGGCGCGCCGCGGTAGCTCTCGTGCCAGGGATCGGCGCACCATTCCCACAGGTAGCCGTGCACGTCGTGGAGTCCCCACGCGTTCGGTTTCTTGGCGCCGACCGGCGGGTCGTTGCCCGCGGCGTTGCCCGTGTGCCACGCGTAGTCGTCGATGCGGGCGGCGTCGTCGCCGAACGAGTATCGTGTGGTCGTTCCGGCGCGGGCGCAGTACTCCCACTCCGACTCCGATGGAAGTCTCACCTTCTGGTCGGCGCCGATGAGCCCGGCGGCTGCGAGCAGCCTCGTCATCCGGCTGCAGAACGTCACCGCCTCGTCGAACGAGAGCATCTCGACGGAGTTCCTCGGGCCGGTCCATCGGCTCGGGTTCGAGCCCATCACCCACGTCCAGAGGTTCTGCGGCACCTCGTAGGCCGAGATCTCGAAGGGATCGTCGAAGAGGACGTCACGGGCGGGACGCTCCGCGGCGCGTTCGGTCGAGCCCTGACGGAAGCGCGCGGGGAAGCCGTCCGTTCCGGGGCGGATCGGGATGAGCTCCTTGCGAAATCGTCGAAGGAGCGCTTCCTGGACGGTGAAGCCTCGCTCCTTGACGCGAGTCCAGTGCAGGCCGTCGGCCGTGGCTATAAAGAGGCGGTTCGCCTCGTCGCCCAGGCCGAAGGCGCACTCCGGCGCGTGCACGGTCGAGTCGTCCGGGCGCTCGTGCGCGACGGCGATGAAACCGATCTCGCGCCCGGCGGCGTCGGCCATGAGGATCCCCACGCGATCGGGGCCCGCCACGCCGACGTGGAGGTTGCCCTGCACGTCGATGGCCAGCCCGCCGGCCGTGGACCCTTTCGCGAAGCGGATCGAGGACTCCGGTCGACCGGAAGCGCCTCCACCGGCGTCGAGCGGGATGGCGAGCACGCGCGGAGCTCCGGCGCCGCCATCGACGACGTGCAGCGTCTTGCCGTCCGGGGCGAGCGCGACGGCGCCGGGAGACGACACCTCGCGCGTCATCTCCGTCACCTTCCCGCCTCGATCGACGCGGTAGATGGCCGGACGCGCCGTCCCGTCCTCGCCGCTCCCGCCGGCATCGGAGACCCAGATCGCGCCCTCGAGGTCGACACACAGGCCGGCCGCGTCCCGGATGCGTCCCTCGCCGATCACGACGCCCGTCTCGCGCGCGGCGGGAGAGCGTCGCGATGCGCGACGTCGTCCGGGTTCGCCCTCGCACGCGACCAGTCCGCCGAGGTGATCGAAGACCAGCGCCGAGACGGGTCCACTTGCCGCGACCAGTGTCGTCGTCTTTCGCGTACGAGGGTCGAGGCGCATGATCGCCTCGCCGGTGGAGAAAACGATCGATCCGTCGGGAGCCACCGCCGGCGTCGCCGCGGGTCCGGTCGCGGTCATGCGCACGGTCGCGCCGGCCTCCGGGGCGCTCGGTTCCTGCGCCGCGAGGGTCAGGGACGCGGCAACGACGATGACGACGGACAGAACGACGGACAGAACGACGGACAGCGTTGGGGGGACTCGGAGGGGAATCATGCACCCGTTATGCCACGGGTGACGCTCGGTCTGCAAGCGATCTCGAGACGCACGGGACGGGCTATCTCCCCTCGAACCAGCAGAACGCCTCGTCGAGGAAGTCGTCGATGCTGTCGAGATCGATCTTCACCGGCACCGGCCGGAAGAGCTGGAGCTTGCGGTAGTCGAAGTCGTCCATCTCCTCGCAGAGACGCTGCGCGATGCGCTTGAAGACGGTGCGGTGCGTGACGCGTTTCCAGGTGCGGAACTGGCCGAGGAAGGCGCCGTTGTAGGCGATGATGTAATCCTTGAACTCGCGGTCGCCGTCCTCGCCATCGTCGTCCTCGTCGATCTCGTCGTCGTTCTCGTGAGCGTGGCCGCTCGGCGCGGGCCTTTCCTCGACCCGGCGCACCGTCGCGGCCAGCGGGGTCCACTGGTCCTCCTCGACCTCCCCGGCCCGCTCTTCCGACCTGGCGTGCCCGGCGAAGGGCTGCTCGAACGGCTGCTCGACGACCGTCCCCTCGTCGGCTGGCTCCTCGTCGACCGGCTCGTCGGCGACGGGTTGCTCGACGACCGGCTGAGCCGCGGTGGGCTTCTGCGCGCTCCAGGACTTCCACCACGGCGCGGCGGCCTCCCCGGCCGCGCCCTCACCGGTCTCCGCTGGCGCCTGCGCTTTCGGCTCTTGGGGCACGTCCGCGTCCTCCTCGCCCGTATGCCACGGCGGGGGGCCGTCATCGATCTCCTCCGCGTCGTGCCAGGGCATCTGCTCGGTGGGCTGATCGGCCTCGCCGGTCCCGTCGAGCTCGACGAGCTCGGTCTGCTGCTCCTCGACATCGGGCAGGTTCTCGGCCGGCTCGGGTCGCGGCTTGGCCTGAGCGCGCTGCTGCTGCTTGGCGCGTTGCTCCCCGGGATTGATTCCCGTCCCCTTATTCGCCGGGAGAACGACCTTCTGATACGGCTTGAAATCCATCTTCCTGCATCTTCCGTCGGTTTCCGCTGCCTAAGCGTACGATGCGCCACAGATCGGCGCGACTTACGGATCCCGTCCCCGTCCCCGTTCCCGTCCCCGTGCCCGAGAACCCCCTCGCCGTCGCGCCCACGGTCACCGTCGTGGCCGAGCGACCGGAGTCGGATCGGAGACCGAAGCCCCGAAACCGTCCACCCCTTGTACCCCGGTGACACACCACGCTCAAATCCAAAACACTATCTGTACACTTTCACCAGATTTCTTTGGATTCGGTGGCACTATCGGAACGTGCATTGTACCCTTCCTTGCCGAAGGAACCTGGTCTCGCTCTACAAAGAACTCTTGGAGGATTGTCAATGGGTCGATTTCAGCGCTCTCTGGCCCTCGTGGCCGCTTCCCTCCTCCTACCTGCCGCCGTGCAGGCTCAGGCGCCCGCAGCCGGGTACCTGACGCAGCTCGTGCTCGACGGCCCGACGTCGCCTGGTCCCGACCAGACGATTACGGGAAGCGGTGCGCCTTTCGGCCCCGGGGTCTTCGTTGAGCTCTGGAAGACCTCGCCGGGCAGCGGTGTCGCCGAGTCGGTCCAGTCGGTCGAGGTGATGCTCGACGGTCGTTTCCGTTTCGAGCACGTCGACGTCCTCGCCGGCGAGCACTACCACGTCACCATGTCCCGCAGCTGGCACTTCAATAACGACGGCGACACCGAGGGCTGGAACGGGAACACCTCGCTGGACACCGTCTTCGAGGTCTCCGGGGGCACGCTCAAGATTTCGATGCGGGACGGCAACCGGGATGGAATCCGCGACCCCTACATGACGCGGTTCTTCTCCTACGTGCCCAGCGCTCACCGGGTCATCGAGATCCGCTACCGCCACATGTCGGCCTTCGAGCCGAACATCTTCGCCGTGTTCTGGGGCGCCCCCTGGGACCAGAAGATCTCCTACCACCTGGCGGACACGCCGAGCAACATGACCGACTTCCAGACCATGCTCATCCCGATGAACGTCGGCGAGAATCAGGCGACGCCGACCTCCGGGAGCGACATGGACGGTCTCTGGACCGACCAGCCGATGAACGACTCGCTCCGGATCGATCCCCTGAACGGCCTGCCGAGAAACGACGACACCTTCGACGGGCTGGTCTTCGAGATCGACTACATCCGGATCCGCGAGGACTACCGGATGGACTTCAACATGCCGGGCGACTTCTCCGGCCTGACCACCCTCCAGGGATTCGACTCGATCTCCGTGTCGGACGGCTTCATGTCCTACACGGCCTCCACCGCCCAGCCGCAGGCGACCTGCGATTTCTTCACGGGCGCTCTGGAGAGCGGTCACTTCACTCGCTTCTTCATGGGATGCCATAACAACGTCACGATGACGGACATGGGACACATGGCGTTCCGATTCAACGATCGTGACAGTGGTGACACCTACATGGACGACGGTGGCACTCTCCAGCTCGCCCAGGGCGACGTGGAGCTCTCCGGCCGCCGGGACGTCACCGAGATGGTCGACAACATGACGAGCCCCGCGGGCGAGTGGACCGAGGACGGGGCCGTTTCGGTCAGGGGCATGTCGTTCGACCTCCCGCAGCTTCTCTCCGCGACCGACGAGATGCGGGTCGACTACATGGGATTCACCTCGAGCGATCCCTATGGACCCAGCAACGTCATGCCGAACAACTCGCCGGTGGCCGTGATCATGTCCGATCCGAGCCCGGCCGCGGTCGTCCTCGACGCCAACGGCATGGCGGGGCTCGTCCTCGACGGCTCGGGCTCGAGCGACGGTGACGGCGAGGTCCAGCACCTCACCTTCCTGTGGAGCAAGGTCAGCGGTCCGGCCGGCGACGGCATGGACTTCAACGATCAGGAAGTGATCAACGTCAGCTTCACGGCGCCCGGCTCCTACGTCTATCGCCTCGACGTCGACGACGGCAACCGCTACTTCAACTCGGCATTCGCCGAGATCGCCATCACCGTCGAGGAGGCCCCGCCGCAGAACACCTTCCTGCGGGGTGACGTCGACGCGAACGGTGTCGCGCTCGAGCTGACCGACGCACGAGAGCTCATGAACCACCTTTACGGCGAGACGCCGATCGTGTGCGCCGACGCCGCGGACGTCGACGACGACGGCATGCTGACCGGGACCGACGTCAACCTGATAGTCCGGTACCACTTCTTCTGCGACGAGCGCCCGGTCGATCTCTTCTCGGGCTGCGCCGTCGACGACACCGAGGACGACCTCCCCGAGTGCGCCTATCCGGTCGACGCGTGCCAAAACGCCTCCTACGACGAGTCCGGCTGCGGAGGCAGCAGCGGCGAGAAGGAGCTCAAGAAGCTGAAGAAGCAGCTCAAGAAGCTGAAGGAGCTGTTGATGGACGGGGACCTCAGCAAGGCGGAGAGGAAGGCGTTGAAGGAAGAGCTCAAGGAACTGAAGGAGGAGCTCAAGAAGATGAAGAAGGAGCTCAAGAAGAAGGGGTCGTAGGGGTAACGTTTCACTCAGGGACCAGGTCAGGGATCTGAGAACCGTCCTGAGGGAGCTGCGGAGGGGACGGCACGGCGGACGGTAAGTCCTTCCCTTCTGCGTCTCCGTGGTGTGTGCTGGCGGGGGGGGG
>JBFFXF010000228.1:0-12435 GCA_041569895.1 Planctomycetota bacterium | reverse complement strand
TCCGCCCGCGACCCTGGCGTTCGAAGAGGACGAGGACGAGGACTTCGAGCTCGACGAGGAGGATGACGACGAGGACGACGACGACTACGACGACGACGACGACGACGAGGACGACGACGACGATTGAGCGCGCGAGCGGAGCTCCGCGCCACGGGACTCCCGCTCGAGTCAGCGCGGCCTCGCGATCGCGTGAGGCCGCGCTGACCTTTCCCGATCTCCGCACGCCCGTCAGTGACGCCGCGCCAGGACCCCCTGCAGCGCCGACGAGACCGTGTTGACCAGGAAGCCAGCGATGGCGACGGCGCCGATCAGCCCGCCCCAGTGCGCGACGCGCGGGCGTTCCAGGAGGTCACCCGCCACGCGCACGACCGTCGCGACGTGCAGCAGAGCCAGGTGAGCGTAGAACCGCGGCCGGTAGGGAATCGGCAGCCCCATGACGGCCGGGAATATGATCGGCGCGTGTCCGAAGATCATCGCGAAGACGAAGCCGAGGAAGAGGGCGTGTACCACGGAGTCGTACGGCAAGCCGTGGTCGATCGGGGCCTGGATCGCGGCCAGCACGCCCGCCAGCGCCAGCCAGCCGTAGCCGGAGAGCAGGCAGACCGCCGTGAAGCGGGGCAGACCTCGTTGCCGCACCGTTCTCCGAGCGATGTCGTGGCGCAGGAGCCAGAGTGAAAGCGCCACGAGGCCGATTCCGGCGAGTCGGATTCCGACGGGGGGCTGGAAGGCGCTGACCACGAGGGCGACGAGAAAGACACCAGTCGAGAGAACGAAGAGAGTCCGACTCCCGGGTCGTTGTGGCTGCATGCGGGTGAGCTCGAGCCTCTCCGCGACGATCGTCAACGTCGGGAATGCCACCCACCAGAGAACCAGCCGGGGAACGGTCCAGGAGGCCAGCCACAGGAGGTTGCCGGCGCTCCACGCGGCTGCGCCCAACGCCATGGTCACCGTGAAGACGGCCGGCTGACGGAAGACGGCCTCGACGAGCACCGCGACGAGGACGAGACTCCCGAGCGAGAAGAGCAGCGGACCCTCAAACCCGAGCGCGCCCGACATCAGCGCGATGCCGCCGGACGCCGTGAGAATCGGCGCCAGATAGGCCCAGAGCGCATCCCGCGCGGCCGCGCGCTCGACGCCGATCACCGTGCCGAGAAAGCCGCCGACCATCAACGCGCCGTGATGCGTGATCCAGTTTGCGTGCTCGGTGGGCAACGGCAGGTTCCACGTCTGGCGCAGGAGCCCTCCCCAGACGCCGCTGACGAGACACGCCATGGCGGTCAGCACGAGGAGGATTCGAAGCACGCGCGTGAGCAGACTCACGATCGGCGCTCGCGCTTCACGGATTCCACCCGAGTTGCTCTCTGGCCTTCGAGGACATGCGGTCGGGCGACCAGAGCGGGTCCCGCACGAGTACGACGTCAACGGTGCGCGCGGTCGGCAGCGCAGCGCGGATGGCGGTCCGTGCCGCGTCGACGAGATACGGACCCAGGGGACAGGTCGGCGTGGTGACGCCCATCGTCACGCGAACGCCATCGGCGACGGCGTCGATGTCGTAGACGAGGCCGAGGTCGACGACGTTGACCCCGAGCTCCGGGTCGATGACTCCCCGCAGCGATTCGAGCACGAGATCTCTCGACGCGCCGGCCTCCATACGGCCGCGGATGATGCCCGACGCCGGTGGAGAGGGCAAGCAGCGGGAGCCAGGCGGCGTCCTGCTTGCACTTTTGCAACGTCACGCATATCATGACAACGATATGCGTCTCACCGTGCAGCCCGAGAGCCGGCCGCCGCGTCTTCTTACCGCGTTGCTCCGGCTGCAGGCGTGCCTTCTCCTCGGGCTCGCGCTCTCTCCCTCCCGGCCATCGGCGGCGCAGGACTGTCCCGCGCAGCCGCTCCAGGTCGCCGACGGCCAGGCCCGCGTGACCTGTCCGTGCTTCATCACCGGCGAGCGTGCCGGCGTCGTGCTCGAGGCGCCCGCGGAGGACTACCCGATCGAGATCCTGCGCGTCGACGTCGGATGGGTGTCGGCGTTCGGGGGCAGCCCGCAATCGCTCGAGCGCGCCATCCGGATCTACGCCGGCGGCCTGCCGGACCCCGGAGACCCGATCTTCAGCCTGGACGGGCCGGTGCTCAACGACGGCTTCATCAACGCCTTCGACCTGGCTCCGCTTCCCGGAGAGATCATCATCGATTCGGGTCCGTTTACGGTCACCCTGGAGTTCCTCAACTCGAACGCGAGCAATCCCTTCGCCGGCAGCGTGGTGCACGACGGCAACGGCTGTCAGCCGGGCGTCAACGTCGTCTTCGCGATCCCCGGCGGCTGGACCGACGCGTGCACCCTCGGCGTCACCGGCGACTGGATCATCGCCGTCACCTACCGGTCGGTGACGTGCCCGGACGGCGAGCAGGAGTTCATCCGCGGCGATGACAACGGCGACGGCGTCATCGACATCGCGGACCCGATCTTCGGCCTCTCCTTCCTCTTCGCCGGCGGCCCGGCGCGCTGTCTCGAGGCGATGGACACCAACGACGACGGCTCGTTCGACGTCAGCGACGCGGTCTACAACCTTCTCTTCCAGTTCCGCGGCGGACCCGCGCCACCACCGCCATTCGACACCTGCGGCACGGCGCCCGCGCCCCAGAGTCTGGGGTGCGATGGTCCGGTGGATTCGTGCCCGTGACTCGCACCACCGTCGGGGCCGAGTCCGAGACGGAGTCCGAGTCCGACTCCATCGTTGCAAAAACGTACCCGTTCCCGTTCCCGTTCCCGTTCCCGTGCCCGTGCCCGTGCCCGTTCCCGTCCTCGAGGGCGCTGGTATCGGAGTCCGATGACCGACTCCGATAGTGAGTGCCGATTCCGATTCCGATTCCGAGTCAGAGGTCCGAGTCCGAGTCAGAGATCTGCCCTCTGATCTCTGTTCTCTGCCTCCGGTCTCGGTCTCGGTCTCCGACCGCTCGACCCCGACGGTGACCGCGAGACCGACTGCGTTTTTCGGGCACGGGACCGGGCACGGGACCGGGACCGGGGACGGGTCCGAAGGTCTGAAGAGGGCGCTACCGTTCGAGAGCCGCCATCATCCCCACCACCGCCTCCGTGATCGCCCGCGAGGCCTCTCGCTCGACCCGGCTGGTCCCGAGCCATGTCTCGTAGCCGCCCAGGTCGTGATGCTCCGGCGTCGGCAGGTAGCCGAAGGATCCGTTCGCCAGGGAGATGGTGAAGGACCTCGCGAACGGCGAGCGTCGCTTGATCTCGAGGCCGGTCTCGACGAAGACCTCGAACGGGACGGCGGCGATGCCGAGGTCGCCGATGCGAACGACCTGGATCGGCACCGACACGCGGTCCGGCGCCTCGCTCATGCGGATGGTTCGTTCGGCGTAGATACGCTCTCTCGGATGACGCTGTCGGGCCTCCGGCGGTCGGGCGAGGATCTGCCGGGCCCGCTCGAGGAGCTCCGGTGACGGCTTCCTGACGCCGAGCTCGAGCTCCCTCATCCGCGCGGCGAGCGTCACGCTGTCGTGGTACGTCAGCGAGACGGACGCCTCGATGACCTTTTCCGCCACGTCCCACGCCACGAGTCGCATCTTCTCGTACGGCGGCAGTCGCCCGCCCTTGCCGCGGAAGTCGATGTTGTTGATGTCGCCGCTGGTGCCGTTGGTCATGATGCCGACGAAGGGCGGCGTCTGGCGGTCGGCGCCGAGGAGCTGCTGGAGGCGGTCCGCGAATATTGCGAAGTAGTCCGCCGAGACGTGGCCCCCGGGCACGCCGCCGACGTAGTGAAGCGAGTAGTTCGCGAGCAGCGCGATCGGCCGCCCCTCCCGTGACCGCACCGAGATGAACGAGACCTCGGGGTCGGTCGGTCCGGCCGGTTCGATGAGGTTCGGGTGGTTGCGCGGCGGATTCATGCGCACGCGGTCGGTACCGCCGAACGGGTTGTCGAGCTCCGGGCCCGGCTTCATGCGCCAGCGACGGTTGAAGACGTGCTCGGGAGCCCGCGCGGATCCCCACGCGATGCGGGCCGGCTCGAGGTGGTCGAGGGCGCGGCGGACGCCGTCGGCGATGCGACGGGCGAGAAAGCGCGAGTACTCGCTCAGCTCGTCGCCGCCGAGCGGGCTCTTGCCCCGCGCGCTGGTCGCCGAGTGCGTGTGCGTGGCGCACATCAACACGTTCGACGGGTCGACGTCGGTCTCGGCGTCGATCCAGCGTCGCGCGCGATCGAGGACCTCGCGCGGGATGCCGACGTTGTCGCAGACGACGAAGACCACACGCGTCGCGCCGTCGTCGAGCGCCAGGCACCTCGCGTGGAGCTCGTCGTGGACATACGTCGCCGGGAACGGGCTCCAGCCGCCGACGATCGGCTCGCCGAGCGGCGGCGTGATGTTGCTGGTCGCCGCGCCGGCGCGAAACGGACGATCCCCTTCCTCTGCGATCGACGGACGGTATGCGGTCCCGAGCGCCAGCAGGATGAGGCAGCACGCCAGTGACTTCATGCGGGGGTGCATCGACGTCTCGCTCCGTGGGCGACCTGGAGCCATTGTAGACGGAACACGTGGATGAACAACGGCAAGTGTTCCGTCGGTCCGCGAGAGCGGCGACGATGGCGGCGGTGCCCGCTCACGGATCGACGCCACGAAACGCGTCGGCTCGTACGGGTCCGGGTGGGGACGAATCGAGAGTCGCGCTCCGGCGGCGCGCGACTTGATCATCCAGATGTCGGCGCCGGGAGGGATCTCGCTGGTGACGGAAGGAACGGCGTACCCCCAGCGAAGCCTACGATGCGAGGCCGTGCGCGCCAGTCATCCGGGGAGCGTGTTCCGCTAACGCGCCGCCGAGTCGGCCCGCTCGCGCAGGTCGCGGCCGGCCGCTCGCGCGGCTTCCTGGGCCTGTCCCTCGGGAACGGGCACCAGGGCCGCCAGCGACCACGACGGATCCCACTGGCCGTCCGAGAAGACGCCGACCAGATAGGTCTCGCCGCGCCGCATCAGCGGATCGCCCTGGGTGTAGCGCGTGATTTGCAGCTCGCCCGGAGGCTCGCCGTCACCGACCGACACGACGACCGTGTCCAGGATCACGCGCTCGCTGCGCGTGCCCTGGTTGATGATCTCGGCCCCGCGGCACTTGACGACCGCGACGGCCCGTCGCTCGAAGAGAAGAAGCTCGTCGAGCGTCTCGGCGTTCAGGCTCACAACCGGCCTCCCTTCTGCGACATCCGCGGGGGAAAACTGGACCACGGCGCCTCGATCCCGGCACGAGGCGACCAGCACGAGCACTACGAGAGCGACTCCACTCCGGGCCGCATCCCGGAAGCGGGACAGCGGGTGGAACGTCCGGAACGAGACGCGTGGACGGGCGAGTACGTGTCGCATATCCTGTTTTTCGTCGAACGGCTGTCCATTCTGCAGCGGGTTGTTCGTTATCCACGTGGGCGTTGGTAGTTGCCGTCACTCGTGTGGCGTCAGCAGGTTGAGGGCGCGAGCGGTCGCTCCCCGGAGAACGACACTCGCGCGGGCAGAATGGAGGCACCTCATGAAGTCCGACGATCCCGATTCGCTCCTCTTCTGCGACATCAAGCACCCGTCGCGCCGCGGACACGAGATCATCGCCGACCGCGCGCTGGCGCTCTTCTTCCCGGTCTTCATTCGCGGCGACTGCAACTCGGACGGCGTCGCCGGAGAGAGCCTCGACGACGCGATGGTCCTGCTGCGGTCGATCTTCCACCGGCGGCGAGCGCCGCAGATCCCGTGTCGCGCGGCCTGTGACGTCAACGGCGACGGACAGCTCCACCTCACCGACGCGATCGTCATGGTGCTCAACGTCTTCCTCGGCCGGCCGAACCCGCTCCCGCCGTTCCCGGAGTGCGGCCCGGGACTGCTCGATTCGGATCAGACACTCGGATGCGACGCGTCCCCGACGTGTCCGTGACGGGTCGGTCGACATCACCGGCCGGGACGGAAGGCCGCCCACGCGTAGACCGCCGTCAAGCACGCGAAGAGGACGGTGAGGCCGTGGTAGCCCAGCCGCACCCACCATACTGTCACGAGCTCCTTGACGTCGAACACGGCCTGAAGCCCGAGACGGACGCCCCAGAAGACGCACACATAGAGACAGAAGGCGCGGGCCAGTCCGCCGCCGCCGGCCAGCTCGCCCGCGTGCAGCACGCTGATGATTGCGAATGCCGTTATGGAGAGAAAAATGTAGCCGGCGTACACCCAGTGCATCTGCCTGTGAAGTCGCGACAGCGAGCGCAGCTCATCTCTCCACCGGAGGAGGAAGGGCACGAACGCCGCAGCGGCGAGCACTCCGAGGTGCGCGATGCCGGCGGCGAAGATCAGTCCGGACAGCCATTGATCTGTCATCAGAGCGCTCCCACAGCTCGCATGAAGGGCACGATGATGTCGGCAACGAACGGCGGGTGAAACAGCACGCCGATCGGCGCGATCAGGAACCCCATCGTGAACAGCCACCCGCGCCACCCGGAGCCGAGGCCGAGACGACGCCCGGCGCCGCTGCGCTCGATCAGCAGACCGGCGCCCTGGAGCACGAAGAAGAGGGAAGGACCTCCGTGGCCACCGCCGGCTGGCACGGAGATCACCACGTCGTGAATGAGCCCGCTGATCGCGAATACGGTGAGGACGGCCGCCGGGACGCCCCACCCCGCCGAGAGGGGCCGGAAGCAGAAACGGTGCGTCAGGTCACGGAACGCGGTGTTCCACCGTCGTCCCCAGAATTCGCCGAGACTGCTCGAGACCAGTGGACGATCCATCAGCGGACGCGCACCGACGCCGACGCTTCGCCAGGCGCACGAGAGCAAATGAAAGACGCCGAAGTGCAGCACCATGACGATGCCGATCATGCCGACCCAGCCGGTCACGTAGGGCACGCCGGCCGGCACCAGACGCGCGACTCCGAAAAGGAGACCCAGTCCGGTCGCGGTCTTGAGCACACCGAGCCACCACTCTCGTGGCGCCGGTCGGGATGACCACGCCGACGGGTGCTCGCCGAGAAACGATCGCGCGTCGAGACCGGGCCACGCGAGGAGGTACCCCACGCGCCTCCAGAGCGGCGTCCCTTCGACCTGTGCCCGTCGCCAGGTGAGCCATTTGCACCCGGCGTAGATCGAGATCGCCAGCGCCCACATGAAGGCCCAGCGTGGCCAGGCGGGCGTCTCGAGGAGAACGACGACCAGCGGAAGAAACACGATCGGCAGCCAGCCACGAAAGCGCGGGGTCATGGGAGGACACGACGCTCGCCTGCGTCTTCCTTGTCTACGTCGCCGATCCGTTCCCGAGATCGGTGCCGCATCCGACTCCGCTGGACGAGATGGCGTGCCGAGACGGCGCGCCCTGCTTTGCCGTCGTCCGCGCGCGACCTCGCCGGCTCCTTCGGGCACGGGAACGGGCGTCGGGGGTTCATTGTGTACCATGAATGCCTCCCCTCTTCCCATCCGTCGTCTCGCTCGACCGATAACCACGTTCTCCTTCGGTCACACTCGACGCCCTCGCGGCTCTATTCCAACGAGGTCGGGTCGTCGTGACCCGGCGATTGAACGCTTCAGTTCTCGTGGAAGGAGTCCGCCATGAGTCGCAAGGTCTTCGTTACACTCGCCCTGTGTGTTCCCCTGTCGATCGCGAGTCCGACGCCCGCCGATGGGCCTCCGGACGCGCACGACATTCTCGAGGCGCTCGAGAACGCCACGCGGTACTACGAGTCGGCGACCGATCCGGCGACCATCCGGCTGGCGAGCCGGATCATCAACGGGTTGATCGACCACGTGAACCAGCTCACCGGCGGCAGGACGAGCGAGGTCTTCTCGCCGGCGAGCCGGATGCTCGGGGAGATCACCGTCACGGTGGTCGATGACCCGACGCGGGTCTCCGAATGGCGCAACGCGGTGGAGAGCGTCCTCGCCGCGATCGAGCGAGCCATGGAGGACGGCCTCCTCGATCGACCGCGCTTCGTCCGCGGCGACTCGAACACCGACGGGTCCGTCGACGTCTCCGACGCGGTCCACCTGCTCCACTACCTGTTCATCGGCGGCCCGGAGCCGCGCTGCGACAAGGCGTCCGATGCGAACGACGACGGTCAGCTGGACGTCTCGGACGCGGCCGCCGTCCTCGGCTTCCTCTTCGGCGGTCCGATCACCGGATCGGTCTCCGGCACGTGCGACACGGATTCGACGAGGGATGACCTCGACTGCGAGTCGTACACGGCGTGCACCAGCGACCAGCCGATCTCCGGCTGACCGACTCGCGAGAGAGCCCCTCCTTCCTGTTGACGCCCCCGCCCGATCGGCGGGGGCGGTTTTTATTGCTCGACCGAGCACCGGTGTCCGTCGACTCCGCGACGCCGCCGCCCCCCGCTGCCGGGTTCCCGGCGCATCGGCTCCGAATCGGAATCGGTCGTCGGACTCGGCCTCGGACTCCGACAGGCCGGCCCCGACGTCGGCCAGGCACCCGACTCCGAGAGCTTTCGGGCACGGGCACGGGACCGGGTCCGGGAGCGGGAACGGGAACGGGAGTTTGATGTCACACCACCAATCCCCCGCGGCTCCATCCGGAAGCGGCTCTCCGTGGGTCGCACGGGACAGTCCAGCGACGGAGGTGATCGATGAGAATGAACGAATCCCGCTTCAACGGGTTCCGCCGCCGTGAGGCACGCCGGGACCCGACGGCGGCGCGGCCGGCGCGTGAGGGCGTGCTCGAGATCGGCGCCCAGAGCCTGAAGTACCACCGGGTGCGCTCCGGGGGGATCCGCACGGTGAAGTTTCCGTACGAGCTCGGCCACGAGGTGTACGCCACCGGGTCGATCTCGCCCGAGACCGTACGCCGGCTCTGCCGGCTGGTCGACGAGAACGGACTCCATCCCGAGCTGGTGATCGCCACGAGCGCGGTGCGCGATGCCGACAACCGCGACACGCTCGTGCAGGCGCTCGCCAACGTGCTCGGGGTCGACGTGCACGTCGTCACGTGCCTCGAGGAGGCATCGCTCCTGGCGCGCGCCTACCTGGCGCACTCCGAGCGCGTCCCGGCGCTGGTCATGGACGTCGGCGGCGGCAGCGTCGAGACCGTGTTTCTCTCGCGCACCCGCACGATGGTCTGGGACAGCCTGCCGCTCGGCGCCATCCAGCTCTTCCAGAAGTGGAAGGCCGACGGCATGACGGCGATGTGCGACTGGATCGACGTCAACCTGCGAAAGGCCGCGATCGTCAGCATGGACGAGCTCCACGCCACCGGCGGCACGGTAAAGGCCGTCGCGAGGACGCTCCAAGCGGCGAGCTTCGGCGGCCTCGAGCTCGAGGAGCTCGAGCGCAGCATACGCCGGGACGGTCCGCCCCGCCGACTCGACGAGACGCGCGCTCGCGTCTTCTACCCCGGCGTCGTGCTGCTGCGCAAGCTGATCGATTTCGTCGGCGCGCGCCGCGTGAGCTATCTGGCAGTCTCGGTCGGACGTCGCGCACTCGAAGAGCGCCTGGAGGCAGTGAGGGCCATCAGCCGAACGCTCGTCGACAGCCGACGGGTGAGCGGGTGAGACGCCGGCCGCCCCCCCCGCCGGGAGGCGGGGGGGTTTTTCGAGAGGCGGGGGGGCAGGGACAGAGAACAGAGACAGAGGTCAGAGGTCCGAGATCAGAGACAGAGGACCGACACCAGAGGCCGAGACCCCTCCGAACGGCCCGCGGGCGTATCGGTATCGGTCATCGGTCATCGGAATCGGTCATCGGAATCGGAGTCGGAGTCGGAGTCGGAATCGGTCATCGGAATCGGTCTCGCCCTCGGTATCGGTCTCGGACTCGATGGTATTCGAGCACGGGAACGGGAACGGGGACGGGAACGGGAACGGAACGGGGCACGGAACCGGGAACGATTCTCAGTTCGAAGATGAAGGCGGGTCGAGTCGCTCCCGCAACACCCCCACAGCGCGCTGCTCGCGCTTTCGCACCGTGGCGGGCTTCAGTCCGAGCTCCCCGGCGATCTGACTCGAGTTGAGGCCGCGCAGGCGGAGCTCGACGACGAGGCGCTGGTCGATCGGCAGGTCCTGGATTGCGTACCGGAGGGCCTCGACGAGGTCGTCCGTGACGACGCGATCCGGGTCGACATCGGCCGGCACCGCCGTCACGTCGCTCTCGCGCTCGCGCTCGACCTTCCTCAGGGCGCGCTGGACCTTTGTCCTGACGATCGCGCGAAGCCAGCCGAAGAGACTCGCCTCGTCGGCGCCGCGAAAGCGCGGCAGCTGGTCGAGCGCCGTCTTCAGCGCGCTCTGCATGACGTCCCGGCTGTCGACGATCCGGCGCGCCGGATGGTGACCCGGCATCAGGCGACGCACGATCGCCTGCAGGGAGGAGTGCAGTCGCTGTTCGTCGGCGAGCAGCCGCACGAGCTCGAGGCGAGCGTCGCGGTCTCCGTCACGCGCCCGGCCCAAAAGATCACGAACGTCAAGCATCGGTCGCCGTCATTCCAGATCCTCGATAACCGTCCCGCCGAGCTTCGCCTTGAGCTTGTCGAGCGCGCGCCGATACTCCACGGCCAGCGCCTTGTGGTCCCCTCCGACGATGGCCTCGATCGCGCGATACGGCTGCTGCTCGATGCCGCGCAGAATGAGAAGCTCACGATCACGGTCCGGGAGCGCCTCGATCGCGCTCGCCACCGCCTCGGCGCGCTCCTGTCGGACCACGCGTGAGATCGCGGCGGTCGTCTCGGCCGCGAGCGCTTCCCCGGGCCCCGTGCCGATTCCGATCGGGACGAACCGGCGCTCGCGAGCGTACTTCTTCATCAGGTCGTTACAGCGCCGGATCAGCGTCGTCGAAAGGAACTTCAGCAGCACCGGCGTGAAACGACCATCTCGCTCGGACAGCGACGACAACCTGGGCAACGTGATCGCCCACACCTCGTCGACGATGTCCTCCGCGTCGTAATGCCGCGACAGCACCGGGCCGATCCGGTACCGCGCGTTGACGAGCAGGAGCGAGGAGAATCGCCGCACCAGCCACTCGATGCTCTCGAGGTCGCCGGAGCGGGCCTGTCGCGCATGGTGCGAGGTGAACTGGTCACGATCCCCGCGATCGTCGCCGTCTGACTTTGAGATCGGTTGCGACTCTGCCACGGCGGTTCCCGGCCCTCCAGGGGGCCATCATAGCTGCTCGGCGAAAAAAACTCCCTTTGGCGGTTATAACCTGTCCGCTTGCTCCACAGTCACCGATGAAAGCCGCACGTCTCGCGGCGACAGGAAGGAGACTGGTGGTGAAAGCGATTCACGAGGAATCCTCGCGTGCGCTCCTCGAATCGGCCGACCCGGAGCGTCCTGTCGAGACCGGGCAAGCCGTCGAGAGCACCGAGGCGATCGAGATCCAGAAGCGGTCCCTGGCGAGCCACGCTTTCGGCGTCGCGCCCGGTGACCGGATCGGCCGTCATGTCATTGTCGGCCTGCTCGACCCGGGTTCGCAGGCGTACGTCTTTCGCGCGGTCGATCCCGAGCTCGAGCGCGACGTGGTGATCAAGATGAGCGCGCAGCCACGAGATGACCCGTGGGACACCTCCGAGAGGCTGTGGCGCGAGGGGCAGCTGCTCGCAAGGCTCGACGACCCGAGGCTTCCGCGCGTCCTCGATTTCGGTTTCCACGACGACCACCCGTACCTTGTGCTCGAGCTCATCCGGGGACCGACTCTCGAGCGCGCCGCGGCCTGGGGCAGGATCTGTCCGCGGCGAGCCGCACGCCTCGTGGCCGACGCCGCGATGGCGGCTGACGCGGCGCACCGCCAGGGCATCGTCCACCTCGACATCAAGCCGCGAAACATCGTCATCGACGAGCACGGAACGGCGCGGCTGATCGATTTCGGCATGGCGCGGAGCCGCTTCTCGACGGGTCCCGGACGGACCGCGGGCGAGGTCGCCGGCACCATCCCGTTCATGTCGCCGGAACAGGCGTGTGACGAGGACGTGCGACCGGAGAGCGACGTCTTCTCTCTCGGCGCGACGCTCTACGTCACCCTCACGGGGCGACTGGCCTACGACGGAACCACCCTCGGTGAGGCGCTGGAACGGGCGCGTCGCTGCGACTTCGACCGCGACGCGCTCACCGGCGCCGGCGTCCCGGTCGAGCTCGCGGCGATCTGCCTGCGGGCGATGGCCGCGGACTGGCGCGCGCGATTCCCCTCGGCGGCCGAGCTAGCGCAGGCGCTCGAGAGCTTCGCTTCACGGCCTCGCCGGCTGAGGCGCTCCCTCGTGATCGCACTCACCGCCGCGGCGGCGGCGATCACGTCGGCGGCGGTTTCCATCGGAGCGTGGTGATCTCTCGCTGTCGTCTCGGCAGATCGCACTGCGAGTGAAGTTCACCGAGAACCGAGAAGCAGGCCGCCCGGGTGCAGAGAACGAACCGCCGCCAGAGCGATCTCGAGAGCCTCGAAGCACTTCATGCGAACCTCCGGATGAAGGGAGAGAAAGAGT
>JBFFXF010000227.1:0-12443 GCA_041569895.1 Planctomycetota bacterium | reverse complement strand
TCGAAGCGCACGATCAGGTCGCGCACCTGCGTGTAGTAATACGCGCCCGTGACGCGCCACCGGTCGCCGCGGAAGTGCGCGCCGCCCTCATACGTGACGAAGAGCTCGGGGTCGAGGTCGGTGTTCGGCCTCTCCACGACGCCGCTCTGGGCGACGTCGAACCGCGTCAGATCGGAGAGGTTCGGCGCGCGGAATCCCTGCGAGACGCCGACGTAGGGCGAGACCCACTCGAGCGGGTGAAAGATCACTCGACCGCTGCCGACGGCGGCGTGCCACGTCTCGGAGAGGTCGTCGAAGGTCTGCGAGTCGCCCTGGCGCGGGTCGATGTCCTCGCTGTCGGCGTCGGCGTGGACGAAGTTGTAGCGCCCGCCGACGATGATCTCGATCCAGTCCGCGGGCGCGATCCGGTCCTGGACGAACACGCCGAGCTGCCCGTAGAGCGCGTCGTCGGCGACGGGGCCACGCGGGAACTGCGTGTCGAGCGAGCCGTCGGGATTGCGGTCGGTGCGGAACGACTGCACCGTGTCGATATAGTAGTCCGCGCCCCAGGTCCAGTCGCCGATCGCGCTCGGCGACAGCGCCGAGAACGAGAAACCCACGGTGTCGTCCGTGAAGCCCTGCCGGGTGCTGCCGCCGCTCGACCGCACGCGCCCCTCGCGCTCGCGCTGCAGGTGGTGGGACAGCGTCACCGTCGCGGACTCGAGCCAGTCGAGCTCCGGCGTCCACTCGGCGCGGACGTACGACAGTGACCGTTCCTGGTCGAAATCTCGCTTGCGATTGTTGCCGGGACTGGTGCCGCGCCACGAGATGCTGTCGGCGGTCGAGTGCGTGCGTGGCACGTCGTCCTGGTCGAAGCTCTGATGCGCGAAGGTCAGCGCCAGCGTGCGCGAGACGTCCCAGCGGACCTTGGCGTCTCCCGAGAGCGCCTGATAGCCCGTGTTCTCCTGCTCGCCGACATGACGACCGGCGTCGATGTCACCGAAGTCCCGGAACGAGACGCCTCCGGTGAAGCCGACAGGACCCTCGCGACCACGGAAGTCCGCACGTGCCGTGTGCGCCCGCTCTGCGCTGGCGAAACGGTAGTAGAGGCCGGGATGGATCCCGTCATCGAACTCGTCGAGGGTAAGGGCGTTCACCGTGCCGCCGATCGCGTCGCTGCCGTAGAGCACCGACGAGGGACCCATGACGGCCTCGATGCGGGCCACCGCCAGCGGGTCGACCGTGCCCCAGTACTGGTTCGGGCCGTCGCGGAAGACGGCGTTGTTGAGCCGGATGCCGTCGATCAGCAGGAGCGTGCGGAAACCGGTGAAACCGCGCAGGAAGGGCGACTCGAGACCGGGCGCCGTCTTCTGCACGTGCACGCCGGGCAGCTCCTCGAGCGCGTCGGGGAGCGAGCGCGGCGCCAATCTGGTCCGCAGGTCATCCTCGTCGATCACCCGAGTCGAGTACGGCAGGCGGTCGGTCCCGGCCTCGCCGCGTGTCGCGGTGACCACCACCTCGGGGAGCGTGACGTCGATGTCGTCCGCGTCCGGCCCGGGCTCTTCCTCCTCCGGGACGCGCCCGACCTCCTGCGCGGCGAGGTGGGAGGTTCGCGGCGGCCCCGGCGACCAGGGCGCGCCGGCGAGGGCCCACACCGCCGTCAGGGCGACGAGGAGAGCGCGTCTGGAGAGCGCGCGCGGCCGCGCTCTCGTGTCGTTGATCCACCCTGGAAGTTCCGCTACCATCGCATGCGTCGGGAATTGGACACACCCGCCGGCGGGCGTTCCGACCCGCCAGCAGCCAGGCCATCGACCGTGGCCGGCGGTGGCTCGTCGCCGGCCGGCCCCCACGAGAACGGGAACCGCGAGCGTACGGTTCAGAATTCCGGAAGACGAGATGAGAAATCCGCGTCCCGCGCCGCCGCCGGGCGAACCCGACGACCTCGAGCTGATGGCGCGGGTGGCGGAAGGCTCGGAGGACGCGTTCGCGGCGCTCGTCGAGAGACACGAGCGGCTGCTGCGCCTCTTCTTCCGGCGGCTCGGCGCGGACGCCGGCCAGGCCGAGGACGGCACGCAGGACACGTTCCTCAAGGTGTGGCTGCACCGCGACCGGTATCGCCCGCTGAAGTCGTTCCGGGCCTTCCTCTATACCGTCGCCCGCAACGTCTGGTACGACCGGCTGCGCAAGGCGCGACGAAGCCGGGAGACGGTCCGCCTCGAGGAGATGCGGGGCGCCGGCGTGGAGCCCGTGAACCACGAGGCCACGGCGGGCGTTGAGAGGATCGACGCGCGTGCCGACCTCGCGGCGGGGCTCGAGACCCTGCCGGAGCGGATGCGCATCGTGCTGGTTTTGAACGCGTATCAGGGACTCTCGTACCCGGAGATCGCCGACGTCCTCGGCATCCCGGTCGGGACGGTCAAGACGAGGGTGTTCTACGCGTTGCGACGCCTCAGGGAGTTTCTCGAGAGCCATGTCAGATCGGATGCCCGCTGAACGCGACGTCTCGCCCTGTCGCCTGTCGGTCGAATCGGCGGCGTACGTCCAGGGCGAGCTCGATGTCCGTGAGAGGTCGCGATTCGAGGCGCATCTCGGGGGCTGCGAGGCGTGCAGTGACCTCGTCGCCGGGCTGCGAGCGACCCTCGATCTGATCGAGCACGATCGCGACCGCGAGCTGTCGTCGATGTCCGATCTCGGGCTGCCCGATCGCCTGCGTGCGGCGGCGAGGCGAGCTCGCAGGGTGTCGGCGCTGCGGCTCGCCGCGGGCGCCGTGGCGTGCGCCGTGCTCTTGGTGATCGCGTTCCAGTCGATGCGGCTGCGCCCGGGGCCGGGGCCGCGCATCGCGGCGCCGGTCGCCGCGGCGGAGCTGCTGGCGCTCGGCTGGCTCCTCGAAGCGCAGGAGCCCGGCGGCCTCTGGAGCGCCACGGACTGGGGCGGCGACGCGCGCTTCGAGACCGGACTGAGCGGGCTCGCGCTCCTCGCACTCCTCGGCGCGGAGCCGAGGGCCGATGGTCAGCTCACCGAGGCGATCGACCGCTCGATCGATGGGCTGCTGCGCGAGCAGTCGCCGGATGGACTCTTCGGTCCGTCCTTCTTCGCGGCCCCCTACAACCACGGCATCGTCACCTCGGTTTTGCTCGAGGCCTCCGGCCAGCGCGCCGACCTCGCCGCACGGCTCGACGAGCCGATCGATCGCGCTCTCGAGTGGATCGTCTCCGCCCAGGTCGCGGACGGCGGCTGGGGCTACCTCGACGCGCGCGGCGCGAACACGTCCCTGACCTACTGGCAGCTGCGAGCTCTCCTGCTCGCGCGCGGGCTCGGCCGCGAGGGGCTGCGCCCGGCGATCGACCGCGGCTTCGAGTGGCTCTCCTCCGTCTCCGACGACCGTGGCCGCGTCGGCTACGCCCGCCGCGGCGAGTTCCCCTCCGGCAGCGACACGCTGCTCGCCAAGGCGCTCGCCTGCGAGGCGCTCCGCGAGTGGATCGACGGCACGCGTGGCGAGCTCGCGGGCCGCTGGCGCGACGGGCTCTACCGCGCCTTCAGCGAGCCCGGCCGAAACGGGGCATCGACCTACTACGGCGACTTCCTCGCGCTGTCGGCGTACCACGCCGGTTTCTCGACCCCGGAAAGCGCCCGGCGAGGCGCCATGCCGGAGAGCGTGTGGCACCGCCTGGCGCACCTCATCGAGGGCCAGGAACGCACCGGCGACCTGCGCGGCAGCTGGCGCGGCCACGACCTCTGGTCGCCGGCGGGAGGAAGGCTCTACGCCACGGCCACCGCCACCCTGACGCTCCAGGCGGAGACACGAACGGAGCGGGTGAGGGCGATGGTGGCTCGGCGGGATGGTTGATTTCGGGCGCGGGTACGTTTTTGTAACGACGGAGTCGGTATCGGACATCGGAGTCGGACTCGGTCATCGGATCTCGGACTCGAATCCCCACCCGCTCGGCCCCGACGTCGACCATCGGCTCGGCGACGACCGCTTTCGGGTCCGGGTCCGGGACCGGGACCGGGACCGGGACCGGGACCGGATGGCTCACCGCCACGCCACGACCCGCGCGTTCCCGCGGTCCGCGACGAAGAGCTCGAAGCCGTTGAAGAAGACGCCTCGCGGGTCGGAGACGGTGGCGAGCGTCGGTGTCGCCCCGCCGCGGTTGCTCGCGGAGGCCATGAAGCTCCGCTGGCCGAGGACGAAGCGCGCCTCGGATCGGCGTGACGGGTCGGGTCGCACGTCGCGGAAGAGCAGGATGCGGTTGTGGCCGGAGTCCGCGACGACGAGGAACGACGCCCTGGCGTCGAAGGCGAGCGCCGCTGGCTCGAGCAGCGTGTCGATGCGCGGTCCAGCGACCACCGCCGTGGTGAAGTCGACCTGGCCGATGACGTCCTCCGCCCGGCGACCGTTTCGTCTCGGGACTCCCTTCCAGACGAGCACGCGGTGGTTCCCGGTGTCGGCGACGTAGAGTCGCGTCCCCCCGCGGCCGCCGATCAGCACGTCTCGAGGGCCGTTGAGCACTTCCCTCCCGACTCCCTCGCCGGCGTTCGGCTCGTTCTTCAGGAATCCGGGCTGTCCCAGCACGACGTTCGCCGGGTCGAAGCTCGCGAGCGTGCTGAACCCCCCGAAGATCAGCACGCGGTTGTTGTCCCGGTCGGCGACCGCGAGACGGTCATCGTCGTCGACGAAGATTCCCTCGGGGGAGTGCAGCGTGTTCGCGCCGACCGAGCTTCCGGCGTTCGGCATCCTGCCCGCGAAGCCGGCCTGTCCGAGGACGATGTCCGCCGGCTCGCCGTCCACTGTCGGAAGGGTCGTCCAGATGAGCAGGCGGTGGTTCCCGGTGTCGGCCACGACGAGCCGCGTGCCGTCGGAGGCGAGTCCCGTCGGCAGTTTGAGCGTCGACGCCGACGCCGCCCCGCCCTGATTCGGCTCCGTAGAGAACAGGTCGGGCTGTCCGAGAACCACGTCCGGCATCTGGTTGGCGGCCGTCGGGATCTCGTCGAAGAGGAGGACGCGGTTGTTGGCGGTGTCGGAGATGATCAGTCGTCCCCGGACGACGATCGCGTCGCTCGGCTGGTTGAGGTCCTGACCTCCCGGCGTCGAGCCGGTGAAGGTGCTCTGCCCGAGGACCACGGTCGCGGATGGATTGGCGATGGGCAGCATCAGGCCCTGATAGCCGAGGACGCGGTTGTTCCTCGAGTCCGAGACGACGAGCGTGAACGACGCGCCGAGGTCAACCGCGGTGAGGCGCGATGGCGAGCGCAACGTGTTCGCGGCCGGCGCTCCTCCGCGGTTCGGCGAGCTGGCCGGCGGCGGATTCTGTCCGATCACGGCTCCCGAGGCGCCGTTGCCGAGCGCGCCGGTGATGTTGTAGACCATGATCCGGTGGTTCGAGGTGTCGCCCACGGCGATGGCGTCGGCGACCGCGGTGACGCCGGTCGGGCTCGACAGCCGCGTCGCGCTCGAGCCCGAGGCCGAGGCGAGCATGCTCGACTGCCCGAGGACGACGTTGGCCGCGGCGCCGGTCGACGGCGTGGCCGTCTGGTGCACGAGCACCCGGTTGTTCCCGGTGTCGGCGATGAGGACGACGCCGGCCGACCCGTTGACCGAGACGGAGTCCGAGACGAACACCGCCGACGGAGCCCGCAGCGTACTCGCGCCGACCGCGCCACCCGCGTTGGCGGCTCCGGAGACGAAATCCGGCTGACCGAGCACCGTGCCGGGCGCCACCCCGCCCGAATCGGGCACCGAGCCGAAGAGCAGCACGCGGTTGTTGCCCGTGTCCGCGACGGCGAGCTGGCCGCCTCCGATCGACAGTCCGCCCGGCGATGAGAGCGATGCCGCCGACGGCGCGGCGTTGCCGCGGTTCGCCCTGCGCGAGCGGAAGTCCTCCTGGCCGAGCACGAGGTCCGCGGCGCGGCCGTTCCGGATCGCGAGCTTGCCGGATCCGTTCACGAAGAACACGCCGCGCCAGCCGAGGACGCGGTTATTGCCGGTGTCGGCCACGAAGAGCCGGTTGGTCGCCGGGTCGAACGCCACGCCGCCGGGACGGCTCATCGTTCTCGCGGAGGCCGTCACCGGGCCGGTGTCGGTCGGATCGGAGTCGGTCCGCGACTGGAAGTCGGGCTGCCCGAGCACGAAGGACGCGGCGGCGAAGTTGCCGGACGGGAATGACTCGAAGACCAGCACGCGATCGTTCGCCGCGTCGGCGACGAAGAGGAGCGAGACGGAGAACACCTCGCCCCCGACGGTCAGCAGCCCGGAGAATGAGTCGAGGCCGGAGGGGTTGGTCACCACCTGCGCGCTCAGCGCCGGGGCGAAGGCCTCGTTCCCGAAGACGGCATCCGCCTCGCGACCGCTGCCGAAGAAGCCGCCATCGAAGTCGATGATGTCGACCGTGACGCCGCTCGCGATGGCGTTCGGCGTGCTCACCGTGTCCCGGATCGGATTCGCGCCGGCAGCGAGCGTGCCGAGCCCGGACGGCGCGCCGGCCGCGAGGTTCGCCGAAGAGAATCGCTTCGCGACCGTCAGCGACGCTCCCGCGCCGAGCACGATGGTCACCGATCTGTTGGTCACGAGGGTCGACGACGCTCGCAGCGACGCGCCCGCGCCGAAGGAGTCGCCGGCCACGGGTAGCGTGAAGTTGGCAGTGAGAACTGCCGCCGCCGGCACCTCCACGGGCTTGTCGAACGTCGCCAGCACGAGGTCGCCCTCGTTGACCGCGCCATCGTTGTCCGAGTCGACATAGCACGCCTGGACGAGCACGGGCGCGCTGGCGGTCCCGTTGGTCAGGAACACCGAGCCGCGATCACGCGGCGCGGCGAGCAGTCCGTTCTTCCCCTCGACCGAGCTGGGCAAGCCCGCACCGAACGCGATGTCGATCCGCGTCACGCCCTGGATTCCCGCCGGCCCGGGGAAGAGCAACGGGCTCGAGCCGAGCACGATCTCGACCCGATCGCTCCCCGGAAGCGACTGCAGCAGCACGGCGCCCTCCCCGAACGTCTCCTGGAGATTGACCGGCAGGATGGCGGTGACGTCGTCGTCGTTGGTGAACACCTCCCGATTGAAGCGGATCACCACCTTGTCGCCCTCGTCGACGCCGTTCTGGTTCTCGTCGATGAGCGTGCTCTCGACGATCCGCGGCGCGTCGCGAGGAGCGGACCGCGAGCGCTCGAGGCCGCCGGAATCGCCGCAGCCGGTCGCGAGAAGCAGGACGAGGCCGAGCGTGGAGATCGCCGCCACGGCGGCACGAGGAGGACACCAGGAGCGAGGGCCAGTCGTCGGCACGCGGACCATACCTACCTCCATGCGGGGTCTTGGTGCGCTGGCTCGATGTCGGGAAGGACTGCCGGAATTCTCACGCGGTGGCGGGGGAACTGCAAGTTTTTCCGGTCTCTTTCGGGGCCGGGGCCGTTCTCGTTCCCCTACCCGTACCCGTTCCCGTTCCCGTGCCCGTGCCCGAAAGCCCCGGAGGTCGCGGCCGGGAGGCCGAGATCGAGACCGATTCCGATGACCGAGACCGAGGCCGATTCCGACCCCGATGACCGATACCGACTCCGACTCCGATTCCGAGCTCGACCTCTGATCTCTGACGTCTGATCTCTGTCTCTGTCTCTGTCTCTGTCTCCCCGTCTCTTCAATCTGCGTCATCTGCGCAATCTGCGTAATCTGTGTTCCTCCCCCTCTTCCGCCACCAGAGTCTCGCCAGCGCGAGCGCTACCTCGGGGCGCCCTGCGCCACCCAGTCGATGATCAGCTTCTCCGTCGTCTCGTCCAGGAAGCCCTCGTCCGCCGGCATGCGGCGGCCCTCGCCGGCGACGTCCGGGTCGAGGAAGGTGCCGCGGATCTTGTGGACGAGGTAGCTGCGCTCCGGGAAGTAGGGCCAGACGAGGAGGGGCGCGATCGAGGTGATGGCGGGCTCGGACGCGAAGACGTTGACGATGTTGCGGTAGATTCGATCGAGTGAGGGATCGACCAGGACGAGGCCCTTGTCCGGACCGGGCTCCTCGTGGCACCCGGTGCAGCTGACGCGGAAGATCGGCGCGATGTCGGCGGCGAAGCCGAGCGGTGTCTCGAGGCGAAAGCGCACCGTGCGCTCCGCGTCGCCGGCCCGCATGCTCACCAGGAGGTCGGTGTTCCCGGGGCATGGGAACCACTCGCCGTCGAGGGTCATCTCGAGCCGCGCCGGTCGATCGCCCGGGCCGAATCGCGGCGTCAGGTCCGCACCGGCGGGAAACGCCGGGTCGGCGATCACGCTCAGGCTCGACGGGTCCGGGGCGGCGCCGCCGCGCCCGTTCGGCAGCCCCTCGACGACGAGGGTCACCGGCTCGCCGGCGGTGACGCGCGCGTTTCCGGTTCCGGGGTCGTGTGGGCGAACGGCGCCCGCGGCGTCCTCGGTCCAGACCTGCACCTCGGGCGCGCTCGAGGGCTCGACGACGAGAGTGAACGAGGCGGTCTCGGATCGTGCGCAGCGCGCATCGACGACGCTTGCGGTGAAGCGGTACGATCCCGGAGCCGGAGCGAGCGGGCCGTCACCCGCGATGCGCATCGAGGCCTGCGTGATCAGGTACACGGGGTCCTCCCAGGCGTCGATGTCGCGGAAGAAGAACGGCGCCAGGCTGTCGCCCGCGGCAACGCCGCCGGCCGAGGGATCGCCGAGATTTCGGTCGCAGCGGACGTCGAGCGTGTCGGGGTTGCCGTCGCGCGGGTCGTCTGGCTCGACCAGCGACAGCGGCGCGAGGGTGTCCTCGTTCGACTGCGCCTCGACGAGGAGCGCGAACGACGTTCCCTCCTCGACCCGGAAGACGCCGGGACCGGTCTCCTCGAGAAGCCAGCGGCTGCGCTCGCGCACGCGCGGGGGCGGCGCGGTGACGGGTGCGAAGTCGATTCCCGGCGGGCTCCTCGGCGCGCCCGATCCGCCGGCGCAGTCGAGGGCGTCCGCGGTCGGGTCGCGGCCCGGGCAGGCGGCGTCGAAGCGGGGCGTCGGCGGTTGCGGGCCGCCCTGGAAGAGAAAGTTGAGGATCGCCACCCCGTCCGACAGGTCGTTGCTGCCGTCGTCGTTCGCATCGGCGGCGTCGAGGCACGCCGGCGTGTCGGCCCCGAGGAAGAGGAAGCCGAAGATGGCCACCGCGTCGGAGATGTCGAGGACGCCGTCACTGTTGACGTCGCCGCGGCGGAAGAGGTCACCCGCCGTGACCGTCGTGGCGAGCGCCAGGGCGATGGCGACCGTCGCGGCGCCGGCGCGCTCGAGTGTGCTGCCAGGGGGACCCATGGTCTCCAGAGTGTACCGGCGGCGTCGTCCGGCGCACCGAAAAAGCACCGAAAACCGCGCCCCCTCGGGCCCCCCGAAAACATGCACGATCCCCTTCCAATCGAGTGGTATACTCGGTATCCTCATCGGCATTGGGTCGACGGGCGGACCCCGTTTTCACGGGGTGGCTCGATGGCCTCCCGGGTTGCCGGGAGGACCGGGATCTTCCGACGAGCGAGGGGAAACATGAGGCATGGTGGCGCAACCGTTGCGGTCTTCCGGCGACTCCGGAACGACGGCTCGCTCGCTCGCCTGACGGGATTCACGATTGTCGCATTCGCCCTCGGCATGGGCCCTGCCATCGGTCCTGCCGTGGCGCAGGACGCGGCCACGGTGCGCGCGATGCTCACCAAGCGGGTCGGCGACCTCTCGCGGCTCCGCGTGCCGGAGAGCGTCAGCGACTTCCCCCAGCCGCGACTCCCCGGCGGCGCCATCGATCCGCGCTTCGCGATCACCCCCGACAAGGTCCGGCTCGGCAAGCTCCTGTTCTTCGATCCGATCCGCTCCAACCATCTGCGGCCGGAGTTCGGCGGCATTCCCGAGACCGCCCAGACCGCCTCGTGCGGCACGTGTCACGCCGGGGAGGTGGCGACCAAGGCCGGGATGGTCGTCTCGGTGTCGCTCGGCGGTGTCGGCCGGCACGAGATGGACAACGCCGGACGCAAGGCGATGGCCCGCGAGGTGATGCCGGACGCCGAGGACATCCTGCCGACCGGACTGGAGCTCGTCGCGCCCGACGGCGAGGTGATCGAGAGCGGTTTCTTCGACGCCATCGACGCGCCCGGTCGGGTGGCGCCGTCGGTGATCGGATTCGCGTTCAACAACCGGCTGCTCTGGGGCGGCGAGGCGGGCGGTCCGAACCCGGAGGGCTATCCCGCGCAGGAGGACCTCGTCCGCATCGCGTCGATGGCCCACCGAATGGCGAACCCGGACACGACGCACCTGCAGGAGAACGCCGTCTACCGCCGCCTCTTCGAGCTGGCGTTTCCGACGGAGGCCGACGCGGCGCGTCAGGCAGGCGATGACGGGCTGCTGATCAGCAACGACACGCAGTTCCGGGCGATCGCCGCTTTCCTGCGGACGGTGATCACGCGGAACACGCCGTGGGACCGCTTCCTCGCGGGCAGCGACTCGGCCCTGACGCCGCGCGAGCTGCGCGGTGCGTGGCTCTTCGCGGCGCCCGTCGCCGCCGGTGGCGCGAACTGCATCGCGTGTCACAGCGGTCCCGCGCTCAACAAGACCCTCGGGGACGAGGAGGGCGTGCTCGTGGAGGAGAACTTCCACAACCTCGGCGTGCCGGAGCACCCGCTCCAGGAGCTCGCGCGGCGCACCTTCGGGGATCCCGACCATCACGACATCGGTCGCGGCGCCGTCACCGGCGATCCGCGCGATCGCTACGAGTTCAAGACGCCGACGCTGCGACAGGTCCGGGACGCGGCTCCGTACTTCCACGGCGGACACGCCGCGACGCTCGAGCAGGCGGTGCGCTACCATCTCGACGGCGTGCCGGCGGACCCGCTCGCTGCCGCGGCGGGCACGCTCTCGCCGCTCTTCACCGATCCGCACGGCGATGGGTCGGGAGGCGTCCGGCTCTCCGAAGCCGACGTCGCGGCGCTGGTGGACTTCGTGGCGAACGGTCTTCACGACGAGGGGCTCGTGCGCCGCGACCCCGACTCGCCGACCGGGATCTTCGAGCTCGACATCGATGACCTGACGTACGAGGAGGAGCTCCTGGCGCTCGGCGGCGTCGACGGCTGGCTGCCGAGCGGGCTTCCCAACGGCTTCAACGACGCGCTCAGCCGGGAGCAGCTCATCTTCACGCGCGGCGACGCCAACCGGGATCGACGAATCGATATCGCCGATCCGATCGCGCTGATCAACTACCTCTTCGCCGGCGACGCGCCGCCGTACCCGATGCCCGCCGGCGACAGCAACGACGATCGCAGGGTGGACGTCTCGGACCCGATCTACCTGATCGGCTACCTCTTTCTCGGGACGCCTCCGCCGCCCGCGCCCTTCCCGGAGCCGGGCCAGGATCTGACTCCCTGACCGCCGCACGCGTTCCCGTTCCCGTTCCGAGTTTCGGGAACCGGTGTCCTTCCGGAGCGCCCTCCGTGGTGTTAGGATGCCGGGGGTCGAAATTCGAGCCGTACACGATCACCACGGATTCAAACCGATGAAGCCATTCTCTTTCGCCCCGCTTCTCGTGGCGCTCTGCGCGCCGGCGACACTCGTCCGCGCCCAGGAGTGCAGCAACTGCGCGTACGACATCCCCGACACCGTCGTCGCCGGAAACGCGTCCGGCCAGACCATCGAGGTCCGCGCGACGAACGACATCCCGGTCTTTGCGCTGCAGGCCGGACTCAGCTTCGACGCGTCGGCGCTCGAGCTCACCGGCATCTCGCGCACGGGCGCCGTCACCGAGAACGCGGACTTCTTCGAGAGCGCCATCGACGCGGAGGCCGGCGTCGCGGCGTTCGCGGTGCTGTGGGACCTCAGCGGCGACTTCAGCGTCAAGCGGCTGCCGCCCGGAGACCGTCACCTCATCGCCGTCCTCGAGGCCGAATCGAAGGTGGCGTCCGGCACCACCGTGGTCTCCTTTCGGGAAGTGGTCGTCTCGGCGATGTCGGTGATCCCCATCGCCAACGTGATGAGTGATCCGGAAGGCCTGTCGATCAGGCCGGCGCTCTCCGACGGCACCATCACCATCGAGGATCGCACGCCACGGCGGGTCTTCATTCGCGGCGACCCGAATGACGATCTCGAGCTCAACATTACCGACGGCATCTTCGTGCTCAACTTCCTCTTCACCGGCGGCCCCGACGCGCGGTGCCGGGACGCCATGGACGCCAACGACACCGGGACGGTCGACCTCACCGACGGCATCTACATCTTCCAGTTCCTCTTCCTCGGTGGCCCGCCGCCGCGCCCCCCGTTCCCGGAAGCGGGCGAGGATCCGACCGCGGATCCGCTGCCGGAGTGCGTGGAGTAGGGACGGCTCGTTCTCGTTCTCGCCCCGTACCCGTTCCCGTGCCCGTGCCCGAAAGCGCCCGTCGTGATTGACAAAACTCGCTGGACGACGCCAAGCCGGTCACGGTCACGGCACACGGTCCACGGGTCACGGTCCACGGGTCACGGTCCACGGGTCACGGCCACCGTCCAGGTG
>JBFFXF010000226.1:0-12637 GCA_041569895.1 Planctomycetota bacterium | reverse complement strand
GCTGCTCGACTTCGCTGGCGATCAGGAACGCATGAGGAGAAGGAGAGGAGGAACGCAGATTACACAGATTCCGCAGATTCCGCAGATTGACGCAGATCGAGGGTGAGTGGAATCGGAATCGCCATCGGAATCGGCGTCGGAGTCGGACTCGGCATCGGTACCGGCGTCGGAGTCGGAGTCCGAATCGGAGTCGGAGTCGGTATCGGTCCTCTGCGTCGGATCTCGGACCTCGGATCTCGGATCTCCGGACTCGGTTCTCTGATCTCTGGACTCCGTGTCTCGTCTCCGCCTCTGTCTCGAAACGTGCGTCCGGCCGGGTGAACCGAGGACGAGGACGAGTCGGCACGGAATCCGGCCAAAAAACGGGATTCGTAATCACGGCGCGCCGTTTTGCGTCGCCTGGGCGGCGCCGCACCAGGGGCAGAAGCCCCAGTACTCCCGGTGGGTGGAGCCGCGGCACCGTGAGCAGCGATGCGCGAGCTCCTCGACGCGGATCGGTCGCGTGTTCTTGGTGTGGCACCACGGGCAGTACTGCATCCCCTCGATCATCGGTCCGCGACACGCGCGGCAGCTCCCGCGGTAGCGCGGGTCGGGCCTCACCTCGCCGTCGGCGCCGTCGAATCCGGGTCCCCAGCACCAGGGGCAGTAGTGCCACTCGTCGCGGATGCCGCGGCGACACCGCGCGCAATAGTGCGGGAACTCGGTGTCCTCGCCGAGGTGCAATCCGCCGGCGCCGCACCAGGGGCAGTTCGACATGTGCTCCGAGATCGGCCCGCCGCAGTCGGGGCAGTGGAAGCGGAGGAAGAGCTTCTTCCCGTAGGCGCGCTCGAACTCGCGGAAGCGCACCTCGCGCCACGCGCCGACAACGGGCCGGCGCCTTCGCCGCGAACGGTTGCGCGAATGCCGCGCGCCGGCGCTCTGACGCTTCTTGCGGCTCTCGAAGCGCCGTATTGCCGACTCCATGCGGTCGAACGCGCCGAGCATCTCGGGGGCGGTACGGAAGCGACGGTGGTGCTCCGGGCGCGTCGCCTTGCGGAGCCAGTTCCCGAACACCTCGGGCACCTTGCTCCGCAGCGTGTCGTGCCCCTCGAAGGGCCACTCGAAGGGCCAGTGAGGCAGGTATCCCGTCAGCATCTGGTAGACGATCAGCCCCACCGAGAAGACGTCCGAGGCGAAGCACGGATACCCGTGAGCCTGCTCGGGAGCGAGGTAGAGGAGCGTTCCGGAGCCGGTCGCCGAGATCATCGTCCTCATCGCCACCTTGGCGAGCCCGAAGTCCGCGATCTTCAGCCGGTCCCCCGAAAAGAGCATCAGGTTCGAGGGCTTGAGGTCGCGGTGGATGACGCGGTGCTGGTGCGCGTGGGTCAGCCCGGCGAGAATCTGGCGCGTGTAGGAGAGCGCGCGCCGAGCGCCGATGCGCCGCGTCAGGCGCTCGTCGAGCGACTCGATCGCCAGGTCGCTGGCGATGACATACCGGCCGTGGATGCGGTCGGCGTTGCGGATGCGCAGGATGTTCGGATGCTCGAACATCGCGCTCAGGCGGATCTCCTCGAGGAAGAGCTGCTCCTCCTCGGAGTTCAGATTCGGCGGGATCTTGAGGGCGACCCAGGCGCGCTCGACCGTGTCCCGCGCCTTCCACACCTCGGCGAAGCCCCCGCTCGCGACGTGAGACTCGAGTCGATACTTGCCTATCCGGGTGCCCCGCTGGAGACGGGAAAACGCCTGCGTCATGGTCTACCGGAAATGCGCTCCGCGAATCGGGCCCATCTCAGCACAGGGCCCGTGTGAGTGTAGCAGCACGAGGACGTTCCAACCAGCGGGGACCCGCGCACGAATCCCCCCGGCACGCATCTTTTTTTTGTCGGCGGTTTGCGGCGGCTGCCCGAAGATAATCGCGGGCCGAGTCGGTGGGAAGAGGTGAGGTCGCGGGCGGCGACGGCCCGGGGGTTCGATCCCCGGGATCCGGTTCGCGCGGACGGGAACGGGGACGGGAACGGGGACGGGAACGGGGACGGGAACGGGGACGGGAACGGGTACGGGTACGGGAACGGGGACGAGGTGGAGGCGAACGTGGTGCGGGACGACAGCGAGATGCTCGGGCGGAGCCGGACCGAGCCGGGGGCGTGGACCGCGTCCTCGGAGGGCGGGGTGGTGGCGACGGCGCATTATCGCGCCACCTGGATCGCGGCCGACGTCCTGCGAGCCGGTGGCAACGCCATCGACGCGGCAGTGGCGGCCTCGCTCGCCCTCGGGGTCTGCGAGCCGGCCGGCTCCGGGCTCGGCGGCATGGTGATGATGCTCGTCCACCTCGCCCGGGAGGGCCGCACGCTGGCGATCGAGGGGCCCTGCCGCGCGCCGCGCCGGGCCGACCCGGAGGTGGTCGCCCGCTCCCCCAGAAAGCACGGTCCGCGCTCCATCGCCGTGCCGACGGCGCCCGCCGTCCTCGCCCATGCCCTGCGCCGCCACGGCACGCTCGACGAGCCCGCCGTCCTCGGACCGGCGATCGCCCTTGCCACCGAGGGGCACGTCGTCAGCAAGCTCCAGTGGGAGCTGGCGAGGACCTACCGGAAGAACCTCGCGCGCGACGGCGGCGGCCTCGTCTTCCTGGACGCCGAGAAGAGCCCCCACGCGCCCGGCACGCTCCTGCGCCAGCCGGAGCTCGCCCGCACCCTGACGCGCCTCGCCGAGGGCGGTCTGGAGTCCTTCTACACCGGCGAGGTCGCCGCCGGGATGGCCGCGGACCTCGAGCAGCGGGGCGCGTTCATCCGCATCGACGACCTCGAGGACGTGCCGTGGCCGATCGAGCGCGAGCCCCTGGGGCTCGATCTCGACGACTGGCGCGCCATCACCCTGGCGCCGCCCGCCGGGGGCGTGACGCTCCTCGAGATGCTGCGCTTCTTCTTCGAGCTCGACGACATCGGCCAGGGCGATCCCGACACCCCCCACGGCGCGCGGCTGATCGCCGAGATCATCCGGCGCGCGCGCGAGGACCGCCGCCGGCATCGCCTGCACCTGGTAGACGGGGCCGGGGAGGTGGTCGCCAGGCTCCTCGACCGCGACGCGGCGCGCGAGACGGTTCGCGAGCTGGTCGCCTCGGTTCCGGCCAGGGCGGGCGAGGGCGAGACGACGCACGTCTCGGTCATCGATCGGGAGGGCAACGCGGTGGCGCTGACGCAGTCGATCGAGCGCTGCTGGGGCTCGAAGGTGCTCACCCCGTCGCTCGGCTTCCTCTACAATGGATACCTGCGCGCCTTCAAGGTGAAGAACCGCAAGCACCCCCACTTCCTGCGGCCGGGCGCCGTGGCGCGCTCGAACGCGTGTCCGGTGATCGTCCTGCGCGACGGCGGGGTGCACCTCGTCATGGGATCGACCGGCTCGGAGCGCATGGCGTCGGGGATCTTCGAGGTGCTCGCGCGGCTGCGCCTCGGGCGTTCGCCGTTCGAGGCCGTGCACGCGCCGCGGCTCCACTGCACGCCGGAGGGGGTGGTCATGCTCGAGCGCGACCGCTTCACGCCGGAGGCGCTCGACGAGCTGGTCGCGGCGGGCCTCGAGCTGCAGAAGCTCCGCGCGTACTCGTTCAAGGTCGGCGGGCTGCAGCTGGCGGTGCGCGAGAACGGGATCTGCCACGGGGTCGCCGATCCGCGACGCGACGGCGCCGCCGACGGGCCCTGAGCCCCGGCGGCGGCGCGCCCACGGTGTCCCTCGGTTTCTTCTTCAGGACGGCGGCGTCGTCTCAGGCCTGCCGGCCGTCGTCCTCGCCCTCGCCGTCGTCTTCCTTCTCGGGCGCGGGCTTCCCCTTGCGATCGCGCTTCGACTTCGGCTTCGACTTCGATTCGGCGTCCTTCTCCTTGGCGGCGATCTGCTCCATGCGCTTCTTGGCCGCATCCTCGGTCGAAAAGTTCGTCGCGACGACCTTGAACAGCGTGCGCGCGGGCTTCGGCTGGGTGAACTTCTGCTTCGCCTTCCTGGCCTCCTTGCCGGCGTCCTGCCAGGCCTTGAGGTCCGCGCGGTACTTCTTGACGATCTCCTGGCGAATCCCCGCGAGCTCCGAGGCCTTGACGACCCTGGTCGTCTCGCCGATGGTCACGATGGCGTACTTCTCGCGCGCGGTCGCGTCTTTCTTCTTGCTGCTCTTCTCCTTCTCCTTCTTGCCGGTGTCCTTCTTGCGGCTGTCCTTCCCCTTCTCGCGCACCGGCTTCTTCTCCTCCTCCTCGCCGAGCGCTGTCCCGGTCGTAATGGCGCCCGCGGCGACGATGACCGACGCGAGGACGACGAGAGCGAAACGCGTTCTTGCGGTAATGGATCTCACGTGACTGGCTCCTTCCGGGTTCTCCGGCGATGGATCGCTGCGGCGCGCCGGCCCTCCGGCGCTCGCCGCGTGGCGGGAAACGCGAGAAACATTGCACAGGGAGTGCCAATACGCCGTCCGCGTAGAGCGCGGCGATTCTCGCTGCATGGTGGCGGTCGACTCCCGCGCACGTGGCGCGTTTTCGGCAGCCTCACATCCGATCTGCCTCCCGTCATCCGTCTCGGCCCGCCGCCCGTCTCGGCCGCGAGGCCCGGGAGCGCGGTGCCCGACCGATTCCCGGCAGTGCCCGGGCGTGGCACGGCCGTTGCTCCGCCACTGGCCATGCCTGACGCGCGCCGACACGTCCGACTCGCTCTGCTCCTGCCGCTCTGGCTCACGTGCCCGGGCGCGCTGCGAGGTGACCAGCCGCCTGACCCCGCGGCGGGCCGCCGTCCGGGGGTCGGCGATGGCGAGAGAACCGGGACCCGGGAGGACGGCACCGCCCCTCCGACGCCGTCCCCCGGCGTCACCGGTGCGCGCCGCGCCCGACTGGCCGCGGAGTTCCGTCACCAGGACGCGCTGGTCATCGACGGCACGGAGCTGCCGCGATCCTGGCCGGGGGTCTTCGTCGACATCGTCCGCGCCGCCCGCGGCCGTGTGGCCCTCGTGGTCATCGTCGATGGTCTCCGCGACCGCGAGGGCGTCCGCAACCTGCTCGATCGACACGGTCTGCCGCTCGACGGCCTGCGCTTTCTCGACGTGCCGCACGACACCATGTGGGTGCGCGACTTCGGCCCCTTCCTGGTCGAGCGCGCCGGCGCGGGACCGGGGCTCGTCGACATGTTCTACGGCGAGGGCGACCGGCGTCTCGACGACGAGGTGCCCTGCGGGCTCGGCGAGGCGTTCGGACTGCCCGTCCAGCCGGTGCCGCTCGAGCTCGACGGCGGCAACCTGCTGACCAACGGCGAGGGCCTCTGCGTGACCACCACGCGGGTCCTCGAGCGCAACCGCGACGCCGCCGACGAGCGGCACGTGCGGCGACTGCTCCAGCGCCACTGCGGCTGCGAGGAGGTCGTCTTCCTCGAGCCGCTCGCTGGCGAGGAGACCGGCCACGTCGACATGTTCGCGACCTTCACCTCGCCATCCACGCTGGTGCTGGGCGCGTACCGCCCCGAGGATGACCCTGCCAACGCCGCGCTGCTCGATCGCAACGCCCGGCGCTTGCAGGGCCTTTCCTCGGGAAGCGGACCGCTGCGCGTCGAGCGCATCCCGATGCCGGCGCGCCCGGACGGCGTCTGGCGCACCTACACCAACGTCGTCTTCCTCAACGGAACGATGCTCGTGCCGGTCTATCCCGACGTCGACGCCGAGCAGCAGTTCGCGGCGCTGCAGCTCTTCACGCTGCTGATGCCCGGCTGGCGCCTGGTCGGCATCGACTCGGAGGAGCTCTCCCTTCACGGCGGCGCGCTGCGCTGCGTGACGCTCAACCTGAGCGCGCTCGGGCGGCCCGGCGGGCCGGCCGCCCCCGCGCTGCTGCGCGCTCCGCGCGCGCTACCGGAGCGGCCCGTCGACGCCCAGCCCGGGCCGGTCGAGTGGGACGAGGAAGCCGTTCTCGATCTCGACGGCGCCGGCGGCGGGGTCGTCGATGAGCCCGAGGTGACCGTCGAGATCGGCGTAAACGACATTCGGCCGTGAGAGGGCGAAGTGGAGCCCGGCGGCGATGCCGAGGGCCGACTCGTCCATGCAGCCGACCATCGCCTCGAGCCCGGCGGCCCGCGCGACGGCGTTGACCTGCAGCGCCTGCGCCACGCCTCCCACCTTCATGAGCTTGATGTTGACCATGTCGACGATGTCGTCGCTCGCGAGGCGGAACGCGTCGCGGAGCGTCAGCAGGCTCTCGTCGGCCATCACGGGGACCGTCGCGCCGGTGGTGACGCGCCGCAGCGACTCGGGGGAGCCGCGCGGCGTCGGCTGCTCGATGAGCTCGAGCCCCGCGGCGCGCGTCGCGTCGATGAATCGCAGCGCGTCGTCGGCGTCGTAGCCCTGGTTGGCGTCGAAGCGCAGCTCGACGTGGCTCCCGACCGCCTCGCGAACGCGCAGAACGCGCGCGATGTCGGCGTCGACGTCGCGTCCTCCCTTGATCTTCAGGCAGCGGAAGCCGCGTCGCACCCAGTCGCGGGCGCGCTCGACGGTGTCCTCCTCGGGCAGGATGCCGACGGTGACGCTGGTCTCGATGCGATCACGATAGCCGCCGAGGAGCTTCCACGCCGGCAGCGATGCCGCCTTGCCGAGGATGTCGAGGAGCGCGATGTCGATCGCGGCGCGGGCCGACGGGAGATGGGAGAGGTCGCGCTCGAGCGGCTCCATCAGCGACGCGGCGCGCAGCGGGTCCGCCCCGACGAGCGACGGCGCCACGGCGCGCAGCGCCTGCTCGACAGAGTCGGGCGTCTCGCCGGTGAGGCTCGCCTCGGGCGCCGCGCACCCGAAGCCGGCGAGCGCGCCGTCGGTGACGACCTCGACGAAGACGTTCACCGCCCGGTCGTACTCGCCAGTCGCGATGGCGTACGGCTCGGCGAGCCGCATGGTCACCGTCCAGGCGTCGATCCGGGTGATCTTCACGGCTGCCTCGCGCTCACGCGCCCACGGCGGACGCGGGATCGATCTCGATCCAGGAGTCGTTCTCGCGCCGCAGCGCGCCGGCGGCGTGCTCGAGGTAGATGCGCAGGAGCGGCGCGCGCAGGTCGGCCGGGATGTCGCTCGCCGGCGATCGCTCCGGGTCGAAGCGAAGCCGCACGATCTCGGGACGCTCGCGCGGCTCGATCGCGCCGATGCGCCCGCCCGGCAGCAGCCCGCGCGCCCGCAGCAGCCAGGCGAGGTGCTCCTGGGCGGCGCTCTCCTGCGTCAGCGATCTGGCGCCCAGCGCGGCGAGGCAGCGCTCGACCTGCGCCCCCGTGTAACCGCAGGCGGCGGGATCGCCGCCGAGCGCCAGCAGCATGCCGACGACGCGCGAGCACTTCTCGCAGCGGCCGCACGGTCGCACCCGCCCGTCCTCGATGTGCGCGGCGTGACAGGAGACCTGGTGCCGCTGCGCGTCCGGATAGCGCTCGAGGAGGATGCGCTCGACGAGGAGCTCGGAGAGCGGGCGGAGGATGGAGAACTGTTCGACGCCCCACCCCTTGCGGGCGAAGTACCGCGTCAGCTCGTGATCGAAGAGCCGGCTCTGGTCGTAGAGCCCGTCGTGGTGGTCGATGCCCTGGTGCGAGGCCGACACGGTGGTGTCGAACTCGTCGCCGATCACCAGCCGTCCGATGCCGCGACTGCGCAGCAGCGGCACGGCGCCGAAGACGAAGACGGCCACCGTCCACAGACGGATCGGGTACTCGTCGGCGCGCACGCGGTCGAAGTCCGGCCGGATGAACGGCAGACGGCGGAGCATCCACGAGAAGAGACGGTCGGAGTTCGTCCAGACGCGCGCCGTGAGCGGGCAGGTCGCCGCGAAGTGGCGGTATGCGTTGAGCGCCGTGAACCAGTGCTTGCCCGACTCGTTGATGAAAATCGGGTGCACCTCGGGCACACCCGCCTCGCAGAGCAGCGCATGGCTCAGCAGGCTCTCCTTGCCGCCGCTCGAGAGCACCGCGACCCGGCCGGAGTCGGAGCGCCACTCGCCATCGTCGATGCGGTCGCCGGCGTCGTTCGTGAAGACCAGCCGCGCCTGCGAGTACGTCTCGCGGAGGAGCACGGGCAGCTCGCGCGCGGGGCCGATCAGGAACGGGTTCGGCTCGAGGAACTTCTTGACGTAGATCTCGCGCGCGGTGTTCTCGGCCATCGCGGCGAGCAGCTCGCGATCGAGAGCGTCGAGCGCGCCGTGGAAGACGATCTCGTCGCAGAAGAGCCCGTAATTGAGCGCCACCTGCGCGCCCATGACGGCGGCGAGGTTCGCCGCGCCGGGGTCGGCCGGGTCGAGGACGGGCTCCTGGAATCGGTAGCTGAAATCGAAGGAGTCCGCCCGGCCGTCGCGGTGGACGGTGTAGGCCACCGAGACGCGATCGCGCGCCAGGCGCGGTTCGCCGACCTCGAGCCGGTCGATGACCCGCAGCACGTCGAGCGGATCGTCGGCCTCGAACCGCCGCGCCATGGTCTTGCCTGACATCACGCCGCGCCTGGCGCCAGTGGTGGGCTCCCCCGGCAGCGTCGCGCTCATCGCCGCACCGCGCCCGCTCGTGGCCGCGACCGCTCGCGCTCGGCGAGCAGGATCGGCACGAGCGAGGCCGCGCCGTCGCGGAGCACGTCGACCGCCGGCACCCCGGTGTGCCCGCGGATCTCGTTGCAGGCCCGCCGGACGCCGTCGGCGTCGAGCCCCTCGTGGTTGACCGTGACCGCGACGACGCGCTTTCCCGAGAGCAGCTCGATGGCCTCGATCTGGCTGTCGAGCGGCTGGATCCGGTAGCCCGGGAAGCCGTCGTACTCCTCGCGCGCGGGGGCGTGCTGGAGCACGACCGCGTCGGGTCGGCCGGCCGCGAGGATCTCGAGGCCGCTCGGGTACGCGGGGTTCATCAGGCTTCCCTGGCCCTCGATGACGATGACGTCGGGCGCGCCGTCCGGGTCCTTCCAGGCGCTCCAGACGGCGTGCTCGATCTCGCCGGAGACGAAGTCGTTGACCAGCGAGTCGAAGATGACGCCGTGCCGCGCGCCCTGCATCCACGCGGTCTGGCCGGTGCCGACGAGCGCGGCGCGATAGCCCGCCTCGTTGAAGGCGTCGACGAGCAGCCAGGCGGTGGTCCGCTTGCCGACGGCGGAATCGGTGCCGAGCACGGCGACGCGCAGCGCGGTGACCTCCTCGATCTTGCCGGAGAAGAAGTGCAGCTCGCTGCGCGGGGGCGGCTTCCGGATGTCGCGGATGCGCACCCCGTGACTCTCCGCGAGCGCCGCCAGCTCGGAGTTCTCCGACAGGAAGTCGTGCAGCCCCGAGTCGACGTGCAGACCCTCGCGGATCGCATCGATCACGGCGGCGCGTCCCTCGGCGGGAAGGCGGCCACCGTCGGGAGCGAGACCGATGACGAGGTGCGTCGGCCGTGAATCGCCGGAGCGCAGCGACGACACGGCGTCCGCCACGCCGGAGAAGATCGGGATGCCCGTGCGGGCGCCCTCGACGACCTCGTCGGCCATCCGGCCGGCGTGGCGCGCGTCGACGACGCCGACGACGCGGTACCTCGACGTCCTGCGCACGAGGCCGTGCGCCGTCTTGCCGTTGGTGGTGCCCAGCGCGCCCTGGCAGTAGACGAGGGCGTTCCCCTCGGAAAGGCCGGTCATCCGTTCCTCCCGGTGAGGAAGGCGACGTAGCGGTCGCCGGGCAGCGGCTCGACGCGGTGATGCTCGAGCAGGGCGATCAGTCCGGCGGTCGAGGCCGGCAGGACGCTGAGCCCCTCCTGCTCGCGGATGATGCGCGCGAAGGCGCGCATCCTGCGGTCGCTGCAGTGCGACGCCCACCCGCCGGTGGCGCGGATGGCGTCGAGCGCGTGGTCGCCGTCGATCGAGTGCCAGTTGACCAGCGGCTCGTTGACCGCGGTCTCCCGGATCAGGGTCGGGTCGAGGTCCTCGCAGCCGCCGAGTCCCTTGACCGCGGCGCGGACGATCGGGTTCTTGCGGTGCGACGAGCCGGCCACCATGCGCGGCAGCCGGGACGTCTTGCCGCGGCGGTGCAGGCTGAGGAAGCCGCGATAGATGCCCGCGAGCGTCGTCCCGTTCGAGACCGGCGCCGCCACGATCGCCGGGGCGTCGCGGAGCTCGTCGTAGATCTCGTAGGCGATCTGGCCGTAGGCCATCAACTGGAGCGGCACGTTGGCGCTGCCGGGATTCGCGTCGTAGAGGCCGTCCGCCTCCGCGCGCTCGCGGGAGTGCGCGACGGCGTCCTCGTACGAGCCGGCGACACGCACGATGTCGGCGCCGAGATCGGCCATCTCGTCGACGCGACGCGTCCGGAACGACTCGGGGATGAAGATCAGCGCCCGCAACCCGGCGCACGACGCGGCGACGGACACCGCGGCGCCGTAGTTGCCGCAGGTCGCCACGGTGATGGCGTCGAAGCCGCGGCGCAGCGCGTCCATCGCCTGTGCGAATGCGATGCGGTCCTTCTGCGTGCCCGTGGGGTTGCCCCCGTCGAACTTCAGGTAGAGCTGCCGCAGGCCGGTGTGACGCTCGAGGTTTCTGGCGCGCACGAGCTGCGTGTCGCCGACCTCGGTGTCGATGATGTCCTCGAACGCCTCGAGGCGCTCCGCGACGGAACGCGAGTGGTCGGACGCGACGCGTCGCGCCGGAGCGAGCTCCGGAGCGAGCGACGCTGGCCGCGCGCCCCCGCGGAACGGGCGCGACTCGATCAGCTCTTCGGGAAAGTTCGGTGCCGTTCTCGAATTCATGTCGGTTCCTGTACAATGTGGGCCGGCCGGTGCCTCCCACGCGAAACAAGACGGTCCACGTGCAAAGGAAGGGCCAATTCGCACCGCCGCGGGATGCACCGGTCCTGCCGCGTCCGCGGCCCCGCGGCCCTCCGCAGCGATCTCCGGACGCGACCGGTTTCGGATGAAAGACTTCCGGTCGGCGGCGCCGCCACCGGGGAAAGGAGCCAGTGATGAGGTACCGCATCGAGCGTGACTCGATGGGCGAGGTCCGCATTCCCGAAGGACGCCTTTACGGCGCATCGACGCAGCGCGCCATCGACAACTTCCCCGTCAGCGGGCTGCGGTTTTCCCGTGACTTCATCCGGGCGCTCGGTCTGATCAAGCTCGCCGCGGCCCGCGTCAACTCGGAGCTCGGCCTTCTCGACCGCAAGATCGCCCGCGCCGTGGAGGACGCCGCCGAGCGCGTCGCCGAGGGCGCCTGCGACGCCGAGTTCGTCGTCGACGTGTTCCAGACCGGCTCGGGCACGTCCACCAACATGAACGCCAACGAGGTGATCGCCAACCTCGCCGCGGTGTCGCTCGGCGGCAAGCCCGGAGACCGGGAGCGCTGCCACCCGAACGATCACGTCAACATGGGGCAGTCGTCGAACGACGTCTTTCCCGCCGCGATCCACGTCTCGGCGCTGACGGTCCTCGTCGAGCGCCTGATCCCGGCCGCGTCCGACCTGGCGCTGGCGCTGCGCAAGAAGGCCGAGGAGCTCGACCACGTGCTGAAGATCGGACGCACGCACCTGCAGGACGCGGTGCCGGTGACGCTCGGCCAGGAGCTCGGCGGGCACGCGCACCAGGTGGAGCAGTCGGTATCGCGCATCGAGGTGACGCTCGAGCGGCTCGCCGAGTTGCCCCTGGGCGGCACGGCGGTGGGAACGGGTCTCAACACCCACCCGGAGTTCGGCACGCGCGCCGCGCGGGAGCTCTCGAAGCTCACCGGCCACGAGTTCCGCGAGGCCGAGAACCACTTCGAGGCACAGGCGGCGAAGGACACCTGCGTCGAGGTCAGCGGCGCGCTGCGCGTGCTCGCCGTCGCTCTCGACAAGATCGCGGGTGACATCCGGTGGCTCGCTTCCGGCCCCCGCGCCGGCCTCGGCGAGCTCATCCTGCCAGCGGTGCAGCCCGGGTCATCGATCATGCCGGGCAAGGTCAATCCGGTGATCCCGGAGATGGTCATCCAGGTCGCGGCGCAGGTGATCGGCAACGACCTCGCGGTGACGCTCGGGGGCCGTGGCGGCCGCCTCGAGCTCAACCTGATGATGCCCCTGATCGCGCACAACCTCCTCGAGTCGGCCTGCCGCGTCTTTCGCGAGAAGTGCATCGAGGGGCTCGAGGCCGACGAGGAGCGCTGCCGGCGGGCGGTCGAGGAGAGCCTCATGCTGGCCACCGCGCTGGCGCCCGAGATCGGCTACGACCGCGCCGCCGAGGTCGCCAGGGAGGCGCACCGCGACGGCCGCACGATCCGCGCCGTGCTCGAGGACAAGAAGCTGGTTCCGGCCGAGCGCATCGACGAGATCCTCGACGCGCATCGGATGACGAGGCCCGGTATCCCCGGGAAGTGACGCGCCGACTCAGCCGCGCGCGCGGTAGTCCTCCTTGCGGAGGCCGTAGCGCTTCATCTTGTCGAAGAGGTTGCGGACGTTCATGCCGGCGCGCCGCGCCGTGGCGTCGATACGCCCGCCGTTCTCGCGCAGCGCCGCGTCGATGTAGGCGCGCTCGACCTGCTCGAGGACGTCCCTGCGGACGTCGCGCAGCGGGCGCCCGAGCCATCCGTCGTCGAGCCCGAAGCGCTGCAGCTGCGGGAGCGCGCCGGAGTCGCGCCGGGCGCCGTGGATCGGCGGCGGGAGCTCGTCGAGCCCGATGGTGTCGCCGGAGCAGAGCAGCATGGCGCGCTCGAGCACGT
>JBFFXF010000225.1:0-12671 GCA_041569895.1 Planctomycetota bacterium | reverse complement strand
CGGAGTCGGGGTCGTGACCCGTGGACCGTGGACCGTGGACCGTGACCCGTGGACCGTGGACCGTGGACCGTGGACCGTGACCGTGACCGTGACCGTGACCGTGACCGGCGTCTTCCAGCGAGTTTTGGTCATCGAGGACGAGGACGAGGACGAGGACGACGGAGACGACGACGACGGTTCCGGCACGAAACCTGCCCCCCCCGCACGCCTCGTGCCCGATTTGCGGATGATCCACTCGTGATCTTTTTCACGATCGGTCTCGCCGCCGGCCGGTTTGTCGTGGCGGGGGTATACTTCTCCGGCCCCTCTGTTCCGATAGGGCGCCCGCCGTGCGGCGAAATCGGGGCGAAGGGGTCAAGTCGCGAGCGGGTCGATGCCGAATCTATGTACGTTTCCCGTGCCGTCCGTTCGCCAGCGAGCGTCCGTCCGGCATCGCGGAACACCGGAGAGGGTCGTTGCCTGCAGCTGTCATAGAGACGTCACCGTTGACCGGGTCCAGCCCCGTCGGAGAACAGCATGTTCGGTAAGAAGAAGAGCATCGTGGGCCTCGACATCGGCTCCAGCGTCGTCAAGGCCGTCGAGCTGACCGAGATCGGTGACCGTCTGTGCATCACCGGATTCGGCTGCGAGCCGGTGATGAGCAGGGACGCGCTGGGCGAGACCATCGCGGAGGCGTTCAAGCACGCCGGCATCAGGACGCGACGGGTGGCGACCGCGGTCTCGGGACGGTCGGTCATCGTCCGGTATATCAACATGGTCAGCATGTCGGACGACGACCTCAAGAGCGCTCTGCGGTACGAGGCCGACAAGTACATTCCCTTCGAGCTCGACGAGGTCATTCTCGATTGCGCCAAGCTCGAGGAGTTCAGCGAGAGCGACGGGGCCGGCAAGGAGATGAAGGTCCTGCTCGTTGCGGTGAAGCGCAACTTGATCGACGAGCACGTCCAGCTCGTGCAGACGCTCGGCCTGACGCCGGCGGTGATCGACGTCGATTCCTTCGCGCTCGGCAACGCGTTCGAGCTCAACTCCCTGAACAGCCCGCGCGTCGACGACGAGGAGAAGGTCATCGCGCTGATCGACGTCGGCGCAGTAAAGACCAACATCAACATCCTCAAGGGGAACACGTCCTACTTCTCCCGCGAGGTCTACCTGGCCGGCAACGACTTCACCGAGTCGATCTCGCGCCGTCTCGGCGTCGACTCGAGCGAGGCCGAGCAGATCAAGGTCCAGTCGGAGGGCCGCGTGGAGGAGGTGGAGGAGTGCATCCTCCCCGCGCTCGACGACCTCGGGAACGAGATCCACCTCTCGTTCGACTTCTTCGAGAACCAGTTCGACCGCGAGGTCGACGAGGTCTACATATCGGGCGGCAGCGCCCACGTGCCGGGTCTCAAGAGCACCTTCGAGCGCATCTTCGACCGTCGCATCGAGTTCTGGGACCCGACGGAGCACCTCGAGATCCGCGGCGACAGGATCAACATCCAGGAATTGAAGAACCAGGGCAGTCAACTCGCGGTGGCCGTCGGGCTGGCGTCGAGAATCCTCGACTGAGGTAGCCATTCATGATCAGAATCAATCTTCTTCCCAAGGAACTCCAGCAGGCGGCCCGGACGCCGGTCAAGCTGTTCGTGGCGATCGTGGTCGGCATCGTGCTGGTGCTCGGCAGCGCGTTCACGTACAGCTACTTCTGGTTCAACACCATGGTCCTCGCCGAGCGCGTCGAGCGGAAGAAGGACGAGGTCGAGCACCTCAAGGCGAACGCGGCCGAGGTCGACTCGCTGCTCGACGACATCGAGGACTACAAGCAGCGCGAGCGCGCGATCATCAGCATCAAGACCAACCGAATCCTCTGGTCGAGAAAGCTCGACGAGCTGGTGCAGATCACGCCGAAGCACATCTGGATCATCCGCCTGCACGCCAAGGAGTTCATCGGCGACGACATCGAGACCTTCGACGACTTCGAGGAGGAGACCGGAGGGTATCTCCACATGGTCTGCTTCTCGTCGGGCAAGGAGGTCAGCCGCATCACCAACTTCAGGCAGCGGCTGAAAAACGTCGACGAGTTCTACATGAATTTCATCGAGGAACCGATACGGATGGAGAACTTTTACAACGACTTTATCAACATCACGCGCCCCGAGTGGAAGCTCGTCATGCTGAACGACTTCAAGGAGCCGTACAACCTCAAGTTCACGGTGCGGCTCGACCTCCGGCCGCTCCGGGGCGAGGAGTCGTGATCGCCATCTCCCATCCGGTGCACTCGCGGACCACGATCAGAATCGAGTCGACGGAAACATGAAGCTCAACGAGAGACAGAAGATCATTCTCACGGCCTTCGTCGTCGTCGTTCTGGTGGGGGCCCTCGGCGCGCTCAACTACACGAAGTTCAAGGAGCGCTCGGATCTCCTCGCGAAGCTCGAAAACCTCCGCAAGGAGGAGAAGAAGGCGAACGACCTGATCGCCCAGATTCCCGAGCTGCGCACCAAGAGGGCGAACCTCGCGAACATCATCGATCAGTACGCGAGCATCCTGCCGCTCGAGCAGCACATCCAGCACGAGGCGTTCGCGGAGATCCTCGACAACTACCGTCGCGAGACGATGGTGGTGATCCAGGAGGTGGAGTACCTGCACTCGAGCGACGGCGTCGAGGAAGAGGCCGAGGGCAACTTCCTGCGCCACCGGTATCGGATCGGCCTTATCGGGACCTTCCCGGACTTCCTGAGGTTCATCAACCGGATCGAGAACCACACTCGATTCCTCAAGATCGACGAGATCAAGATCAAGCCGCTCGGCGCCGCGGGAGCGTCGCGGAGCCTGAGCGACAAGAACGAGGCGGAACTCCTCGAGCTCGCCAAGGTCCCCTTCAAGGAGATCGAGGTGATCGTCAGCACCTACACGTACAAGAAAGAGTGACCGCGGTGTTACGAGTTCCAAGGTATTCGCGAGGGAATTGGAGATGACGCGTACCACGAAGACTCGGCGACGGAGGCTCCTCCTCTCGATTCTCTGCGCCGGACTCGGCATCTCGGTCGCGGTTCACGGTCAGGAACCGCCACGGGGCAAGCCGGACGTGCCCGACGGGCGCGTCGAGTTCGGCGGCGAGGGCGCCCCGCTCCCCCAGCTTCCCCAGGGGACGCCGCCGGGCGGGCAGCCGGGGAAGGACTCATCGATCGCCAACGCGCTCAAGGACTGGTTCAAGGAGCCCGGCGACGGATCCGCGCCGCCTGCCGAAGGCGACGCCGACGAGCCGGGCATCGCGCAACCGGGCCCTGGACCGGCGGGCGGTGACCCGCTGGGCACGGGCGTCGGCGAGGGCGGCGAGCCGGGCCTCGACGGCGAGTTCGGCGAGGAGGGCAAGGACAACCTCTTCAGCAAGTTCGTCCGGCTCTTCCAGGGCAAGGACGAGGGCGAGCTCCAGGACGGCATGGAGGACGAGAACTACCGCCGGATCAAGGAGCTCGAGCGCCTCGCGACGCGTGACTTCAAGAAGGAGCGCTATCCGGAGGTCAAGAGGAACCTCAACGACCTCATCACGCTGAAGCCGTACGATCCGGGGTACCACTTCGGACTCGGCCTCGTCTTCCGCAAGGAGCAGCGGTACGACGACGCCCAGAAGAAGTATCAGGACGTACTCGACCTCGGCGGCCCGAAGCCGCTCGTCCACTTGCTCATGGCCGAGGCGCTCGCGCAGACAGGCGACACCGAGAAGGTGTTCGAGCACCTGCGCGAGGCGGCCGTCGGTGGCCGCAACATCATCCACGACGTCGGCAGCCTGTCGTTGCTCAGCGATTTCCGGGCGGACACCGAGTTCATCAAGCTGGCGCTGTCGCTGGAGAAGTACGAGCTCAGCACCAAGAAGAGCCAGGACCCGATGACGCAGGAGTTCACGCGACGCCAGGGTCCGGGTCTGTCGACGCCCTTCATCCAGAGCAACCAGGACGACCTGGCCGACGAGGTCCTCTCTCCCGAGGAGCAGCAGAGGCTGCTGAGCGACGCCCGCAAGGCGTACGACCGCGTGCTCTGGTTCATCAAGCTCGAGGACGAGGACAAGGCGATGGAGAACTACGTCGAGCTCCGTCGCTTCCTCGAGGCGCAGGAGCGCGTCACGATTCCGAAGATCGCCAACGACTTCAGGCTGCTGACGTCGCGCATGGACCAGCTCGAGGCCCAGATCGAGGGCATCCGGCTGAAGTTCTACTACAACCAGGCGCTTGTCCAGCTCAAGCGCATGCGCGACGCGTTCCAGGAGGGCGAGTACGGCCGCGTGCGCGGGACGCACGAGGAGATCAAGAAGCTCGCCAAGGAGATGGAGCGCACGAACGTCCGCTTCAAGCCGGTCGCCGAGCGCGTCCTCACCGCGAGCACGGTCTGGATCAAGCGCACGGAGATCCGCGAGGAGTTCAACTTCAACAAGCCGACGGTGCAGGGGATCATCATCTCGCCGGGCACCAAGAAGGCGATCATCAACAACAGGATCTACAGACAGGGCGAGGAGTTCGGCCAATTCCTCGTACAAAAAGTCGAGAACAACCGAATCACTTTCCGATACAAAGGAGAGGAGATCCCGCTCGTCTTCCGACGATACTGACGATACGAGCGGGCGGTTGACGGCCGGGCGTGGCGTGGCCCGGCACGCGTCGAAGGGTATGAGAACGTGGGTTGAGCCTCCCTGCCGGGTCAACCCTCCCAGTTCAGGCGAAACAGATATTCCGTTCGCGCCGGGTCGAGGTCGACCGGACAGCGATCAGATTTCATTTGCATGAGGGAGAAGTGGATACTCTTTCCACTCCGGGAGGCAAGATGAGAACTCGTACGCGACCGAGTGCCCTGCTGGGCTGGAGGATTGCGCTCGCCACGGCTCTGCTGCTGTCGATCCCGACGGCAGGGCTGTACCCGCAGCAGGAGCCGGGCGGTGACATCCTCCTCGTGCCGGAGATGCCCGAAGACGACGCGGACCGCGGACAGATCAACCTCGACGTCCGGGACCGCGATCTCGATGAGATCCTGCAGTTCATCAGCCGCAAGGTCGGCGTCAACATCATCGCCGATCCCGAGATCAGGGAGCAGGTGACGATCCGGCTCGAGAACATGGACTGGCGCGAGGCGCTCGACGCCATCGCGCGGCAGACCTACTGCAAGATCGTCGAGGTCAGCCCGAACTACATTCGCTTCACCCAGCCGCCGTCGATCAGCATGGAGTTCCAGGACGCCGATATCCGCGTCGTCCTCGAGCTCCTCGCCAAGCAGGCGGGCGCCAACATCGTCATTGCCGAGGAGGTGACGGGAAAGATCAGTCTCAGCCTCCGCGATGTCCCGTGGCAGGATGCGCTCGACACCATCGTCAAGGCGAACGGATACACCACCGTCCGCGCCGACACCGAGAACACCGAGATCATCCGCGTCGTCCACCCGACCTCGCTGACGCAGCAGCTCGAGACGCGGCACTTCACGCTGCGCTACGTCCGTCCGACCGACCCGTTCCGCGCCAACATCACCGGCGTCGAGGGGCACACCGTCTCGTCGTACGCCTTCAGCGGCGCGTCGGGGAACATCGGATCGGGGTCGGGTGCGGGCAGCGGCGGCGTGTCACCGCAGGTCGAGGAAGGCGAGTTCACGCTCAAGGTCGCGCTCGAGCGGGCGCTCTCCGACAACGGCACCCTGAACTACGACCGCCAGACGAACACGTTCATCATCAAGGACGTCAAGCCGAAGCTCGACGAGATCGCGCAGATCATCCGGCTGGTTGACGTCGAGCCGCCGCTCGTCTACGTCGAGGTGAAGTTCATCTCGACGGCGAGCACGGACATCCTCGAGCACGGCATCAAATTCGACCTGGCGGACACGCCGGAGCGCGACGGCCCGACCGTCGTCCTCCGCGGCGCGACGCCCGATTCGACGGCCACCGACCCGCTCTTCCTCTTCGGCGGCACGTATCCGTTCGACGTCGGCGACCTGCAGAACTTCGCCGAGAACTTCCAGACGCTGGGCATCCTCGACTTCACCCAGATGCGCTCGGTGCTGCGGCTGCTCAAGGACGACGAGAACTCGCGCGTCATCCAGGAGCCGACACTGACGGTGGTGGACAACCAGCCGGCGACGATCTTCGTTGGCGACACGGTGCCCTTCGCCGTGCAGCGGATCCAGCAGGACCAGAACGGCAACATCACCGTCGCCATCGACGAGAACAAGCGCTCGCCGATCAACGTCGGCTTCACGCTGTTCATCATCCCGCACGTGATCCCCGGCACGGATCTGATCGACATGACGGTGATCCCGAACGTCTCGCGGCTCTCGGGAACGACGTCGACGGGAGTCCCCGGGTTCGAGCGTTTCTCGTTCGAGCAGGAGGGGACGCAGACATCGTCCTTCATCGACCTGCCGCGCGAGTCGAAGCAGACGCTGGTCACCTACATGCGCGTCCAGGACCGCCACACCGCGGTGATCGGCGGCCTGCACACCCAGGAGAAGCGCGAGATCGTCTCCCGGGTGCCGATCCTCTCGAGCATCCCGATCGTCGGCAACCTCTTCACCTGGAAGCGGAAGTTCAACCAGGTGAGCAGCTTGCTGATCATGATCACGCCTCACATTCTGAAGGATGCCCGCGAGGCGAACGAGATCTTCCGTCGCGCCGAGTCGAGCCACAAGCACCGCGACTTCTTCTACAACAAGTACGAGAAGGACGCGACGGCCGACTGACCTCAAGGCGGCTCCCGGATGCGCAACCCCGTTGTGCGCCTCCGGGAGCGGCCGGGTCGCCGAGCGGGCCCGACGCGCGCCCCGCGCAGAAACATCTCGATGGCGACGCGCGTCGTCCTTACAATTCACCTCTTTGCAGGGCCTGCCCGCGACCCCGGCTCCCGCGTCCCGCCCCCGGGTATGGCGTGGGACGGTCGGTTGTGACGGTCGGACGTGACGCCGGGACTGGTGTCAGGACCGGCGTCGGGATGGCAGCTGCGGGGTTTCGCCCCCTCGGGCGCTCGCGGCGAGCGGCGTGGCTCGCCGCACCCGGTCACGCGGTCCTGGCCCCTTCGAGACGGTGCGTGTGAATCCCCGAGAAGCGCTCGAAACATCCCCCGGCGTGGGATCAGAAGCCGAGAATGTTCAAGAACTTCCGTCGTTCCCGGGCGAGACGAGCGAGGTCGCCGCGAGACCGCGAGAGCGGCCGTTCGGCGAGACGCTGATCGACGCCGAGAGCGACGCGAACGGCGCCGGCTCCGACCGATCGTCGGCGACGCCGGTCGCCGAGTCCCCGGAACCAGCCCCGGAGCCAGCCCCGGAACCAGCCCAGACGGAGAAGCCGCTCGGCGAGAGCGACGTCGACCTCGCGCCCGGGGCTGAGTCGTCACCGGGGCGTCCGGCCGGCGCCTCCACCAGGGACGAGGGCGGACCTCGACGCTCGCGCCGTCGTGGTCGGCGTGGACGCGGCAAGCGACGCGAGCCCGCCACCGGCGCGAGCGAGTCGGCGCCCGCCGCGACGCCCGATGCCGACCCCGACGAGGCAGCCGTTGCCGCCGATGCGCCCGCCGCGACCGACGCGGCTGCGGCGGTCGAGACCGCGCTGGCTGCCGATGCCCCCGCGGATGACGCCCCGGCGGAGCCCGCCGAGCGTCCGGTCAAGCCGAAGACGCCCCGACGGCGCCGACGTCGCGGACGGGCGTCGTCGTCGAAGTCATCCTCCGCGTCCTCGTCGACGGCGACCGAAACCCGATCCGAATCCGGCGCGGAGCGCACCGTCGATCGGCGCGTCCTCATCGATGCCATGGACCCCGAGGAGCTCCGCATCGTGGTCGTCGAGAACGACCGCCTCGAGGAGCTCCACTTCGAGCGCACCGCGGACGCGAAGTACGTCGGCAACATCTACAAGGGCCGCGTGGTCAACCTCGAGCCCGCCATCCAGGCGGCGTTCGTGGAGATCGGCGTCGGTCGCAACGGCTTCCTGCACGTCTCCGACGTGCTGCCGATCTACGCCGGCGCCCCGTCGATTCCGATCGACGCCCTCTCGAAGCGCACCGGAGAGCGCGGCCGCCCGCTGATCCAGAACATCCTGCGTCGCGGCCAGGAGGTGCTCGTCCAGGTGTCGAAGGACTCGATCGGCGCCAAGGGCCCGAGCCTGACGACCTACGTCAGTATTCCGGGAAAGTACCTCGTCCTGATGCCCGGCGTGTCGCGCTTCGGCGTCTCGAAGCGCATCGAGGACGGCGTCGAGCGCGCCAAGCTCCGCGAGAGCCTCTCGAGCCTCGATCCGCCGCGGGGACTCGGCTACATCGTGCGCACGGCGGGCCGCGAGAAGCCGCGGGAGACGCTCGAGCGCGATCTGCGGCAACTGGTCGAGATCTGGGACGGCATCCGCGAGCGCGCCGTCGCCAACACCGGACCGGGCCTCATCTACGAGGAGAGCGACCTCCTGACCCGCGCCCTGCGCGACATCTGCGGCCCCGAGGTCGATGAGATCGTCGTCAACGACGAGGAGTCCTTCCGGCGCGTCGAGGACTTCGTCAAGGACGTGATGCCGTCGTGGGAGGGGCGCGCGCGCCTCTACAGCGGCCACGTGCCGCTGTTCTCGAAGTTCGGCATTGAAGACGCGATCGAGAAGATATACAATCGCCGGGTTCCGCTTCCGAGCGGCGGTTACTTGATTATCGAGCAGACCGAGGCGCTCGTCGCCATCGACGTCAACTCCGGCCGTTACACGCAAGAGGACGACCTGGAGGACACGGCGCTGAAGACGAACCTCGAGGCTGCCGAGGAGATCGCGCGCCAGTTGCGGCTCCGGGACCTCGGTGGAGTCATCGTCAACGACTTCATCGACATGGTGATCGAGAAGAACCGTCGCGAGGTGGAGCGTGCGTTCAAGGCGGCACTGAAGCGGGATCGCGCGAAGTGCTGGGTATCGAGGATCTCGAGGTTCGGGATCATCGAGATGACGCGCCAGCGCGTCCGGCCCAGTGTCGAGCGCGCTCTCTTCGAGCCGTGCGAGCATTGCCGTGGACTCGGCGTCGTCAAGTCGGCGCGTGTCACCGGCGCCGCGATCCTGCGCCAGTTGCGCGCCGGAGTCGCCACGCGTCGGAAGGAGACCGCCGAGGTGGTGGCGCATCCCGCGGTGCAGACGTACCTGCTCAACGAGCGGCGGCACGAGATCTGCCGTCTCGAGGAGCGCTGGAGGAAGACGATCGTCGTGCGAGGCGACGCGTCGTTCGCCCGCGACCAGTTCACCGTCCGATACGTGTGAGCGGCCGAGCGGGCCGAGTAACTGAAGAGCCGACGACGGGAGAACAGACCGGGAATCGCCATGGAAGCTGTCATTCGCGACGGGGGGCACCAGTACCGCGTGGCCGAGGGCGACACCCTCGATATCCAGTACCGCGAGGTCGAGGCAGGCGCGTCGATCGACTTCGACAACGTGCTCTACCTCGGCGGTGACGGGGGCGAGACGCGCATCGGCACGCCGACCGTCGATGGCGCGCGCGTGCGCGCCCGAGTCGTCGGGCCGGTCAAGGGCGACAAGCTGCTGGTCGCGAAGTTCCGCCGTCGCAAGGGATCGCGGTCGCGGGTCGGCCACCGCCAGCCCTACATCCGCGTGCAGATCGAGAAGATCGAGGGATAACCAATGGCGCACAAGAAAGGACAGGGCGCGTCACGGAACGGACGCGACTCCAATCCGCAGTATCGCGGGGTCAAGGCGTTCGGCGGCCAGCGGGTGAAGCCCGGGCAGATTCTCGTCCGGCAGTGCGGCACTCGCTTCCACCCCGGCAAGAACGTCGGGCGCGGACGCGACTACACGCTCTTCTCGCTGGTCGACGGCCGCGTTCAGTTCGACACCCGTCGCCGCGTCAGCGTCGTTCCCGCCGAGAGCTGATCCTCTCATTTTCGTCGACGAAGCCTTCATCCACGTCCGCAGCGGCGCCGGCGGCAGGGGTTGTGTCAGCTTCCGCCGCGAGAAGTACGTGCCGCGGGGCGGGCCCGATGGGGGCGACGGGGGCAAGGGCGGCGACGTCGTCCTCGAGGCCACCCCGCAGCTCACCACCCTTCTCGACGTCTCGCGGCGTTCCCTCTACGCCGCCGAGAACGGCCGTCCGGGACGCGGCAGCAACTGCAACGGACGCAAGGGCAAGGACCTCGTCGTCGAGGTCCCCGTCGGCACCGTCGTCCGCCTCGTCGTCGCCGACCGCGATTCGCAGAAGGGCCCGCTGCTCGCCGACCTCTCCACCGAGGGCCAGCGCGTCGTCGTCGCCCAGGGAGGCCATGGTGGTCGCGGCAACAAGGCGTTCGCGACCTCGACATCGCAGACGCCGCGAGAGGCCGAGGACGGCGGCCCGGCGGTCGAGCGCAAGCTCTACCTCGAGCTCAAGCTGCTCGCCGACGTCGGTCTCGTCGGCCTGCCGAACGCCGGCAAGTCGACCTTCCTCGCGTCGATCTCGGCGGCGCGACCCAAGGTCGCCGACTACCCCTTCACGACCACCCATCCGCACCTCGGCATCGCCGACATCGGCGACTGGCGCCGGCTCGTCTTCGCGGACATTCCCGGACTGATCGAGGGCGCCCACGCCGGACACGGACTCGGCATCGAGTTCCTCCGGCACGTCGAGCGCACGCGCGTTCTCGTGCACCTCGTCTCGGCGGAGGAGCGCGACCCCGAGAAGCTCCGGTCACACTACCGGATCATCGAGGACGAGCTCGCCGGCTTCGACCAGGCGCTCATCGAGAAACCACGGCTGGTGGTGCTCTCGAAGTGCGACCTGATGCCCCCCGAGGAAGCGAGCGAGCTGGCCGAATCGCTGGCCGAGGCGATCGACAGGCCGGTGGCGTCGATCTCGTCGGTAACGGGCGCGGGAGTCCAGGAGCTCCTGCGGCGCGTCGACGACACGCTCGCCCGGCTCGACGCCGCCGCCGAGGACCGGTAACCGCCGCTCGTTTTTCGCGTCGTCGCCTACACTTTCGAGGCGATTCTTCCGATCAAAGTAGGGGAAACTCCGACGCCCCCGCCGCGACCGTCCGACCGCGAGCAACGCCTGACAGGCGCGGGACGGCGGAGACGCGCCGAGTCACAGGAGAGATCTGCATGCAGCTTCACGAAATGCTCAGGAAGATGGTGATCGAGAGGTCTTCCGATCTCTTCATCAAGGCCGGCAGCCCCCCGGCGCTGCGCATCGACGGCACGGTGCACTTCCTCGACACCGAGGAGATCACGCCGCAGGACTCTCTGGAGATCTACGAGATCATCGAGGACTCGAAGCGCGAGGGCTTCCACGGCAAGACCGACATCGACGTCGCGTACGAGCTCCCCGGCATCGGCCGGTTCCGCGTCAACATCTTCCGGCAGAAGGGCACCATCGCGTTCGTCTTCCGGCACATTCAGGGGAACGTGCCGAAGTTCGACGAGCTCCACCTTCCGGAAAAGGTCCTCAAGCGACTGGTCAACGAGGCCCGCGGCCTGCTGCTGGTGACGGGAACCACCGGAAGCGGCAAGTCGACGACGCTCGCCGCGATGATCTCCTACATGAACGACCACCTCAACCGTCACATCCTGACGGTCGAGGACCCGATCGAGTACATGTTCAAGGACCGCAAGTCGGTCATCGACCAGCGCGAGATCGGCATCGACACCCCCGACTTCGTCACCGCGCTGAAGCACGCCGTGCGTCAGAGCCCCGACGTCATCCTGATCGGCGAGATGCGCGACCGCGAGACCATGGAGACCGCGCTCTCCGCGGCCGAGACCGGCCACCTGGTGATGTCGACGCTGCACACGGTCAACTCGACGCAGACCGTCGAGCGCATCATCAACTACTTCCCGCCGCACCAGCACGCGCTCATCCGCCTGCAGCTCTCGCTGGTGCTGAAGGGCGTCATCTCGCAGCGCCTGATCCCCAAGAAGAACGAGCCCGGCCGTCTCCCAGCGGTCGAGGTGATGATCGACACGCCGACCGTCAAGGAGCTCCTCGCCGGCGGCAAGACGACCGAGCTCTACAACGTCATCAAGGAAGGCGAGTACTTCGGCTGCCAGACCTTCAACCAGTCGCTCAAGACGCTCTACCAGAGCGACCTCGTCTCCCTCGAAAGCGCCCTCGCCGCCTCGGACTACCCCGAGGAGCTCAAGCTCGACCTGAAGGGCATCTACAAGGGAGCGGGGGCGATGGCGGCAGATTTCAATTTCGAGTACTGAGCGTTCCCCTCCTCTTCCCGGTCCCGTCGTTTCTTCTTTCCTGCCTTCCTGCACTTCCTGCCTTCCTTGCTGTCTTCTGGCGTTGTAGCTCGCCAGCGGGGTCGAGCAGCCGTGGACCGTGGACCGTGACCGTGTGCCGTGACCGTGGACCGTGGACCGTGGACCGTGGGCCGTGACCGTGACCGTGACCGTGACCGTCTTGGCGTCCGGCGAGTTTTGTGAATCTCGCTGACCTCCGACCTCCGACCTCTGATCTCTGGTCTCTGATCTCTGGTCTCTGATCTCTGATCTCTGGTCTCCGTCTCGGCTCCCTACCCCGATCGTTTCGGCTCCGACGTCGACCGCTCCGAGGACCTCGGTCGCTTTCGGGCACGGGAACGGGCACGGGAACGGGTACGGGTACGGGTACGGGTACGGGTACGAGGACGAGGACGAGGGGCGGCGCGGGATGAGTTCGCGTTCGGGAGCCGTTTCGGTGGCCCGAGGTTCATCTTTGGCGACCGCGCCATCG
>JBFFXF010000224.1:0-12681 GCA_041569895.1 Planctomycetota bacterium | reverse complement strand
TCAGCTCGCGGATCTCCGCGAGCTTGTCGGTGCCCGTCGGGTCGGGAATGCCGAGCCGCGCGGGGTCATCGATGACGGTCGTGACGGTCACCTCGGTCGACTCGGGAAGCGGCAGACGCCCGATGAACGCCGTCGTCGCGCGCGAGTGCGTCGAGCCGTCGACCGCGAGGACGATTCTCATGAGATCGTGCTCCAGCAGCAATGAACGGAACTGGCGGCGGCGCCGCCTTCGGCGTCGCATCGTACCGAAAACTGACCGCGATGACAGACGCGCGTCCGGAGGTCCCCTGCTGACACTTTGGCCGCTCGTTTGCACACCATCCGGTGGCCGCAACCGGGCGGTTGCGAAGCGAGACACCATGTGGCACCGTGGCGTCGGGTTTCGAGTGTGAGACGCCGACGCCCACGACCCCACGAGGACCTGGAGTCGGAGGCATACCCATGTCGGTCGGGAGAATCTGCCAGAGACGCGTCGACGTCGCCAAGCCCGACGAGAGTGTCCAGTCGGCCGCCAAGCGCATGCTGCAGCGGAGCGTCGGAACGCTCGTCGTCACGGACGACACGGACGAGCCGATCGGGATCCTCACCGATCGGGACGTCGTCCTCAGAGTCGTCGCCACCGGCAAGGACGCCCGGCAGGTCAAGGTGAGGGACGTGATGACACGTGAGCCGACCTGGATAGCGGAGGATCGGCCGATCGAGGAGGCGCTCGCCACGATGCGGTTGAACGCCTCGCGCCGTTTGCCCATCGTTGACGGGAACAGCAAGCTCGTTGGCATCGTCAGTCTCGACGACGTCCTGAAGCTGCTTGCCGACGAGTTCGCCGCCATCGGCGATGTCGTGCGACAGGAGCTCCCGGGCGCCAGAACGTCGGTCTGACGTGCGTGAACAGGAGGATTTCAATGCTCAAGGCGCGGGACATCATGGCGAAGGACGTCCGCGTCGTCGAACCCGACATGAGGCTGCCGGATCTCGAACGCGCCTTCCTCGACGCGCACGTCAGCGGCTTCCCCGTCGTCGAAGACGGCAAGCTCGTCGGAACGGTGTCGCGCAGCGACGTGATCCGCGCCCTGTGCGTCGAGCAGAGCCTCTCGGAAGTGGTCGCGGACTACTACCGGGTCCACACGGACATCGAGGAGGATCCCCTCGAGAGTCTCGAGGACGTCGCGGAGCGCGTCGGCACGCGGGTCGACACGCTGACCGTTGGTGACGTGATGATCAAGGATCTGATCACCGTGCCGCCCGAGCTGGCCGTCAACGAGGTCGCCCGAACGCTGATCGACAACCGTGTGCACAGGGTCCTCGTGACCAAGGGGGGCGAGCTGATCGGCATCGTCTCCTCGACGGACATCGTTCGGCTGGTGGCGGATGGCACGATCTGACACGCCGTCGGACATCGGCTGCCCTGTACTCACGGCGCGGTGCATTCTCGGTGACAGGCGCCGCATGTCTCGCCGATGCCGCGGAGCGCGCTCTGCGCCGCCGGCAGGTCTTTTGTCTCGATCGACTGCAGCAGCTCGCGACTCCTGCGGTTGAGGTTCGAGGCCGCCAGGGTCCACACCGGATCGGGGTACGGGTCCCGCTGCGTGTAGACCTCCGTCTGCATCAGCTCGAAGCTCGAGTCGTGCAGCACGGTCGCGTGCGCCTCGAGACTCCGCCAGTCCTCGTCCGCGGAGGGCTCGATCCGCAGGAGCTCCATGATCCCCGCGCGGTGCGGCTTCAGACCGCGCTGCATCAGGTGCTCGATCGTCTTGGGTGACCCGCCTCCGGCAGGCTCGGGCGCAATCTCACCGCGCCGGCACGCCGTCGCCAGCAGCGTCACGAGAACACAGGCGAGCCACGGGGCGATCCGCGTGCCGAATCGTCGTCGCCTCGGTCTCATACCGGACCCCGTTCTTCCATGATCTTCAACCGCGCGGCCTCGAGACGCTCCTTCATCAACCGCGCGAACAGCTTCATGATCGCATAGCCGAACGCCGCGTCCTTCTCGCACCACTGCCGGAGCGCCTCGCCGTCGAACGACAGCGCACGTGTCGGCACCACGGCCCTCGCGTCGAAATGCCACCGGTGCGGCTCGAAGAGCCATGACCAGCCGAGCACCTCTCCGCCGCCGAGCGTCTGGAGCACGAGCGGCTGCCCGAAGACCGCCGGCACCTCGACCGACACCTCGCCCTCGAGAATGAGATAGAACGTGTCGGCGCGCGTATCCTGCCGGAAGAGGTAGTGCTCGCGATCCGCCTCGAGCGGGCTGGCGGCGTCGGCGAGCGCCGCGACGTGCGTGTCATCGAGCCCGGCGAAGAAGCCGCTCTCCGCCAGCACGGCGACGATCGCCGAGCTCCCCTTGCGCTGCTTCGTCGTCGTCTTCGCCGTCTTCTGCTTCGTGGACTTCTTCTTCTTCGACTCGGCCATTGCTCGATTCCTTTCCGACGCCGGCACGAGCCGGCGTCACCACGACTCTCGTCACTCCAGGGCTCCCCGCAACTCGTGTTCCGGCGGGGCCGGAGGGGAAAGCGCGGCGGCACCGCGCCACGCGTTTCGCGTATTTTTCCCCGAAACGCGGTATTTTCCACCCTCCCGCGCGTGCGCCACCCCGGGGACCCCGGCGGAGCGCCGCCATCCTGCTTGGAACGTCGATTGCACCGTGGACTCGGGGGAGAGTCAAAAGAACACTCGAAGGCAGCACCCCCGGAAGGAGGTCCTGAATCATGGCGGTGACACTCAAGGCGCGCAATGTCATGCGCCACGGAGAGCTTTTCACGGTACGACCCGAGACGTCGGTCGACGATCTCGAGCGCATGCTCGTCGAGCATGGAATCTCCGGCGCGCCGGTCGTCAACGAAGCTGACGAGCTCGTCGGGCTGGTGTCGCAGCGCGACATCATCGAGCTGGTCCACAAGGGGCTCACCGAGCACCGGAATTACTACAAGAATCTCGACGAGCGACTGCGCTCGAAGAAGGTCAAGGAGATCATGAAGGTCCGGCTGCACACGGTGACCCCCGACACCGACCTGTCGACGGTCACGAAGATCCTGCGCACGCACCACATCCACAGAGTGCCCGTGGTCGAGGGGAAGCGTCTGGTCGGCATCGTCACGACGCTCGATCTGATCCGGCCCTTCGAGGATCCGGACTTCATCGCGGAGATCTGGGGAGAGGGATCGCGCTGGCGGCACTGGACGCCCTTCCGCGACGACCGCAGCCATCGCAGCGGCACGCCATCGGGCGTCCGGTAGCCGGGAGTCCCGATGCCAGCCGCCAGCTCGGTCACCGTCGACGGCAATGAGGCCGTCGCGTCGGTCGCCTATCGCGCCAGCGAGGTCATTGCGATCTACCCGATCACGCCGTCCTCGCCGATGGGCGAGTCGGCGGACAGCTGGGCGAGCGAGCGTCGCCCGAACGCCTGGGGCACCGTGCCCGACGTCGTCGAGATGCAGTCGGAGGGCGGCGCCGCCGGGGCCGTGCACGGGTCGCTCCAGGTCGGTTCCCTGACGACGACGTTCACTGCGTCGCAGGGGCTGCTCCTGATGATCCCCAACATGTACAAGATCGCGGGAGAGCTGACGTCGTGCTGCATACACGTGTCGGCGCGCACGGTGGCGACGCACGCGCTGTCGATCTTCTGCGATCACTCGGACGTCATGGCCTGCCGCCAGACCGGGTTCGCGCTGCTCGCGTCCGGCTCGGTGCAGGAGGCGCAGGACCTGGCGTGCATCGGACACGCCGCGACTCTCGACAGTCGCGTCCCGTTCCTGCACTTCTTCGACGGCTTCCGCACGTCACACGAGATCGCTCGGATCGAGGAGCTCTCCGACGCCAACATCAGGGCGATGGTCCGCGACGAGCTCATCGAGCTGCACCGCGCCCGGGCGCTGTCGCCGGAGCAACCCGTGATCCGCGGCACCGCCCAGAACCCCGACACGTTCTTCCAGGCCCGCGAGGCGTGCAATCGCTACTATGACGCGTGCGCGAGCGTCGTGCGCGGCGTGATGGAGCGCTTCGGCGCGCTCACCGGCCGCGCGTATGACCTCTTCGACTACGTCGGACACCCGGAGGCCGAGCGCGTCGTGGTCCTCATGGGCTCGGCCGCGGAGACGGCGCACGAGACCGTCGAGCGCCTCGTCGAGCGCGGCGAGCGTGTCGGAGTCGTCAAGGTGCGGCTCTATCGCCCATTCTCGATCGAGGGTCTCGTCCGCGCGCTGCCCGCGACGGTGCGCGCCATCTCGGTGCTCGACCGCACCAAGGAGCCCGGCGCGGTCGGCGAGCCGCTCTACGTCGACGTGGTCACGGCGCTGCGCGAGGCGCGCGACCGCGGGCTGTCGCGCTTCTCCGAGGAGCCGCGCATCGTCGGAGGCCGCTACGGGCTGTCGTCGAAGGAGTTCACGCCGGCGATGGTCAAGGTGGTCCTCGACGACCTGAAGCGCGCCGAGCCGCGAAACCACTTCACGGTCGGCATCGTCGACGACGTGACTCACACGTCGCTGCCCGCCGGGGAGGAGATCGACACCGGGGACGAGGACGTCTTCGGCGCCATCTTCTTCGGGCTCGGCTCCGACGGCACGGTGAGCGCCAACAAGAGCTCGATCAAGATCATCGGCGAGGAGACGCCGAACCACGCGCAGGGCTACTTCGTCTACGACTCCAAGAAGGCCGGCGCGGTGACCATCTCGCACCTGCGCTTCGGGCCGCGACCGATCCGGTCGACATACCTCGTCCGCGGCGCGCGGTTCGTGGCATGCCACCAGTTCAACTTCCTCGAGAAGCTCGACGTGCTCGAGGATGCCGCGCCCGGCGCGGTCTTTCTGCTGAACTCTCCCTACGGGCCCGATGCGGTCTGGGACCACCTGCCGCTCGAGGTGCAGGAGTCGATCGTCGAGAAGCAGATCGAGCTCTGGGTCATCGACGCGTATCGGGTCGCGCGCGAGACCGGCATGGGCGGGCGGATCAACACCATCATGCAGACGTGCTTCTTCACGATCTCGGGTGTACTGCCACGCGACGAGGCGATCTCCCGCATCAAGGCGGCGATCTCGAAGGCGTACGGCCGGAAGGGCGAGGAGATCGTTCGACGCAACTGCGCGGCGGTCGACAGCACCGTCGACCATCTCCACCGCGTGACGGTGCCGGACGCCGTGACCACCGACCGCCGTCGTCCGCCGATCGTGCCGGAGGACGCGCCGAGCTTCGTCAAGCGCGTGACGGCGCTGATGCTCTCGGGAAAGGGAGACCTCCTTCCGGTGAGCGCCTTCCCGCCCGACGGCACGTGGCCCACGGGGACCACCCGCTGGGAGAGGCGCGGCGTCGCCCACGAGATCCCGCTCTGGGACCCGTCGATCTGCATTCAGTGCAACAAGTGCGCGTTCGTGTGCCCGCACGCGGCGATCCGGGCGCGCGTCTACGATCCCGTGCACGTCTCGCGCGCGCCCGCGGAGTTCCTGTCGGCGAAGAGCGCCATCCCCGAGTTCGAGGGCTTCGCGTACACCATCCAGGTCGCGCCGGACGACTGCACCGGCTGCCGGGCCTGCGTCGTGGTCTGCCCGGCAAAGGACAAGTCGAATCCGCGTCACAAGGCGATCGACATGAAGCTGCGCGAGCCGGTGCTCGCGCGCGAGCGCGACAACTACCGTTTCTTCCTCGATCTGCCCGCGGTCGACCGCTCCGCGGTCAAGCCCGACGTGCGCGGGACGCAGCTTCTCGATCCGCTCTTCGAGTACTCGGGCGCCTGCGCGGGGTGCGGCGAGACGCCCTACGTGAAGCTCCTGACGCAGCTCTTCGGCGATCGCGCGCTGATCGCCAACGCGACCGGGTGCTCGTCGATCTACGGCGGCAATCTGCCGACGACGCCTTACGCGACCGACGCCGACGGCCGCGGACCGGCCTGGTCGAACTCGCTGTTCGAGGACAACGCCGAGTTCGGTCTCGGCTTCCGGCTCGCAGTCGACAAGCACCGTGATACTCTGGCCGCCGTCCTGACGCGCAACGCGACGGCGCTCGGTGAGGAGCTCGTCAGGAGGCTCCTGGAAGCGAAGCAATCGACGGAGCGCGAGATCGCCGAGCAACGGCGGCGCGTGGCCTCCCTGATAACGCGCCTCGACAGGCTCGACGAGACCGACGCCCGGACCGTCGGCGCGCTCGCGGACTTCCTCGTCCGCCGCAGCGTGTGGCTCGTCGGCGGCGACGGATGGGCGTACGACATCGGCTTCGGCGGGCTCGACCACGTGCTCTCGATGCGACGTGACGTCAACATCCTCGTGCTCGACACCGAGGTCTACTCGAACACCGGCGGCCAGCAATCAAAGGCGACACCGCTCGGCGCTGCGGCGAAGTTCGCGATCGATGGCAAGGAGGTCGGCAAGAAGGACCTCGGACTGATCGCGATGAGCTACGGCCACGTCTACGTCGGAAACGTCGCGTACGGCGCGCGCGACAGCCAGACGGTCCAGGTCTTCCGCGAGGCGGAGTCCTACCCGGGCCCGTCGTTGATCATCGCCTACAGCCACTGCATCGCGCACGGATACGACATGGCCCAGGGGCCGGCGCAGCAGAAGCTCGCCGTCGATTCGGGCATCTGGCCGCTCTACCGCTTCGATCCGCGCAACGTCGCCGCCGGCGCGCCGCCGTTGAAGCTCGAGTCGCGCCGCCGCACCTCGGCCCGCGAGTACCTGATGAACGAGGCCCGCTTCCGCATGGTCGAGAAGCAGGACCCGAAGCGTTTTCGGCGACTCCTCGAGAAGGCGCAGCGCCTGGCAGAGCAACGCTTCGCCGTCTACCAGCAACTGGCGGGGGTGACGGTGCCGGTTGGCGGCGACGGGGATGGGAGGGAGAATGATGCGAAGTGATCTGACCGGGACCGGGACCGGGTACGGGTACGGGAACGGGAACGGGAACGGGAACGGGGGAGAAGCCTGATGGATCTGTCGATCAGCTATCTCGGACTCGAGCTGCCGCACCCCCTGATGGCCGGCGCCTCGCCGCTCGCCGACGAGCTCGACACGGTGCGCCGACTCGAGGACGCGGGGGCGGCGGCGATCGTCCTGCGCTCTCTCTTCGAGGAGCAGATCGAGGGAGACGCCCGGGGCGCCACGGCGTTCATCGAGGCGCATTCGGACTCGAACCCCGAGGCGCAGACGTTCTTCCCGGCGACCGACGACTTCGCGCTCGGCCCGGACGAGTACCTCGAGCACGTGCGGCGCGTCAAGCGAGCGGTCGACATGCCGGTGATCGGCTCGCTCAACGGGGTGACGCCGGGCGGCTGGCTCGACTACGCGCGCCTCATCGAGGAGGCCGGCGCGGACGCGCTCGAGCTCAACCTCTACCACCTCGCCACCGATCCCGTCGACACCTCGGACGCGATCGAGCGTCGCTTCATCGAGATCGTGTCAGAGGTGAAGCGCACCGTGCAGATCCCGGTCGCCGTCAAACTGTCGCCGTTCTTCACGTCGCTGAGCCACTTCGCGGCCGAGCTGACGTCGTCCGGCGCCGACGGACTGGTGCTCTTCAACCGGTTCTACCAGCCCGATATCGACGTCGAGGAGCTCGAGGTGAATCGCACGCTTGCGCTCTCCTCGCCGCTCGAGCTGCGGCTGCGACTGCGCTGGCTGGCGATCCTCTCGGGCACGGTGGGCGCCTCGCTGGCCGTCAGCGGGGGCGTGCACACGGCGCTCGACGCGGTCAAGTCGGTGATGGCGGGCGCGAGCGGCGTGCAGATGGTCTCCGCGCTGCTGTCTCGCGGGCCGGAGCACCTGCGATCGGTGCGCGACGGAGTCGCGGCGTGGCTCGAGGAGCACGAGTACGAGTCGCTGCGACAGATGCTCGGCAGCATGAATCTGTCGCGCTGCCCCGATCCGCTGGCCTACGAGCGCGCCAACTACATGTACATCCTGCAGACGTGGAGGGCGTGAATCCGTGGACGCGGAGCGCCGGCTGATCCAGACGCTGGCGAGCGGTCACGGCTTCGACCACGACGTCGACGAGATCGAGGTGGTCGAGACGCACATCTCGTGGGTGCTACTCACGGGGTCGATCGCGTACAAGATCAAGAAGCCGGTCGATCTCGGCTTCGCCGACTTCTCGACGCTGGAGAAGCGTCGCTTCTTCTGCGATGAGGAGCTGCGACTGAACCGGAGGCTCGCGCCGTCGATCTACCTCGACGCCGTCGCGATCAGCGGCACTCCCGAGCGACCCGTGGTGAACGGCGAGGGCCCGCCGATCGAGCACGCCGTCAAGATGAGGCAGTTCGCGCGCGACGACGAGCTCGACTTCGTCCTCGAGCGCGGTGGACTCACCGTGGAGCACGTGGAGCGTCTCGGCCGCGTCGTCGCCGATTTTCACGGGCGCATCCCGGTCGCCGCCGCGGACAGCCCCTTCGGCTCTCCCGAGGTGACGCGCCGCGACGTCATGGAGAACTTCTCGCAGCTCCGCGAGGTCGTCGAGGACGCGGCCCGTCTGGCGGCGATCGACGATCTCGAGGAGTGGTCGGCCGACGCTCACCGGCGACTCGAGGAAGAGATCCGCCGCCGCAAGGGCTCCGGGTTCGTGAGGGAATGTCACGGCGACATGCATCTGGCGAACATGGTGCTCGTCGACGGCGAGATCACCATCTTCGACGGCATCGACTTCAACGAGCACCTCCGCTGGATCGACGTCGCGAGCGAGATCGCCTTCCTGGCGATGGACTTCATGTCGAGGGGGCGCGCCGACCTCGCGCAGCGGTTCCTGAACGCTTACCTCGAACGCACCGGCGACTGGAGCGCCCCGCGTGTCCTCGGGTACTTCGTCGTCTATCGCGCCCTGGTGCGCGCGAAGGTCGCGGCGATTCGCGCGTGCCAGGATGCGGCGGGAGTCGGCGAGCGCGACACGCTCCGCTCACGCTTCGACCGGCTCGTCGAGCTCGCGCGGCAGGTGACGCAGCCGCGGCGCACGGCGCTCGTCATCACGCACGGCCTCTCCGGCTCGGGAAAATCGACCATCAGCCGCCACCTCGCCGCCGCGCGAGGAGCGATCCGCATCGCCTCGGACGTCGAGCGCAAGCGCATCCACGGCCTGGCGCCCGACGAATCGAGCGAGTCGGACCTCGACTCGGGCATCTACACCGCGGAGGCCACGCACCGCACGTACGAGCGACTCGCCGAGATCGCCCGGCAGACATTGCAGGCGGGCTTCCCGGTGATCGTCGACGCCGCCTTCCTGCGACGCGCCCAGCGGCAGCGCTTCGTGTCACTCGCCGAGCAGCTCGACGTCCCCTTCGAGATCCTCGACGTCAGGACCCCGACGACCGAGCTCCGCCGCCGCATTGCGCAACGAGCCAGCGCCCGAAACGACCCGTCAGAGGCGGACGAGAAGGTCCTCGAGCACCAGCTCGAGAGGCGAGAAGAGCTGAGCGACGAGGAGCGGGAGTATGTGAAAGGGTGAAGGAGGGATGCGAATCTCGCCGAGCTGAATCGGACCCCTCTCGTCCTCGTCCTCGTACACGGCGGGTATCGGTATCGGTCATCGGAATCGGAGTCGGGGTCGGAGTCGGTATCGGTCATCGGAGTCGGCATCCGTCACGGTCACGGGAACGGGCACGGGAACGGGAACGGGAACGGGAACGGGGACGGGGACGAAGGTCAGTACAAAACCCGGGTCAGTTTGCCCCGAAACTCCTCCGCCAGCTCATCCCGATGCCCCACGATGGCGAAGATCTTCACCATCGCCTCCCGCACCTTCTCCCGCGCGAACTGGCGGTCGAGCTCGACGGCGGCGAGAAGCTCCTCGAGGGACTCACGGTATCGTCCGGCGGCGGCGAGGACGCAGCCGAGCTCGTAGCGGCGCTCCGGGTCGGACGGGTTCTCCGCGACGCGAGCGCGTATGCTCGCCTCGTCGTCGAAGAGGGACGCCTTGCGCCGGACGAAGAGCACGCCCTGCAGGCGCTCGACCTCGTCGCGTTCGTCTCCTCCCGGCCACATTCGTTCGAGAATCTCGCCCGCCTCGTCGTTCTCGCCGCGGGCGAGGAGGACGCGCGCCAGGCCGATGAGCGCGCGGGGGTGTCCCTCCTGGGCGGCGAGCGCGTCGCGATACAGCTGCGCGGCCCGGGCCGGGTCGGTCTCCTCGACGGCGGCCGCGTCGCGGACCAGGAGATCGCCCTCGGTCGGCAGCAGGCCCTCGACGAACTCGCGGATCTCGGTCTCGGTGCGGACACCGGTGAACTCGGCGATCGCCTTGCCGTCGCGGAACCCGATGACCAGCGGGATCGACGTGACCCTCCGGGCGGTGGCGAGAGCCGGGGCGCGGTCGACGTCGACACGCGCCAGCTCGACGCGCCCGTCGCTCTCCCGGACAACCCGCTCCAGCAGCGGGCCGAGCACGCGACACGGGCCGCACCAGTCCGCCTGGAAATCGACGATCACCGGCGTCGTTCGCGAGCGCTCGAGGACGCGCTGCTCGAAATCCTCGTCGCCGGCGTCGAAGATCGGCTCCGGTGTCACGGTCACGCGCTCCCTGTAGTCGGTCGATTCACGACCCACCCGGATCCTCCCCTGCATGGTACGCGTCCTCGGGTCCCCTGACAACGAGCACGGGGCACGGTGCCCGGCGCACGACCTGCTCGGCCGTGCTGCCGAGCAGGAAGCGGTCCCAGCCCGTGCGCCCGTGCGTGCCGACCACCACGAGGTCGGCGCCGAACTCCCCCACCTCCTCGAGAATGCGATCGATCGGACGGCCCTTGCGGATCGACATGTCCGCGCTGAATCCCTCGCTCTCCTGCTCGACGAACTCACGGAATCGCGCCATGAAATCCTGCGTCACTCGCTCCTCGTACTCGTGCCACGTCCCCGAGATATCGCGGCTCAGTCCGTAGAGCCCGGGCTCGTACTCGATGACGTGGAACAGCCGTGCCTGCGCGCCGAAGCTCCGGGCCAGACCCGACGCCCACTCGAGCGCCGGACGGCTGTTCGGCGAGAAGTCGGTCGGCGCGAGGATGCGACGCGGGGCGAACCCCTCCGCCGGAGCGCTACTCGCCGTCCGCCTGCACACGAGCGCCGGACACGGCGCGTACCTGAGGAAGCGCTCGGCGAAGCTTCCGAGCAGCATCCGCGAGACACCGGTGCGGCCGTGCGTCGCGAGAACGACGAGATCCGCGCGCGTGGCGACCAGGAACTCGCGGTACGCGTCGAGCGTGGCATTCCGGACGAGGTGTCGCTCGACGCCGAGCCCCTCGAACACCGCGTCGGCATCGACGAGCTCCGCGAGGTCTCGCTCGAGGCCCTCGAGGTACTGCTCGACGTCGCGGTCGCCGACGATCAGGCTGCCGGGAGCGAGCCCCTCGGGGCCGACCTGCGGGAAGTCGGTGACGTGGACCACGGTGAGCCGCGACTTGAAATGCCGGGCGAGCGAGGCGGCGACCGGGAACGCATGCCGCGATGCCTCGGAGAGGTCCGTGCTGACGACGATCCGTTCGATCTTCATGTCGGCTCTCCGGTCTTTTCCCGGTCCCCTTTTCCTGCGCTCGCCCGTCCCCACCTCCACCGTTGTTGGGAGAGTGCAAACTCCGTTCCCACGTCCGGCCCGGCGCGTCACGCCCTGCCCGGACCGGTGGCCGCGTCATTTCCCCCGCCCGTCGAAAAAATCCGCCCCGTCCGCACGGTTTTCCAGACCTCGACGACGACGAACGGGGACACGGAGAGGATCGCGACGACGAGCCAGTCGCCGAGCGCGAGCGCCGACACCTCGAATGCCGCTCGCGCGGGACCGAGAGTCACGACGGTGAGCTGGAGCCCCGTGGACAGCGCGAGCGCGCCGAGCGCGTACGGGTTCGACAGCAGTCCGATCCGCGCGATCGGCGCCCGACTCCGGCAGGAGAGCGCGTAGAACACCTGCGAAAACGCCACCACGCTGAAGGCCACGGTGCGCGCACGTGTCAGGCCGTCCTCGCTCGCGCCGCCGCACAGCACGAAGCCAGCGAGCCCCGCGAGAGCGACGAGCAGTCCGTGGAGCACGATTCGCACACCGGCATCGCGACCGATCACCGGCGCGGAGGCCGGGCGCGGGCCGCGGTCCATCAGATCCGGATCGGGCGGCTCCATGGCGAGGGCGAGCGCCGGAAAGCTGTCGGTGACGAGGTTGATCCAGAGGATCTGCACCGGCAGGAGCGGCGGCGGCAGCCCGGCCACCGTCGCGATCAGCATGAAGAGCACCTCGCCCGCGTTGCAGGCGAGGAGGTAGTTCACGAACTTCCGGATGTTCTCGAAGATTCCGCGTCCCTCCTCGACGGCGTTGACGATCGAGGCGAAGTTGTCGTCGGTGAGCACCATGTCGGACGCCTCGCGCGTCACGTCCGTCCCGGTGATTCCCATCGCGATGCCGATGTCGGCGGCCTTGACCGCGGGTGCATCGTTGACGCCGTCGCCGGTCATCGCGACGACGTCACGGCGATGCTTCAACGCGCGCACGATGCGCAGCTTGTGCCCCGCCGACACACGGGCGAAGACGCTGCCGCACCCGAGCGCCCCGCCGAGGTCCTCGTCGGACATCGCGTCGAGATCGGTCCCGCTGACGACGCGATCGCTCTCGCCCGCGATCCCGAGCTCGCGCGCGATCGCGAGCGCGGTCTGCGGGTGGTCGCCGGTGATCATCAGCGGCCGGATGCCGGCTCGCCGACATGTCTCGACCGCCGCGGGCACCTCCTCGCGGGGCGGGTCGATCATC
>JBFFXF010000223.1:0-12829 GCA_041569895.1 Planctomycetota bacterium | reverse complement strand
TCTTGACTCGACCGAGTACCGGGTACACTCGACCGAGCGACGCCGCCGCCCCCCGCCGCACAGGAAACCCCGCGCATCGAGTCGGAGTCGGAATCGGTCATCGGAATCGGACATCGGAGTCGGAATCGGTATCGGAGTCGGTATCGGCCATCGGACTCCGCAACCAGAGCCTTCGAGGACGGGTACGGGCACGGGAACGGGGACGGGTACGGGTACGGGTTTTTGCAACGTTGGGGTCGGAGTCCGAATCGGAATCGGAGTCGGAATCGGTATCGGAAGTCGGAGTCGGAGTCGGAGTCGGTCATCGGAATCGGCGTCGGCGTCGGCCTCGGAATCCCACCAACGCCGGCTACGCCAGAACCGCCAAAACCCGCTCGAGACTGCCCGCCTTGGTGTTCTCCGGTCTCCTGTGGCGGTCGTACCACCGCCTGACCCGCCGGTAGATGCCGCCGCCGTGGACGCCCCACGCCACGATGGTGCGCAGCATGGCGCGGTCCTCGTAGCCCTCGATGAACGCGTCGTGGAGCACGTCCCGGAGCGCGCCGCCGAACTTGGCGAGCGAGCGCAGCGTGCCGCCGAGCTCCTGGGCGAGGGCCTCGCGGATCGAGAAGCCGGGGAGAAAGCCGCCCTCGAAGTCGAAGGTGATCAGCCGATCGCCGGCGACCAGGATGTGCTTCGCGGTGGCGTGCTCCTGCACGAGGTGGATGTCGCGCTCGGCGAGAGCGATGCCGTGGCGCGGGCAGGACTCGGAGGCGAGGCGAGTCACCAGGTCGAGCTTCTCCTCGAGCGGCGTCTCCGGGTCGCGCAACGTCCTGGCGAGCGTGTGGCCCGGGCAGTACTCGAGCCAGAGCGCGGGCGGCTCGATACCCTCGGGGAGCGGCGCCTCGAAATGACGGAAGACATCGAATCCCCGCCGCGACCAGCTCTTCAGGTGCCGGAGCTCGGTGGCGCGACGGCTCCCTGGCAGCGTGCCGGTCTTGCGCTCGAGGACGCGATGCGAGAGGTTCGAGAGGATGTCCCGCAGCAGCGTCCCGCGTCCGCGGTAGAGCTTGAGGACGCGCGTGCCCTCGTCGTGATCGTACTTCAGGAGGACGTTCCCGCGGCGGTTCCGGCTGGTCTTGAGCGGGGTGCAGCGGGGAATCTGGGCGATCACGTCCTCGGTCACGATCTCCGGCTCCGGTCGAGGGCCTTCTTCAGCCTCCTGGCGACGTTGTATTTGCTCGTCGGCTTTCGCGCGCGCGTTCTGAAGCGGTCGAGCCACCGGAGCGTGCGCTGGATCGGGTTGGGATGCCGGAAGAAATACCGATACACCGACTCCAGCCGCTCGCGGGCCGGGTAGTGCTCGACCGTGGCGTCGACGAACCGCGCCGAGAATTCGGGCGTCATCTTGCGCATCACCTGCCAGAGATACTGCAGGATCTCGTGCGCGACGTGGTACTCGACACGGTCGCGGCTCCGGTAAACCATCTCGAAGTCGAACCAGAGGAAGTCGCCGTCATCGAGAACGAAGACGTGCTTGCAGTCGCCGTTCTCGTGAACGAGCCGCGGCTCGCGAAGCGAGATCGCCAGCTCGTGCCGCCGGCTCCACTCCGGCAGAAAGCGCCGCCACAGCGCGAGGCGCTCCTCCGCCGGGGACGACTCGTCGAGCAGCAGGTGGATCAGGCGCGGCGCGTCGACGTACTCGAAGAGCCGGTAGCCGCCGGGCGGACACCCCGGCGCGCGCACCTCGACATCCTCGTACACCTCGAAGACGCGAAAGCCGTGCTCGGCCCACAGTCGGATGCACTCGAGCTCGACACGACGCCGCGTCCGCGGCTGGTACGACGTCTGGCCCCCGAGGATATTGGCCACGCTCTTCTGCAGCCGGACGAGCGGCGACCGGGAGTCGTAGTAGACCTTGAGCACGGCCTCGCCGTCGCGGAAGGGCACCTTGTAGAGGAAGTTGCCGTTCTTGAGCAGGAGGTGGGGCTGGAGGTCGTCGAAAGTGAGGATCTCTCGGGCGGTCACGCTTTCCATGAAAACCGTCGTCTCGTGCCGTCTCTCACTTCTTTCGTCCGTGGCGCCCGTACCAGGCGCAGAAGATACACCGCGGAGGGCCGGGCGGCAAGTGCGGTCCGGGAATGGCTGTCGGTCCTGTGAACGGTCCGCGGATGACGCAGATTGGAGGAGGAACGGTCCGCAGATTGCGCAGATTACGCAGATTGGGGAGCTCGGCGTCGAACTCGGTCATCGGAGTCGGAGTCGGTATCGGTCATCGGTATCGGAGTCGGTCATCGGATTCCGCAACTGGAGCCTTCGAGGACGAGGACGAGGACGAGGACGAGTTTTTGCAACGTTGGGGTCGGAATCGGTCATCGGAGTCGGAATCGGCATCGGTCATCGGTCATCGAGCCTTCCGGGCGCTGGCATTCCCACCCCTCTTTCCCTACAATTCCCCCCGGGTGGAGCGACCCTCCCCCCGTGCTGGCGCAGCGCGGGTCGGCGGGTCCGCCGAGGGAATGCGCACAGGGGGTTCCGGATGCCGCCGAGCACTCGACTCGCGACGCTGGATTTCGAGGGGCCGATCCTCGAGCTCGAGAACAAGATCGAGGAGCTGCGCAGCTTCTCGGTGTCGACCAACGTCGACCTCTCCGATCAGATCGCCCAGCTCACCGACCGCCTCAACGAGAAGAAGCGCGCGATCTACTCGAAGCTGACGCCGTGGCAGAAGGTCCAGGTCGCGAGACACCCCGAGCGGCCGCTGTCGACCGATTACGTCCGTCTCCTCTTCGATGACGTCATCGAGCTCTTCGGAGACCGGGCCTACCGCGACGATCCGGCGATCATGACGGCGCTCGGACGGCTCGACGGCGAGCGCATGATGATCGTCGCCCACCGCAAGGGAAAGGACACCACCGAGAAGCTCGCGTGCAACTTCGGGTGTCCTCACCCGGAGGGCTATCGCAAGGCGCTTCTCCGCATGCGCGTCGCCGAGAAGTTCCAGATTCCGATCCTGACGCTGATCAACACGCCGGGAGCCTATCCGGGCATGGGCGCCGAGGAGCGCGGCCAGGCGTTTGTCATCGCGCGCAACCTGATGGAGATGTCCGTGATCCGCGTGCCGATCATCAGCGTGGTCATCGGCGAGGGCGGCAGCGGCGGCGCGCTCGGCATCGGCGTCGCGGATCGCCTGCTGATGCTCGAGCACGCGTACTACTCGGTGATCTCGCCGGAGGGCTGCGCCGCGATCCTCTGGAAGCTGGCGGAGTACAAGGAGCGCGCCGCGGAGACCCTGAAGCTGACGGCGGAGGATCTGCGTCGCTTCGGCATCATCGACGAGATCGTTTCCGAGCCCCTCGGCGGCGCGCACCGCGACCACGCCGCGTCGGCCGCCAACGTCAAGGAGGCGGTGCTGCGGCACCTCGAGGAGCTGCGCCGCCTCGACGCCGACGAGAGGATCCGGCAGCGGTACGCCAAGTTCAAGGCGATGGGGATCTTCCGGGAGGGGGGAGCGGGCTCGAACGGCTCCTCGTGACCGGCGGGGCCGTCGGGGCCGTCGGAATGGTGGCGTGAGCGGCTGGCGGTGACGGCCCGCCCACGGGCCTTACAATTTCGGCCGCGCCGTTTATAATCGCTATAACTTCTGATAAGATCAGCGCCCGAAACGCGGATCGCCGGCGACCGGGCCATCCGGCCGGCACCCCGATCGATCACCGTGCCCGCGCGGCACAAGGAGCCGTATCATGAGTATCCGGGACCGATTCCCGTCCAGGCGCCCGCTTGCCGGCGTCGTCCTCCTCTCGTCGCTCGTTCTCCTGCTCGCCATGCTGCCATCGTGCGGCCCGTCGGGAGACGGAGGCGACGACTCCTCCACGGGTTCCGTCGACGCGGTCCGTGACGACGCCAGGACCGCGATGGAAGCGGCTCGCGAGGCGGGAGCCGACAAGGTCTTCGCCGCTGACTTCGAGAAGCAGGAGGAAAAGCTCGAGCGCGCCCAGGAGTTGCTCGACCAGGGCGACGACGGCAAGGCGACGACCGCGTTCAAGCTCGTGGCGCGCAGCTTCGACCGCCTCGAGAGGAAGGCGAGCGAGGTGAGCTCGCTGCGTCAGACGGCCCTCGCCGCCCAGAAGGCGGCCGACGAGGCCGAGAAGGCCGCCAAGACCGCGAAGGCCGACGTCGACGCTCCGCGCGAGTTCAAGGAGGCGAAGACGATCTACGATCAGGCGGTCGCCGGGCTCGCCTCGACCGACGCGAACAAGCTGAAGGCCGCGGAGCGGTCCTTCAAGCGAGCCGCGCAGTTCTTCGAGGAGACCGTCGAGTTCGCCAACTCGAACCGCGTCGTCAAGGAGAAGGCGACGCTCGAGCGCGAGGCGATGCTGAACCAGAAGGCGAACGCCAAGGAGGCGAAGGCGGAGGAGTTCGCGGCGCAGGACTGGCTGCTCGCGGGGCAGTACGAGCGCAGCGCCGAGGCCGACCTCAACGGCGGCAACTTCCAGCAGGCGTACACCAACTTCAAGCTCGCCGCCCAGACCTACGCCGGCGCCATCGGCCAGGCCCGCGCCATGCAGGCCGTGGCGACCGCGCCGCAGACCGGACGGAGCGGCTTCGACGCCGGCGTCCCGACGGCCCCCGAGCCGGAGACCGTGGGCTCGAGCGGCGCCGACGACTCCGGCACGCCGCAACCGGCCGCGGACACCTCGACTCCCGAGGTCGGCGTCGTCCCGCAGCCCGAGTTCTCGGACGTCGAGAGCTTCCTGATGGCGAACTACTCGAAGCTCGCCGCGGGGATCCGCAGCTACGACCCGACGACCGGCCAGGTGGTGATCGAGTACACCGACGCGCAGCTGTTCAAGAGCGACCTCGTGTACCCGGTGCCGCACAATCCGCAGCACGTCAAGTTCGAGGATCCGCTGCTGGCCGGCTTCGCCGATCTCGGCACGCCGAAGGCGCAGGAGGAGGAGGTGCTCCCCTTCGTGTTCCACGGCAACACCAGGGGGTACATCCTGATCCCCGTGCCGCTCAAGGGGCCGATGACGTTCGACTATCTCTTCGACCTCGACCGCATGAACGTCGGCGCGCAGATGAGCGCGATCATCTTCGCCGACCCCAAGGACGGCATCGTGGCGCTGGGCTCGAACTTCATCACCATCTGGGCGCGCAACTCGAGCAAGATCACCAAGCCGCTCGGAGCGATCGCCAACAAGGCGTGGCAGCGCGACCCGAACACCTGGTTCAAGAAGGTCGGCACCGTGCCGATGCGCATCGAGGTCACGCCGGATGAGAAGCGCGAGAACTACCAGGTCGTCAACGTCTATTACAACTACGGCAAGGACGAGGGGCAGTACGCCGCCAGCCGCGCCATCGTCAAGGAGGGGCGGTCCGGTTTCCCCGGCTTCCAGTGGGGCGGCCTGCGCTTCTCGGTGCGCAACCTGAAGATCACCGCCATGCTCGACAAGGAGGCCGCCGTCGAGATCCTCAAGTCGAAGCTCGGCATCAAGGATATCCCCGGCGGGGCTCCGGGCGGAGGCGAGTCGACGAAGACCGGGTCCTCCGGCGCGGGAAAGAAGAAGGCGGGTGAAGAGGAGTTCGGATTCTGAGCGCCGCGTCTCCGGCGCATCGGATTCCGGTTCCGATCGGCTGAATGCGAACGGGCCTGTACGAGAGCCACCGACGGGCCGGCGCGGCCATGGTCGATTTCCATGGCTGGGAGATGCCGATCCGCTATGACCAGATCCCGGCGGAGCATCTCAAGGTCCGCGAGTCGGCCGGCCTCTTCGACCTCGGCCACATGGGCCGTCTCGAGCTGCGCGGCCCGGACACCGTGTCGTGGGTCGATCACCTCGTCACCAGCGACATCGCCTCGCTCGAAGTCGGGGGCGCGCGGTACGGCCTCGTCTGCGCTCCCGACGGCGGCATCATCGACGACGTCATCGCGTACCGGCTTCCGGATCGGATCTTCCTCGTCGTCAACGCGTCGAACCGCGAGACCGTCGTCCGCTGGTTCGAGGAGCACCGCGAGGGGCGCGATGCGAAGCTCGCCGACCGGACGCTCGAGATGGCCATGGTCTCCATCCAGGGGCCGCGCGCCGTCGAGGTCGTCGCGCCGCTGATCGAGGACCTCCCGACGTCCCTGGAAGAGATGCCCTACTACCGCATCGCGCCGGCGCGGGTTCTCGGTGAGGACTCGCTGGTCGCCACCACCGGCTACACGGGCGAGCACGGCGTCGAGATCTACGCGCCCGGCGACCTGGCGATCGGCCTCTGGGACGGTATCCTCCAGTCGGGCGGTGAGCTCGTCGCGCCGATCGGACTGGGCGCGCGCGACACGCTGCGCGTCGAGGCGGGGATGCCCCTCTACGGCAACGAGATCGACCGCGACGTCAACCCGTTCGAGGCGGGGCTCGGCTTCGCCGTCGCTCTCGAGAAGGGCGCCGCATTCGTCGGGCGCGACGCGCTGGCGCGGGTTCGAGACGAGGGCCCGCGACGCAAGCTGGTGGGCCTGCGGATCGAGTCGAGGAAGATCGCCCGTAGCGGCATGACACTCAGCCAGGGTGGACGCGATATCGGCAAGGTCACCAGCGGCATCCCGTCGCCGTCGCTCGGCGTGCCGATCGCGCTGGCGCTGATCGACGCTGACGTCCGCCAGGCGGACGGCATCGAGGTGGATATCCGCGGGACGCGCTTTCCCGCCGTTCCGGAGCCGCTGCCGTTCGTGTCGCGAACGCGAAAGAAACGCAAGAGAGCGCTGTGACGGGCGACGCGGCGACGTGGCGCGCCGCGCGCCGCCTTGATAGTCGGAACGAGCGACGCGAGGAGTGAGAGGACGATGCCACAGGAAGTGCCGAAGAACCTCCGATACACGACCACCCACGAGTGGGTCTCGGTCGACGGCTCGACCGCGACCGTCGGAATCACCGCGTACGCGGTGGAGCAGCTCAGCGATCTCGTGTTCATCGAGCTGCCCTCAGCCGGCGCCGGCGCCAAACGAGCGGCCGCTTTCGGTGAGATCGAATCGACGAAGACGGTGAGCGAGCTCTTCGCGCCGGTCAGCGGCACGATCACGGAGGTGAACTCGGCGGTCGCCGACGATCTCGACCTCATCAAGAACTCGCCCTATGGCGATGGCTGGCTCGTCCGCATCGACTTGAGCGACTCGACGGAGCTCGAGAAGCTGCTGACCGCCGAGCAGTACCGGACGCAGATCGCGGAGGAGGATCACGGCTGATGGCGTACGTCCAGCACACCGACGATGACATCCGCGCGATGCTCCGGGCGATCGGCGTCGACAGCCTCGAGGATCTCTTCGAGTCCATTCCACGCGACATGCGCCTCGACCGGCCGCTCCGCGTCCCGCCGGCGCGCACGGAGCGCGAGATCCTGAGCCACTTCCAGGAGGTCGCCAGCGCCAACCTGTCGCTCGACGACGTGCCGTCGTTTCTCGGCGCGGGGGTGTACCACCGATTCATACCCGCGGCGGTCGACTACCTCGCGAGCCGCGGAGAGTTCAGCACGGCGTACACGCCGTATCAGCCGGAGGTCAGCCAGGGCACGCTGCAGGCGATCTTCGAGTACCAGACGCTGATCGCGCGACTGACCGGCATGGAGATCTCGAACGCGTCGATGTACGAGGCCGGCACGGCGCTCGTCGAGGCGACGCTGATGGCGTACGCCATCCACGGCGCGGGCAAGACGGCGCTGATCTCCGAGGGCGTGCACCCCGAGTACCGGCATGTCCTCGAGACGTACTTCCGCAACCATCCGGTGCGGGTCGAGACCGTGCCGGTCGGCGAGGACGGGCGCACGGACACGAGCGCCCTTCGCGGCGGCGACGTCTTCGCGTTCGTCTGCCAGTCCCCGAGCTTCTTCGGGGTCGTCGAGGACGGACCGGCGCTCCGCCAGGCCGCCGACCGTCTCGATCCGGAGCGCCGGCCGCACCTGATCGTCGCCGCCGACCCGATCTCGCTCGGCATTCTCGCCCCCCCGGGATCGTACGGCGCCGACACGGTCGTCGGCGACGGCCAGGCGCTCGGAAACGACCCCAACCTCGGCGGGCCGACCTTCGGCTTCTTCGCGACGCGAGCCTCGCACGTTCGCAAGATACCCGGCCGCGTCGTCGGCGAGACGCGCGACCGCGACGGTCGCCGCGGCTACGTGCTCACGTTCCAGACGCGGGAGCAGCACATCCGGCGCGAGCGGGCGACGTCGAACATCTGCACCAACCAGGGGCTCTGCTGCCTGCGCGGCGCGATGGCGCTCGCGCTGCTCGGCGAGTCGGGCATCCGCCGCGCGGCCGAGGCGTCGACGCGCCTGGCGCACTTCGCGCGCGACCGGCTCTGCGAGCTCCCCGGCGTCAAGGAGGTGTTCGCGGCGCCGTTCTTCCAGGAGTTCGTGCTCGAGCTCCCGGTGCCGGCGCGACCGCTCTATCGCAAGCTGCTCCTCGACGGGGTCCGCGGCGGGCTGCCGCTCGAGCGGTACTTTCCCGAGCGACAGAACCAGATGATGTTCGCCGTCACGGAGATGACCACGCCCGAGGACATCGAGCGGCTGCGCGACTGCCTCGAGCGGCACCTGCGCGGAGCGAGCGCGACGCGCGGGTCGAAGCAGGGGGCCGGAAAGCGCGCACGACGCGGCGCGGCCAAGAAGCTGGCGAAGCCACGGGCGCGGAAGAGTTGAACAGGGATTACCCGAGACCGATCATGCGTGGCCCTTCCCGTACACCGAGACGACCCGGTTCCAGAGACGGGTACGGGAACGGGAACGGGTCGAGAAGACCATGAAGCAATCCGGAGTTGCACCGCGCGACGACTCGCCGCCGACCATCTTCGAGCGCAGCCGTCCGGGACGGCGAGGCGTCGAGCCGCCGCCCGTTCCGTCCGGCCTCCCGGAGCTCGACGACTGCCTCCCCGCTGAGCTGCTCCGCCGCGACCCGATCGGCCTGCCCGAGGTCGGCGAGCTCGAGGGCGTGCGCCACTACACGATGCTGTCGCAGCGGAACATGGCGATCGACACCAACTTCTATCCGCTCGGCTCGTGCACGATGAAGTACAACCCGCGCGTCAACGAGGCGGTGGCAACGCTTCCGGGCTTCCGGAAAGCGCACCCGCTGCAGGAGGCGTGGGAGATCCAGGGCTGGCTCGACGTCTTCTGGCGACTCGAGCGACTGCTGGCGGAGATCAGCGGCCTTCCGCACGTCAGCCTGCAGCCAGCCGCCGGCGCGCACGGCGAGCTCACCGCGCTGATGATGATTCGCGCCCTGCTCGAGGAGCGCGAGCCCGGCGCCCGACGGGTGGTGCTCGTCCCCGACAGCGCGCACGGCACCAATCCGTCGAGCTGCACCATCGCGGGGTTCTCGACGCGCGAGATCCGCTCCGGAAAGGACGGCACCGTCGACCTCGAGGACTTCAACTCGAAGCTCGGCGATGACGTCGCCGCGATGATGATCACGAACCCGAACACGCTCGGGCTCTTCGAGCCGAGGATCGGCGAGATCAGTCGAGCGCTCCACGACGCCGGCGCGTATCTCTACATGGACGGCGCGAACATGAACGCCATCCTCGGTGTCGCGAGACCGGGCGACTTCGGCGTCGACATCATGCACTTCAATCTGCACAAGACGTTCTCGACGCCGCACGGCGGCGGCGGCCCGGGTGCCGGTCCGATCGCCTGCGTCGACGAGCTCGAGCCCTACCTTCCGGTGCCGCGAATCGAGCGCGTCGCTCCGACCGCCGGCAACGGCGCGTCGACCGACGAGAACGAGTATCGTCTCTGCGAGGATTTCCCGCGCTCGATCGGCAAGGTTCGCAGCTATCTCGGCAACAGCGGCATCCTGCTCCGCGCTCTCGCCTACATCATGGCCCACGGCCCCGAGGACCTCCGTCGCATCAGCGAGGCGGCGGTGCTCAACGCGAACTACCTGAGAGTGCGCCTGCGCGACGAGTTCCACCTGCCCTTCGACGCGCCGTGCATGCACGAGGTCGTTTTCACGGCGCGCCGGCAAAAGGAGCACGGCGTGCGCGCGCTCGACATCGCGAAGCGGCTGATCGACCTCGGCTTCCATCCGCCGACGATCTACTTCCCGCTCGTGGTGTCCGAGGCGCTGATGATCGAGCCGACCGAGACGGAGACACTGCAGACGCTCGACGCGTTCTGCGAGGCGATGCGCACCATCGCCGTCGAGTCGCGCGAGGATCCGGAGCGCCTGCGAGAGGCGCCGGTGCTGCAGCCCGTCAAGAGGCTCGACGAGGTCGCCGCGGTGAAGACGCCGATCCTGGTGTGTGCATGCGAGGACGGGCGATCCTGACGAAACCCGGCTCCGGCGCCTGGAACCTTGCGCTCGACGAGGCGATCCTCCGACTCGCGGAGAAGGACCAGGTGACGCTGCGGGTCTCCGCGTGGAAGCCGGCGACGGTGTGCATCGGCGTCTCGCAGAGGCACGACGAGCTCCCCGCCGATCTCCTCGACCGACACCCGATCGTGCGGGGCGCGTTTCCCGGCCGGGGCTGGCTGCTCCACGGCGAGCGGGATCTCTCGGTGTCGCTGTTCGTTCCGCGGGCGGCCGCCCCGTCCCGCGAGGAGATCGTCTCCGTGATCTCCGCCATCGTGCGGGCGGCGAATGACCCCCTCCCCGACGACGGCCCCGGCGCGAAGGGAATCTGGAAGGTCCCCGACGAGCTCGTCCGCGGCGCCTCGGTGAAGGAGCCGGAGCGCCAGGCGTCGGCGACGCTGCGTCGGCGGCAGGGCATCTGGCTCCTGCAGGCGGTGTTGCCGGTCTCCGGGGCGGACGCCGGCTCCGAGGAGGCCAGTGTCCGCGCGCTGCTCGCCCGGTTCGCGGTGGTGTACTCCCCCGCGGCGGAGGTCGAGCTCGAGGAGCCGCGGCCGGACGAGGTCGAGCTGGCGGATCGACTCACCGCCGGGCGCTTCGCCACCGACCGCTGGATCCGCCGCCGCTGAGTAACCCTCGGAGGTTTCAATGGATGCCAGCACTCGGGCGGGCCGGCGATTTTTCGCGCAGGATCGGCGCCGCGGGCATCGTCATGATGGTAAGGAAGCGAGACGAGCGCGCCGCGAGAACCGTCCGGCTCGGACCGTAAACGTCACGGACGGATTGACTTACGGTGCTTCTCGTCGAGGTCTCGACGCGGTTTGACTTGTGTCGCGTCGGAGGTTTGGTTAGGATTTCGGAGTCTACGGGAGCGAACCAGCACGTTTCCAGAAGCGGTCGCGTGGCGCTCCATGCGTGGAAAGGAGCCACAATGAGACTTTTGAGCGTTCTCTTCATGAGCTTGGTTCTGGGCCTTGTCGTCGTGTTGCCGGGAGCGGTCGTCGCCCAGGAGGGTGGTCAGGCCGCCACCAAGGAAAACCTCGACCTGCCGTTCGACGCGTTCGGCCAGGCCGAGGAGGAAGAGGAGGCCCCGGAAGTCGTCTTCTTCTACGGTCAGCAGTTCGAGGGCGATGGCTTCCACTTCTGTCTCGACCGCTCGAGCTCGACGGCGCAAGGTGAGCTCGAGAAGGAGAAGCGCGAGGCGATCCAGACGATCTCCCAGTTCTCGAGCAAGGTCCAGTTCTCGGTCGTCTTCTACGATCAGCAAGTGATCAAGTGGCCCGGCACCGGACGTCCCGCCGAGGCGAGCCAGGGCATGAAGTCGTCGGCGATCGCGTGGCTCTCGACCATCGTCCCCGGTCGCGGCACGTGCGTCCGCGAGGGACTCCTCGAATCGATCCGTTTCGCCAACAGATCATCGACGCAGCGCAACGTCGTCATCTACCTCGGTGACGGCGGCACGACCTGCCCGGGTCACAACTCGGCGCAGTACGGCCAGCAGACCCTGTCGCAGGTGACCGGCGCCAACTTCAAGCGCCACCGGCTCGACGCGATCTGCGTCGGAAGCGACAGCGTCAACGTCACCTTCTGCCAGCAGATCTCCGCGCTCAACGGCGGCACCATGCGGCGAGTGCAGTAACGCCGCGCCGGGGGAAATCACCCCGGAACAAACAACGAAACCGAAAGACCCCGCGAGCAATCGCGGGGTCTTTTGCATCGGGGGCCGAAGGCGATGGGGACGCTCGACGGGGACGGGAACGCAGATTACGCAGATTGACGCAGATCAGGGAAAGCGGTCGGAAATCGGTATCGGAGTCGGAGTCGGTATCGGTCATCGGAATCGGAATCGGACGGAGCACGAGCGCGGGCCCAACCCTGGCCTGGACGGTGGCCGTGACCCGTGGACCGTGTGCCGTGGACCGTGACCGTGTGCCGTGACCGTGACCGTGACGATCACGACGGGCGCCTTCGGGCACGGGAACGGGAACGGCAACGGGAACGAGCTCGAAACCGAAAGCTCACCTCACCGGCCCGATATCCTCCACCCTCCTCCCCCGCTGCTCTCGCTCCCAGCGGCGGAGTCGTTCGAGCTCCTCGTGGAGCTGCGGATGGGATTCGAGGTAGTCGACGACGTCGGGGTCCTCGAGGAGCGCGTCGATGCGTGACTCGATGCTCTGATCCTCGAGGTCGCCGACGGGGCCTCCCTGGAAGAAGAGCGAGAGGATGGCGCCGAGCGCGAAGGCGACGAAGTAGGAGACCGGTCTGAGGACCGTCAGCGGTGAGACGTCGCTGCCGTCTCGGGCGGCGCCGCCCCTCCGCGCCCGTCGCGTCGCGGCCTGGCGCGCCGCGACCTCCTCCGACTCGACGCGCGCGACGACGATGGTGACGTTGTCGGGCGCGCCGCGGGTGCGGGCGAGCTCGACGAGGTAGTTGACGAGATCCTCGACCGCGCTGCCGTAGGAGAGCACGTGCTTCTCGATCTCCGAGTCGGCGACCACCTCGTACAGGCCGTCGGAGCAGAGCAGCAGC
>JBFFXF010000222.1:0-12870 GCA_041569895.1 Planctomycetota bacterium | reverse complement strand
TTTTCTGCGCGGCGCGCGCCCGCGACTCGACGGAGCACCAGCGACTCGTCGCGACAGCCCAAGGGGCGGGCAGTGTGGGTTGCCGCGGTGGGGTAGGTCGCGCAGCGACGATGACGGCTCGAGGTGTCGCCCCTTTGTTCGGCTCAAGGCCGAACAAAGGGATGACTGCGCACGCGGAGCGTGCGGCGACCTCGATCGTCAAACAATCGGGAAGCGAAGAGGTTTCTACCTCTCCGATTCGAGCGTCGCCAACGTCTCGAGCAGCGCGGCCGGCACGTCTGCCCGCTCGGAAAACGGGTATCCGTAAAAGCCGGTCACGAGAGACGTCAGCGCGCCGCTTTCCTGGCCACTGTACAGCTCTCGCAGCTTCTCGCGGCTCGCGCGAGGATCCCACCTGGTGAGTATCAGAGCTGCCAGGGTCGAGTTCTTCGACTCGACAAGCCTCTCGATGACCGACCGTGCGGCGGGGCCGAGGTTCTCGTACTCGAGGAAGCCGATTCTGTAGAGGTCTTCCTCGAGCTCGCCGTCCTCGAGAAACTCGTGCTCCGCAGCAGCGAGCTCAAGAGCACGGGCCGCGATCCTGCTGGCACCAGGATGGCGCCAGATGCCGGGAAGAACGAAAAGTGTGGCCCATGGGCCCGACTGCAGTATCTCGTCGTCGCCCGAGTCGAGTCGAGCCAGAGCTTCGTCGACCAGCGCGTCGAATCGCTCACTCCCCTCGGCGTCATCGCACCGGCTCAGGAGATACGCAGCTTCGACCACTGTCCTCCGATCCCAGTCTCCTTCTTTCGTGACGATCCGTCGGGCCAGCGTCACGACCGCGGGTGAACAGGGAGGTTCCCACGTCCGGGATCCGGACGAGACGAGGTTGGAGACCTCCCACTTCTCGAGCTCGTCGGCACGTTTCGCGAGGCTCTCCAGGAGTGTTTGCCCACACCGATACCAGAGGAGGAGTACTTCCACCTCCGGCAGCCTCTCGACCATCGCGTCCTGGCCCCACGAGAGGAGCAGCAGCTTGGCCTCGTTCGCCCGAGCGACCTTGCGGTCCTCGGCAGTCGGCCCCGGAGTCGGTGGAGCGTATGCCGCGAATCGTCGCAACATCGCGAGCACTCTCGCGTCGTCGATGGGCCGCTCCCGACGGCGGAGCGCCCAGAGGATGTCGTCGCTGGACTCATAGACGCCCTTCTCTGCCAGCTGTGCAGTCATTTCGGTTGCTTCTGGAGACTCGAGTCGAGCCAAGTGGTCGGCGGCCACGAAGTGTTCGCCTCGATACAATCCCCAGAGCCGCGTCGCGAAGGGACGCATGTGCTCCGGTCTCAGATACCCCACGGTGCTCCACACACTCCATGGGTACTCCTCGCCGATTTTCTCGACGCGCTCGAGGAGCACATCGGCGAGTTCCGCCGAGCTCAGTCGTCTCAGGTTCTGAACGAACTCTTGCCACGAGTCCCACCAGTCGTCGTCGTCGAGAAAGCGACCGCGGCGCAGGAGCCACAGGAGCGACGCGCGCGCGATCTCCGGGCGCACGGAGCGAGTCAGAATCCGATGGGCGTACTCGGCGATGTGCGGATGCGCGTCGTGCGCCATGCCCGACACGACGGGTAGCCAGCCGGTGCAGGTTTGATTACTGAAGCTCACCAGAGCAGCGTAGCGCACGTTGGGTGAGCGGTCGTTCAGCAGCCTCGACAGCTCCCCCGGCGCGGCGCCATGGCCGGCGATTGCGTGCGCGACGATGGCACGAACCCAGGCAGCCGGGTGTCGCGCAAGCCTGGCAATCTCATCCGGCTCGAGCGTCGCATGGTCGAGGACGTGCAGACCGCGAAGGAGATCACCGAGCTCCGGAGACGTCAGCAGGCTGTGAGCTTGCTGCGGAGAGGGTTCCGGCGACACGCCATGGACCTCCGTCGAGAGCGCCGCCGGATCGAACGGCCACGGAATCCACAGCGGATCATCGAGGACAGGCCCCAGCGGCGCGGCGCCCCTGCTATCGAGCGTGAAGGCCTCGATCGTTCCGGCGAAGTGCGCCGAGTCGCTCCACCGATAGACCAACGCCTCGAAGCTCTCCTCCCGCCATACGAAGTGAACTGACCCGTCCGCCCAGTCAGGTCGCGCTCGTTCACATGCGGGGAGCTCGTACTCGACTTCCATGAGCCAGCCGTCGCGTGTCAGAACGCGATGATTCGACGCACCAGGCGGTCTGTCAGGCTGGAAACAGACAACGTAGGCCGTGACACCTCCGATCCCGCGCACGAGGTGGAGCTCGAAACGCCCCACGCCGGCAAGCTCCTCTCCCTGCAGCGCGAAGAGCTCCACCAGCGCCTCGTCGAGCTCGCGCGCCTCCAGCTCGGAGCGGTTCTCGAGTCCAGCGCGATCCAGAACGCGGCTCCACGCCCGCGGCTGGAAAAAGAGCTCCACGCGAAGGTGAAACACGATGCCGCCAACCGCGATGGCAGCGAGCGCCAGGACGAGGAGAAGCGATCTACGGCTCATGGGAGTCGATCGTCACGGTCATCGCCTGCCCAATTGTCCCCCCCTTCGCGACCCCTGTCACGAGCTCGCGCCCGTGCACGAACACCGCGCCTTGACGGCGGAGTGGCCGGACTCTACCATGCTCGACGTCGTTCATCGGAATCCGAGAAGTGAAGGGATGCGAGAATGGATGAAGTGAAGACCTACGACGTCATCCTCGCCGACCCGCCGTGGCAGTATAACTTTTCGCCTGCCCGGACTCGGCGGATCGAGAATCACTATCCGACGATGAAGGTGCCGCAGATCAAGGCGCTCGGGGATTCGATTCCGGCGGCGAAGAACTCGGTGCTCTTCCTGTGGGCAACGGCGCCCAAGCTGCTCGAGGCGCTCTCCGTCATGGAGGCCTGGCGCTTCCGCTACCGGACGCACGCCGTCTGGGACAAGAAGATCATCGGCATGGGGTACTGGTTTCGCGGGCAGCACGAGTTGCTCCTCGTCGGGACCAGGGGCACGTACTCTCCCCCCGCCCCTGGCGAGCGAATCGCCTCCGTCCTCTCCCGACAACGTCAAAAGCACTCGCGGAAGCCGGAGGAGATACGCCTCTGGATCGAGAGGGCGTTCCCGGACGCCTCGAAACTGGAGCTCTTCGCGCGCGAGCCTCGAGACGGGTGGGCGGTGTGGGGGAACGAGGTCAGCTCGACGATCGAGTTGACGACGGGGCGGGCGGAGATGGGTTGAGGGGGAGAAACGATTGTTCAAGTCCGCCGAGAGCTTTCGTTCCTGAACATCGCTGCCGCACTCCAGGCGGATTCTCGAACCAGCATTTCCTGCTTTCCTCTCTTGTTCCTGCCTTCCTGATAGATCCGTCGCAGGGTCTCGCGGCGAAGGCGAGCAGCCTTCCGGGACCGGGACCGGGACCGGGAACGGGAACGGGGAAGACCCACCCGGCGGAGATCACACCAGCACCCCCGCGATACAAGCCGTCATGAATGCCGCCAGGGTGCCTCCCAGCATGGCTCGGAAGCCGAGGCGGGCGAGGTCGCTTTTTCTTGATGGGGCGAGGGGGCCGATGCCGCCGATCTGGATGCCGATCGAGCCGAAGTTGGCGAAGCCGCAGAGGGCGTAGGTGAGGATGAGCATCGTGCGGTCGCTCAGCCTCGCCGCCGGATCCTCCGCCGCCATCACGTCCGCGAGTCGCTGGTAGGCGATGAACTCGTTCGCCACCATCTTGATGCCGAGCAGCTCGCCGGCGCGCAGGCACTCGCCGCTCTCGATTCCCATCAGCCACGCGAACGGCGCGAACAGGTAGCCGAGGCCGCCCTCGAGCGACCAGGTCTGGCCGAAGTGGCCTCCCGCCCACCCCAGCAGCGCGTTGACCAGGGCGATCAGCGCCAGGAACGCGATCAGCATCGCGGCGACGTTGATCGCGAGCTTGACGCCGTCGGCGGCGCCCCGCGCGATGGCGTCCAGCGCGTTCACCGAGGTGCGCTCGACGCGGCCGCGCACCGTGCCGAGGGTCTGCGGCTCATCGACCTCCGGCTGCAGCAACTTGGCGACGAGCAGGGCGGCGGGCGCCGAGATCACCGACGCGGTGATCAGGTGGCCGGCGTCGATCCCCATGCCGACGTACGCTGCCAGCACGCCTCCCGCGACGGTCGCGAACCCGCCGACCATCACCGCCATCAGCTCGGAGCGCGTCATGCTCTCGACGTACGGCCGGATGACCAGCGGCGCCTCGGTCTGGCCGACGAAGATGTTCGCCGCCGCGGACATGCTCTCGGCGCCGGAGGTCCGCAGCGACCGCTGCATGACGATGGCGACCATCCGGATCAGCCACTGCATGATCCCGAAGTGGTAGAGCAGCGCCATCAGCGACGAGAAGAAGATGATCGTCGGCAGCACCTTGAAGGCGATATAGAAATCCGCGAACCTCGGGCCGAAGACGAACTCGGCGCCCGCGTCGACGAAATCGAGGAGGCGCCTGAAGATGTCGCCGAGCCAGCTGAAGAACTGACGGCCGGGACCGGTCTTCAGCACGAGCAACGCGAAGACGAGCTGGAGCAGCAGGCCGCCGCCGACGACGCGCAGCGACACGCGCCGCCGGTGCGAGCTCATCGCCCACGCCAGCCCCATCATCACGAAGAGCCCGAGGGCGCTGACGGCTCGCTCCATGCTCAGGCGCTCCCGGCCTCGTGCGCGGTGCGCCGCACCGCCTCGGGGATCAGGCGCTCGAGGCTCGCGGAGCGCAGTCCCTCGGCGACGCGCGGGTGGGCGAAGACGCGCACGCGCTTGACGTAGTCGTCGAACTGCTCGCGCGCCAGCGTCCTGACCACAGGCGAGACCTCGTCGAGACGGCGGTGGCGTCCCTCCTTGCGGAAGAAGACCTCGATGTCGAACTCGACCTCGCGGTGCACGGGCGGCGCGTCGATCAGCAGCTCGTGCGGTCGCACCTCGACGCCACTCTCTTCTCCGACGAGGCCAGCGAGCGCCGCGGCGCACTCGACGAGCCACGCGAACGGCCGCCGCGCGAGCAGCTCGTAGATCTCGCGGCCCTCGAAGATGCTGTACTGCGCGACGCGCTTGTAGAGCTGCCGCCTGGCGCCGAAGATGCCGTCGAGGAGCTCGCGCTCGCCCTCGCCGGCCGCGCCGAGGAGCGCGTCGACGACCTCCGCGTCGCTCGAGCGGAAGAGCGCGTCGAGGTCGAGGCGCTCGTGCAGCGCGTGGAACGCCCGCTGGAGCATCGCCGTCGCCGCCCGCACGCCGTGGTGCCAGTACACCTCGCTGAACATCACGTAGCGCGCGAAGAGCATCAGCTCGGCCGCCGTCTTGCCCTTCTCGGTGATCGCGAGGCCGTCGCCGGCGGCGTTCAGGCAGAGGCTCGAGACCAGCCGTCCCTGATCGAAGTGGCGCCCGTACGGCACGCCGGCGTGCAGGCTGTCGCGGCCGAGGTAGTCGAGCTTGTCGATGTCGATCGGCCCGGAGAGGCAGCTCCGGAGGATCGACCCCGCCGTCGAGCTCGCCGGCTGCGAGAGGATCGCAACGACCCGTTGCGGCTCGATCCCCCAGTCGTCGCGCAGCGCCTCGGGCAGCTCGCCGTCGAGGAGGTGCCGCGCCGCGAGGTCCTCGTGCGATGGCAGGCTCTCGAGGTGGATGTCCTCGATCGGATGGCAGAACGGCCAGTGGCCGATGTCGTGGAGCAACGCCGCCGCGATGAAGAGCTCGGCCTCGGGGCGGCCGACGCCGCTCCGGAAGCGCTCGTCATGCGACAGCTGCCTCAGGAAGAGGAGCGCGTTGCGGTAGACGCCGAGCGAGTGCTCGAAGCGCGAGTGCGTGGCGCCGGGGTAGACGAGCGGCACCAGGCCGAGCTGCGCGATGCGCGCGAGGCGGCGGAACGCGGGCGTGTCGATCAGCCGGCGCACGCGGTCGGTCAGCGGGACGTTGAGCTCCGGCGAGATCCGGATGACGCCGCTCGCGGAGTCGAGACCCGCGACCTCGGGGATCGAGAGGATCTCCGACATTCGTGCTCCATGCGCTCCCGCGGGCGAGGCGCGCCGCTCTCTCCCCGCGCCGCACTCTCCCCGCTATTTCTTGAGCCCGATCTCCCGCAGGCGCTCCTCGAGGAACTCGCCGGCCGTGATCGGCGGATACTTCGCCGGACGGTCGGGCGAGGTGAACCGCTCCATCACCGTGAGGTCGCACGCCGAGAAGGGATGCGCGAAGAACGGGATCGAGAAGCGCGATCGGTTGCGACCCGCGGTCGGATTCACCACCCGGTGCTTCGTCGCCGGGACGACGTCGTTGACGACGCGCGCCAGCATGTCGCCCGCGTTGACGACGATCTGGTCAGCGCGCGCCTGCACCGGAAGCCACTCGCCGTCGCGGGTGAGGATCTCCAGGCCGCTCTCCGTCGCCTCGCAGAGCAGCGTGATCATGTTGATGTCCTCGTGCGCGGCGGCGCGCACGGCGCCGGGGCGGAGCTCGCCTCGCAGCGGCGGGTAGTGGATGAGGCGCAGCACGTGGTTGCCGTCGACGATCATGTCGACGAACGTGCTCGGCGGCAGGTCGAGGTGCCGCGCCAGCGCCTCGAGGATGACCGCCGCGCAGCGCTCGAGCGAGCGGAACAGCGTCAGCGTCGCATCGCGGAACCCCGGCACGTCGTCCGGCCAGATGTTCGCGTGGTACTCGGAGCGGTACGGGTGGTCGTCCGGCAGCTCCTGGCCGATCTGCCAGAACTCCTTCAGGTCGGGCTGATCGTGATCCCTGGCGTGCTCGACGCCGAAGGCGGTGTAGCCGCGGGCGCCGCCCTCGACGCCGGAATGGAGCATCTTGATCGGCTCCGGCAACGCGAAGAACGCGCGCGCCACGTCGTGAACCGCGCGGATGGTCTCGGGCTCGACGCCGTGGCCCTCGATGACGATGAACCCGAACTCCGTGAGCCCGCTGCCGATGGTCTCCACGGCGCGGTCGTGCTGCTCATCGGCGCTCGTCAGCTGCTCGAGGTTGACGGTCGGGACGTGACGCTTCGGCATGGGATCAAAATAGCAGAGTTCGGCGGGGTTGAAAAGCGATCCGGTGTTTCTACCATTGACGCCGGGTCCGGCAAATGTTTCAGCGAGAAAAGGAGAGCGTTCGATGAATGCGCGAATCACGCCGCTCGCAGTCTGGCTCTCGGTGGCTTCCCTTCTGCTCGTGGCCACGCCCGCGCGGGCCGGTGGAACCGGGTGGCTGATCAACGAGTTCCTCGCCGATCCGGGGCCCGACGTCGCGACCGGCGACGCGAACGGCGACGGTCAGCGCGACGGCTCGGAGGACGAGTTCGTCGAGATCGTCAACGCGACCGGCTCGGCGAGGGACATCTCGGGCTGGACGCTCTCCGACGGAGTCGGCGTGCGCCACACGTTTCCGCCCGGCACGGTGGTCGAGGACAGTTGCGCCATCGTCGTCTTCGGGGGCGGCTCGATCGGCGTCGAGTTCACCGGCGCGGGTTTCCAGCTGGCGTCGAGCGGCATGATCGGGCTCAACAACAACGGCGACAGCATCACGCTCGCCGACGACACGGGTCTCCCGGTCGCCAGCGTCACGTACGGCGGCGAGGGCGGGCAGAACCAGTCGCTGGTCCTCGATCCGGAGCTCGACCCCGCGGCGGGGTACGTGCTCCACTCGACCGCGCCGGGCTCCGGCGGGGCGCCGTTTTCCCCCGGCGCGCTCGCCGACGGCACCCGGTTCGAGGGCTGCCCGGACACGCCGCCCCTCCCCGGCGACACCGGCTGGATCATCAACGAGATCCACGCCGACCCGGACGCCACCGCCGGGGATGCCAACGGCGACGGCGTCGTCGACACGCAGCAGGACGAGTTCGTCGAGATCTACAACGACAGCGGCGAGGACGTCGACATCGGCGGCTGGAGCGTCTCCGACGCCGTCGGCGTGCGGCACGTGTTCCAGTCGGGCACGGTCATCGCGGCGGAGTGCGCCGTCGTCGTCTTCGGCGGCGGCTCGATCGGGCTCGAGTTCACCGGCGCGACCATGCAGCGCGCATCGACCGGGTCGCTTGGCTTCAACAACACCGGCGACACGGTGACGCTCTCGAACGCCGCGGGTGTCGCGCAGGCGGTGGCGACGTACGGGCCCGAGGGCGGGAACGACCAGTCGCTGACGCGCGATCCCGATATCACCGGCGAGGCGTTCGTCCCGCATACGAGCGCGGCGGGCTCGATCGGCCGCTTCTCGCCCGGCACGCTCTCCGACGGCTCGACCTTCGCCGGCTGTCCCGACGAGCCGCCGCCGGAGATCGTCGTCGAGATCTGGGAGATCCAGGGTCCCGGCATGCAGTCGGCATTCGCCGGCCAGGTCGTCAAGACGCGCGGCAACATCGTCACGGCGGTGAAGCCCGCGCCGAGCGGCGGGTTCTTCATGCAGACGCCGCCGGAGCGGTCCGACGGCGATCCCGAGACCTCCGACGGGCTGTTCGTCTTCACCAACGGCACGCCCGCCGTCGAGCCCGGCGACGTCGTCGACGTCGACGGCGAGGTGATCGAGTTCTTCGACCTCACCGAGATCAGCGGGCCGGACCTCGTGGTGGTGACCGCGAAGGGCGCACCGATCCCGGAGCCGATCCGTTTCGACGCCACGGTGCCGTCGCCCGATCAGCCGCAACCGGAGAACGAGCTCGAGCGCTTCGAGGGGATGCTGGTCGAGTTCAGCGGCACGGTGACGGGACCGTACAACCGTTTCGGCGAGCTCATCGTCGTCGCGCGGGACTCACGGGCGTTCCGCGAGCCGGGGGTCGCGTTTCCGGGCATCGGCGGCGACCTGCCGGTGTGGGACGGCAACCCGGAGATCTTCGAGGTCGAGCCGGACTTCCTCGGCCTCCCCGACGCGCAGCTTCCCGCCGGCGCGTCGATCGATCGCTGCGTCGGGCCGCTGACGTTCCGGTTCCGCGCGTACACTGTGCTTCCGGCGGTGCTCGAGACCACCGGCGAGCCGGCGCCGCGTCCGGTGCGCGAGCGCGTCGACGGCGAGCTCACGGTCGCATCGCTCAACCTCTTCGCGCTCTACGACGACCAGGACGATCCCGGCCAGGACGAGGTCCCGAGCGCGGGCGAGTACCAGCGCAGGCTGACCAAGCTGGCGCTCTTCATCGGCGCGGTCCTCGACGCGCCCGACATCCTCGCCGTGCAGGAGGTCGAGAAGCTCCGCGTGCTCGAGGATCTCGCAGCGCGTGTCGCGGCCGAGTTTCCTGGTGTCGAGTACGCGGCGTTTCACGAGATCGGCGGCGATCCCCTCGAGCAGCACCTCGGCTACCTCGTCCGCGACACGGTCGAGGTGACGTCGGTCGCGCAGATCGGCGCCGACCAGGCGCTCCCGGGCGGCGAGCCGACCTTCAGCCGCCCGCCGCTGGTCCTCGAGGCCGCCCACGAGAACGGCGGCGCCTCCCTTCCGCTGACGGTGATCAACGTCCACCTGCGCTCGCTGCGCGACGTCGACGAGCTCACCGATGCCGGCGACTTCGCGCGCGAGAAGCGCCTCGCCCAGGCGACCTTCCTGGCGGAGGAGGCGCAGCGCCGGCAGACCGAGGACGCAGACGTCCGGCTGATGATTATCGGCGACTTCAACGCGTTCGAGTTCACCGACGGCTTCGTCGACGTCATCGGCATCGTCACCGGCAACCTCGATCCCGGCGGCGCGCTGCTCCCCGGCACGGACATCGTCGATCCCGACCTCGCCAATCAGACGCTGGCGCTCCCGGAGGCGGAGCGCTACTCGTTCGTCCGCGACGGCACCGCGCAGGCGCTCGACCACGCGGTCACCTCGACCGCGCTGTCGGAGCTGGTCAGCGGCGTCGAGCTCGGACGCGGCAACGCGGATGCGCCGGTCACCTTCGAGGAGGACTCGGCGTCGCCGCTCGCCGCGTCGGACCACGACGGCCTGGTGGTCTTCGTCAGGCCGGGGGTCGACGATGGGCCCCGCATCATCCGCGCCGACTGCAACCAGGACGGCGTCGTCAACATCAGCGATGGCATCAAGGGCCTCGGGATCCTCTTTCTCGGCGACCCCGATCCCGGCTGCGCTGCCTCGTGCGACTCGAACGGCAGCGACACGTTCGATCTCGCCGACGCGTCCTACACCTTCAACTTCCTCTTCCTCGGCGGGCCGCCTCCGCTGGCGCCCTTTCCGGAGTGCGGCGCCACGGACGGCGTGCTGGAGTGCGCGACGTTTCCACCATGCGAGTGAGGCGAGGCGTTCGCGGGACACGGGGCCAGCGCGCTCGTCCTCGAGTAGGTGTACAATACCGGCTCGGACAGAGCGACCGACACAGAGACAGCTCGACGACGAAGGACCCGTGGAACCGATCGTCCCGCAGCCAGCGCAGCCGCCGACGCCCTCGATTCGCGGTCGCGGCACGCCCGACAACCCGCCGAACCGGTTCGAGACGCTCTGGTACGTCCCGGACGGGCCGGGGCGTGATCCGGACGACCCGCTGCCGCGCACGCACTTCATGCGGGACCCGTCGGGCTCGATCATCAGCTACAACGACAGTCCCGACGTCGGCTTCGACGCCAGCATCAATCCCTACCGCGGCTGCGAGCACGGCTGCGTCTACTGCTACGCGCGACCGACGCACGAGTTCCTCGGCCTCTCCGCCGGGCTCGACTTCGAGACCAGGATCCTCGTCAAGGACCGGGCCCCCGAGCTGCTGCGGCGCGAGCTCTCGGCGCGGAAGTGGGAGCCGCAGGTGATCGCCGTCAGCGGCGTCACCGACGCCTACCAGCCCGCCGAGCGTCGGTTCCGGCTGACGCGCGCGTGTCTCGAGGTGCTGCTCGACTTCCGCAACCCGGTCTCCGTCATCACCAAGAACCACCTGGTGACGCGTGACGCCGATTTACTCGCGGAGCTCGCCGGGCACCGGGCGGCGCTCGTCTGCGTTTCCGTCACGACGCTCGACGCGGACCTGGCGCGCGTGATGGAGCCGCGCACGTCGCATCCCGAGCGGCGTCTCGACGCCGTGCGCGAGCTCACCGATGCCGGCGTGCCCGTCGGAGTGCTGGTGGCGCCGATCATCCCGGGTCTCAACGACCACGAGGTGCCGCGGATCCTCGAGGCCGCAGCGAAGGCCGGGGCGTGCACCGCCGCGTACGTCATGCTGCGGTTGCCGCACGCGGTCGAGGAGCTCTTCGGGTCGTGGCTCGAGCGCCACTTCCCGGACCGCAAGCGGAAGATCGAGAGCCGCATCCGCAGCGTGCGCGGCGGCAAGATGAACGACCCGCGGTTCAAGTCACGCATGCGCGGCGAGGGCATCTTCGCGCAGCAGATCGAGTCGCTCTTCGCCGTCTCGTGCAAGAAGGTCGGGATTCCGCGCCAGCGGCCGGAGCTCTCGACGGCGGCGTTCAGGCGCTCGCACTTCGGGCAGCTCGACCTCTTCGACGGGGAATCATGAGACAGACGAGGAACTCCGCGGCCGGATCGAAGGCGCTTGCCGCCGGCATCGCGCTGGTGGCGTTCACCACGTTCGTCGCGGCGACCGCGCCCGCCATCGCCGCGGACTGGCCGTGCTGGCGCGGTCGCGATGGCGAGGGCATCTGGCGCGGCGTCTCGCTGCCGTCGAGGCTCACCGGGGACCGCGTCGAGAAGCGCTGGAGCGTGCCGATCGGCGGCGGCTACTCCGGCATAGCCGTCGTCGGCTCGCGCGTCCTCACCATGGACCGTCCGGGGAAGGAGGTCGACGAGGAGCGCGTCGTCTGCCTCGATCGCGACAGCGGTCGGACGCTCTGGGAGCGGCGCTCGGCGGCGAAGTACGGCGACCTGGACCACGACAACGGCCCGCGCGCGACACCGACGATCGACGGCGGGCACGTCTTCGCGTTCGGCGCGGTCGGGCGGCTCGCCTGCCTCGAGCTCGAGACCGGCAAGCCGATCTGGGAAGTCGACGTCGTCGGCGAGCTCAACGGCAAGCTGCCGATCTGGGGCCACGCGGCGTCGCCGGTGGTCCGCGACGGTCGGGTCGTCGTCCAGGCCGGTGCACGTCCCGGAGGCACGATCGTCGCCTTCGACCGCCGCACCGGCAAGGAGCTCTGGCGCGCCCGCGACGACCGTCCCGGCTACTCGACGCCGATCACGCTGCGCGCCGGCGGCATCGAGCAACTCGTGTGCTGGACCGCCGACACAGTGGTCGCGCTCGCCCCGGCGACCGGCCGCGCGATCTGGGAGATGCCGTTCAGGACGAGCAACTACGATGTCGCGATCATCTCGCCCGTCTTCCACGACGGGCGGCTGTTCGTGTCGGGGTACTGGGACGGCTCGCGCGCGTACACGCTCGGCGACAACGGGCGGCCGGAGCTGCTCTGGGAGAGCGACCGCAAGCCGAGTTGCCTGATGTCGACACCGCTCTACCGCGAGGGGCACCTCTACGCGCTCGACCGCCGCGACGGTCTGCTCTGCGTCGACTGGCGCACCGGGAAGATCGTCTGGAGCGACGAGCACCGCATGACGCCCGCCGGCCGCAACCCGCACGCGTCGCTGGTGTGGGCGGGCGACGGCGGCGATCGCGCGATCGTCCTCAACGCGCCCGGCGAGCTGATCATGGCGAGGCTGTCGCCGGCCGGCTACGAGGAGCTCGGTCGCGCCCCGGTGATCGGATTCACGTGGGCGCACCCGGCGTTCTCCGGCCAGGACGTCTTCGCGCGCAGCGACGAGCGTATCGTCTGCGTTCGGGTGAGGGCGGGCGAGTGAGTGTCACCCGCGCCGCCACCGTGCCCGCCGCCATTGGCGCCGCCGCCATTGGCGCCGCCCTGTTGCTCGGCGGCTGCCTGCTGCGGCCCGGACCGGAAGAGCTCGAGCGTCTCATCGAGCACCGCGGCCGCGTCTACAGCACGGTCGTCTTCAGCCGCCAGCCGGGCGAGG
>JBFFXF010000221.1:0-12884 GCA_041569895.1 Planctomycetota bacterium | reverse complement strand
GAACACGGATACGGAGCACGAGCACGGGCCCAACCCTGACCTGGACGGTGGCCGTGACCCGTGGACCGTGACCCGTGGACCGTGACCCGTGGACCGTGACCCGTGGACCGTGTGCCGTGACCGTGACCGTGACCGTGACCGTGACCGGCTTGGCGTCGTCCAGCGAGTTTTGTCAATCACGACGGGCGCTTTCGGGAACGGGTACGGGAACGGGTACGGGTACGTTTTTGCAACGACGGGGTGGGAACCGCCCTCGAAACCGCGGTCCCGCGGAACGCCCGCTCGGCCTCTCCCGCTTGTCTCGGATCCATTCCTCGCCGTCAGAGCCCGCACTCCCGCGCTCGCAGAAATTACTTTACATTTTATAAAATCTGATCTACTGTCGACCGCCCACTCGGGGGACCGGAGAGCTGCCCGGCGGGGGTGCGCAGGGCCCGCCGGGATCGGTGGTGGCTCTCCCGGCGCCCTGGAGAGGAAGTGAAGAGAGAGGGGCCGCAGAGGGACGCCGGCGCGGCCGGCGTCGGCCCCGACGCGCGTGGCCCCCGGCGGTGCTCATCCCGTTTCGAGAAGCGGGGGGTGCCACCGTGGGGCCACCGCTGTCAGTGGAGAGAGTGACAGAGGTGCCCGAAGCTCTGCAGGGAGCATCGCCCCCCGAGGCGGACGCGCTCGCGACCCCGGTCTCCCCGGCCGACCTGGCGCGACTCTTCGACGAGTTCTCCGCGTCGACGCGGAAGCTCCAGGAGTCGCACGCCATCCTCGAGCAGCGCGTCGTCGAGCTCAGGCGACAGCTCGCCGAGAAGGACCAGCAGCTCGAGCGCAAGAAGCGGCTCGAGGCGCTCGGCCTCATGGTGGCGGGCGTCGCCCACGAGATCCGCAACCCCCTCGGCGGCATCGCGCTCTACCTGGACTGCCTCTCCCAGGAGGTGGCCGGCGAGCCCTCGCGCGAGTCGTGCCAGCGTCTTATCGGAAACATCGAGGACAGCATCGCCCACCTCAACGCCGTGGTGGAGAACATGCTGATCTTCTCGGCCCCGTCGAGCGGCGGCCGGGAACGCTGCAACCTCGCCGGACTGGTCGCCGAGAGCCTGCAGCTGATCGCGGCCGAGGTCGACCGCAAGGGGATCGACGTCAGCCAGGTCGCGATCCCCGGCCGGCCCCCGGAGGTCTCGGGTCACCCCGACCAGCTCCGCTGCGTCTTCCTGAACGTCTTCAAGAACGCCGTGCAGGCGATGGATCCCGGCGGAGCGCTCACCGTGCGCTTCGACGGAGAGGAGTCGGGCGGCGCGTGGGCGGGTCGGATCTCGATCCGCGACACGGGGCCGGGCATTCCCGAGGAGAACCTCGAGCGCGTCTTCGTGCCGTTCTTCACCGACGGCTCCAAGAAGGGCGGCGTCGGGCTCGGCCTGACGATCGTGCACTCCCTGATGGAGAAGCACGGCGGTCGCGTCGAGCTCGCCAACGTCGAGGGCGGCGGACTCGAGGTCAGCTTGCACTTCCCCGCGCCGAGCGGGCCGGGGACGACAGAAACCACGCGAGGTGCAGGGACCACGCGAGGCAGCCCATGACCAAGACCGAGAAGAGCCCACGCCCGGCGGAGCGTCGAACCCGCGTCCTCGTCATCGAGGACGACGAGCACATGCGAGGCTCGCTGCAGGAGTCGCTGACGCGACGCGGATTCGACATCGTCGCCTGTCCCGACGGTCCGAGCGGGCTCGCCCGCTGCCAGGACGAGACATTCGACGTCATCCTCTGCGACCTCAAGATGCCCGGCATGAGCGGCGTCGAGGTCTGCGCGCGGCTCGGGGACATCGCGTACGCGGCGCCGATCGTCGTCATCACGGCGTACGGCTCCGTGGAGACCGCGGTCGAGGCGATGCGCAACGGCGCGTACGACTACATCACCAAGCCGTTCAAGGGCGACCAGCTCCAGGCGGTGATCGAGAAGGCGATCCGCCACGCCGCGCTGCTGCGCGAGAACCGCACGCTGCGCGTCGAGAATCGCATGCTCAAGACAGAGGTCTCCGGGTGCGCGGAGGGCGCCATCCTGGTCGGCGAGAGCCAGGCGGTCGAGCGCGTGCGCCGGCTGGTCGAGCGCTACGCGGCGAGCTCGGCCACCGTCCTGGTGCGCGGCGAGAGCGGCGTCGGCAAGGAGGTCGTCGCGCGACTGATCCACCAGCGCAGCGCCCGCAGGAACCATCCGTTCCTCTGCGTCAACTGCGCGGCCCTCTCCGCCGGCCTGCTCGAGAGCGAGCTCTTCGGTCACGAGAAGGGCGCGTTCACCGGCGCCGACTCGAGACGCGAGGGCCGATTCGAGATCGCGGACGGCGGCACGCTGCTCCTCGACGAGGTCAGCGAGATCGAGCCACGGCTGCAGTCGAAGCTCCTCCGCGTGCTCCAGGAGAGGACCTTCGAGCGCGTCGGCAGCTCGCGGTCGATCAAGTCGGATGTGCGCGTCATCGCGACGTCGAACCGCGAGCTCGAGGAGGAGGTGCGCCGCGGCCGGTTCCGGGAGGACCTCTTCTTCCGGCTGAACGTGCTGCCGATCGAGATCCCGCCGCTGCGCCAGCGCAAGGAGGACATCGTCACGCTGGTCCGCTACTTCCTCGAGAAGATTCGCCGGCGGAGCGGCGGCGAGTCGAGGCGGCTCGATCCCGCCGCGGAGAAGGTCCTCATGGAGTACGACTGGCCGGGCAACGTGCGCGAGCTCGAGAACGTGCTCGAGCGCGCGTGGGTGCTCGCCGACGGGCGGGTCATCGGCGTCGACGCGCTCCCCGGGATCGTCACCGCGGCGGGCGTCACGATCACGAAGTCCCGCGAGGTGGACGCCGACGCCGGGCTGACGCTCGACTCGTTCCGCGGCATGCCGCTCAAGAAGGTCGAGCGCATCCTGATCCGGGACGCTCTCGCTCGTTACGGCGGGCACCAGAAGCGCACGGCGGGAGAGCTCGGCATCGGTGTGCGGACGCTGCGCACCAAGATCAAGAAGTGGAATCTGCAGTCGGGCGAGGCGGCGAGCGAGGCGCTCGACGAGGCGCCGGAGGAGGAGACCGGGACCGCGGCGACCGCGTCCGCACCGGAGGGCGCCGGCGGGGAGAAGAGCGTTGCGGGCAATGGCGCTACCGGAGATGGCGCTACCGGAGATGGCGCTACAGGAGAGAGCGCGACCGGTGACAGGCGCACGGTGGAGGAGGACGAGCTCGTGGAGGCGAACCGGTGATCGAAATCGCCGCGCGTCGAGTGCGTCGATTCGAGGCAGGTGGGGTCAAAAACTGCCCCTCCCGACCGGGGCGGTGCACGCTTCTGCCCCTTCCGATAACCGCCGCCCGACGGCACGGCTCGCCGTTTCAGGCACTTACGTTCCTCGCGGCTCGTGGCACGAGCTTTGCCTTCTTTGGCCGCGGCGCCGGCGCCTTCCGGCGGATCGGGAGGACGCGCTGTCAGTCGATGGGAGAGAGACGACCGTGAGTCAATCCTTCGAGAGCGGTTTCGTCGGAACGGGGTTCTTCGGAACGATGTATTCCCGCGGGGCGTTGCCCGTGCTCGAGCGCGTCGTCGGCTTCGCCGAGGCGCGGCACCGACATCTCGTCGGCAACGTCGCCAACGCGGACACGCCCGCCTTCAGGCGCCGCGATCTGTCGGACGACGCATTCACCGCGGAGCTCCGCAAGGCGATCCGGCGTCAGGAAGCGACGGGCGATGCCTTCGCGTTCGATCGCGACGCCGGTCACCGCCTCGAGTCCGCGTCGCCGAGCGCGCTGCGGCTGCTCGGCAAGGCCGGGCGGGGCGCCGGCGAGGGGATCCTCCGCCACGACGGAAACAACGTCGACATCGAGCGCGAGATGGCGCTCCTGGTCCGCAACGCGGGGCGCGGGCAGCAGGCGGCGACTCTCCTGAAGAAGCTGCTCGCGCAGGTGCGAGCGGCGGTGTCGGAGCGAGCATGAGCGTGACCGTGAGGTATCGACCATGATGAGCCCGCTCGAGATCAGCGCCACGGCGCTCAGCGCCCAGCGCATCCGCATGAACGCCATCGCGTCGAACCTGGCGAACGCGCGGACGACGCGGGACGAACTCGGCAACAGGGTGCCGTATCAACGGCTCGAGGTCATCTTCGCTCCCGGCGACGGCAACCCGCGCGACGGACTCGGCGTTCGCGTGACCGACGTGCGCGGGGCGAACGACCCGTATCGGTGGATTCACGATCCCGACCACCCGGACTCGGTCCAGGACCCGACCGACGAGCGTTACGGCCAGGTCCTGATGCCGAACATCAGCGTCGTCCGGGAGATGGTCGACATGATGCTCGCCTCGCGGTCGTACGAGGCGAACCTGTCGGCGATGCAGATCTCGAGGCAACTGTCCGAGGCCGTGTCGAGGATCATCGCGTGATGGACGGACGCGTTTTCGATCAACCCGCGCCGAGACACTGCCGGCCGAGACACTGCTGGCCGTGAAGGCGAACCGGAGCAAGTGACCGTGACCGAGAGCTCGCTGCCCGTTGGCAACATCGACGTCGGATCGGTCGGAGAGGCGGCCGCCAGGTCCGCGCGCGGTGAGGGCGGCGAGACCCCGTCGGTCAGCTTCCAGGACGTCCTGCGCGAGACGATCCGGGACGTCGACAAGCTCCAGCACGATGCGGAGACGGCGATCAAGAAGATGGCCGTCGGCGAGTCGGACAGCGTCGCGGAGGTGATGACGGCGGTCGAGAAGGCGGACCTGGCCTTCAGGACGCTGATGCAGGTGCGCAACAAGCTCGTCGACGCGTACGAGGAGCTGATGCGCATGCGGTTCTGATGGGAGGGGTGCGAGGCCGATGAATTTCCTGAAACAGCAGCTCGACAGACTCCGGGACGAGATCCAGGCGATCTACACGAAGCTGTCCGTGTCGCAGCGGATCAGCATCGTGCTGCTGGCGATCGTCATCGCGCTGTCGCTGACGATCGTGCTGTCGACGTACGCGCCCTCCGACGGCTTCGTCTCTCTCGGCTCATTCCGCGAGCAGACCGACCTCGAGGCGATGAAGGCGCTGCTCGAGAGCAACGGCATCGAGTACCGGCTCGAGGGCACCACCGAGCGCATGGAGGTCCAGGTCCCGAGGAAGAAGCAGGCGCAGGCGCGCTGGCTCGCGGTCCAGAGCGGGCACTTCAGCTCGGAGCGCGACAACCTGCAGTGGCTCTTCCAGCCCAGCGACCTCACCGACAGCGAGTTTCGCGAGCGCGGGCGGTACCTCGAGTCGCGCGAGCGCGACGTCGAGGACACCCTGCGCTGGTCTCGCAGCATCCGCAACGTCAAGGTGACGGTGCAGCGGGGGCCGCAGTCGATCTACGCCTCGAGACGGAATCTCAACGACACGGCGCTGGTGTCGATCCGGCTCGCCGAGGGCGTCTCGAAGCTCGGCGGCCGCGAGGCGCGTAGCGTGCGGCGCACCGTGCAGGGGGCGTTCGGCGTCCTGCCGCGCAACGTGCAGATCGTCGACGACCGCGGCAACAACTATCCCTACGTCGAGGCCGCAGCCGATCTCACCGAGGAGGAGAACACCATCCAGGGAAAGATCCTCAACGAGATCGAGAAGATCTACTCGCACATCTTCCTGCCATCGCAGTTCGTCGTGGGAGTCCTCGTCGACATCTCCCACACGCGCTCGCGAGTCGAGAGCGAGAAGTTCGGCGCCAAGCCCGCCAGTGGCACGCTGTCGAAGAGCTCCACCGTCGAGAACGCCGTGCGTGGACCCGGCAACACGGTAGGCGTGTCGCCGAACGTCAACGCGACGGGCGGCCTGGGCAGCGCCCCGCCGGCGACGGGAACCACGGAGAGTGAGAGCGTCGAGAAGACCGAGACCACGTACGAGAACCGCTTCGACCGCACCGTCGAGACCCGGGACGTTCCGGCGGGCGAGGTGCGCGCCGTCTCGGTCAACCTGGTGATGGATCAGGCGGCCGTGATCGACATCATCAAGAAGGAGGGCGAGGCGAAGAACACGCCGGTCCAGGACGCCGAGATCCCCACCAAGATCAAGGAGTACGAGGACAAGCAGCGCGCCGCGCTCGAGGGGCTGATCCCCAAGTCGCTCGAGGAGCGGGCGCGCGTCCACGTCTCGACCGTGATGTTCCCCACGCCGGAGCTGCCGCCCGAGATCGGCGTCGTGTCGGCGACCGGCAGCTGGTTCTGGGATCACTGGAAGGACATCGCCTTGCTGATCCTCGCGCTCATCGGCCTCCTTGCCGCACTGAGCATGCTGCGGCGCTCCATCCCGGCGCCGATCGAGATCCCCAAGCTGGAGGAGCAACTCCTGATGGAGGAGGACGAGAAGAACGTCAACGAGGTCACCCGCCTGCAGGAGGAACTCGAGGCGGTCAGGCGCGGACACCTCGAGGTGTTCTCCGGCGCGGGAAGCCAGGTCGTTGATGAGGAGGACCTCGGCGACGAGAAGGACCGTGTCGCCGAGTCGGTCGAGCTCCTCAACGAGCTCACGCGTGACAGGCCCGAGGTCGTGACCTCGGTCCTCAAGAACATCATCCAGGACGCCGTCAAGGAGAAGCGCTGAGGCTCTCGATGGCAGACGATCCGAGCACCAAGATCGCCGACACCCAGTCGGACGCGAGCGCGGATGAGGTCGAGGAGTCCCGCCTCGACGCGCTCCGCAAGGCCGCCATCTTCCTCGTCACCCTCGAGGAGGACGTGGCGGCCGAGGTGTTCAAGCGGCTCAGCGACCGCGAGGCGAAGATCCTCAGCCAGGAGATAGTCCGCCTGGGGTTCATCGGCAACGAACAGATCGAGGGCGTGCTCGAGGAGTTCCGGAAGCTCTTCCGCGTCACGGGTGTCGTGCGCGAGGGAGGCACGGAGCGAGCCGCCAACATCCTGCGTCGCTCCTTTCCGCCGGAGACCGCCAACCGCATCATCCGGCTGCTCTCCGAGGACACGCACTCGCACCCGTTCGAGTTCCTGAAGAACGCGGAGGTCGAGTCGCTCTACCCGTATCTGCAGGAGGAGCACCCGCAGACGCTGGCGCTCGTGCTCTCCTACATGGAGCCCCGAAAGGCGGCCGCGGTGCTCCGCCGGCTTCCACCGGAGCGCCAGAGCGACATCGTCAAGCGCATCGCGACCATCGAGCAGACCAGCCCGGAGGCGATCAAGCAGGTCGAGCTCGGGCTCAAGAAATACCTCTCGTCGCTCTCGATGGAGGAGTTCCAGGAGGTCGGCGGCGTCAAGACGTGCGCCGAGATCCTCAACGTGCTCGATCGCACCGTCGAGCGCTCGATCCTCGAGAACATCGAGGACGACGACTCCGAGCTCGCCGACCACATCAAGAAGCTGATGTTCGTCTTCGAGGACATCGCCAAGGTCGACGACCGGGGCGTCCAGGCGGTTCTCAAGGAGGTCGACAACAAGCAGCTCGCGCTGGCCCTCAAGTCGGCCAGCGAGGAGCTCAAGGAGAAGATCTTCTCGAACATGTCGCAACGAGCCGCGGAATCGGTCAAGGAGGAGATCGAGTTCCTCGGGCCGGTCCGGGTCTCGGACGTGCAGGAGGCGCAGCAGGCGATCGTCGCCATCGTGCGCCGGCTCGAGGAGGCCGGAGAGCTGGTCATCGCCGGCCGCGGCGGCGAGGGAGAGTTGATTGAATAGTCCACGAATCATCCGCCCCGTCGACGGGCAAGGCGGCGTGCGGCCGCAGGGAACGGAGCTCAACCTCGAGGACGTGGAGGAGCTCTGCCGGCAGATGGTGCAGGAGGCGCGCGACCGGGTCACCGACCTGCGCGCCGAGCAGCGCGCACTCGAGGAGGAGGTCCGCGCGCGTCGCCAGGCGGAAGAGCAGGACGCGGCCGAGCGCCGTGGCGCCATCGAGGCGGAGATCGAGGAGGAGCGGAAGAAGGCGCTCGAGGAGGTCGAGTCCGAGAAGCAGGCGATCATCGAGTCCGGGCGGCAGAGCGGGTTCGAGGTCGGCCAGCGCGAGGGATTCGACGCCGGCTACGCGGAGGGGCGGCAGAAGGGTTACACCGAGGGCCGAGAGGCCGAGATCGCGCGCATCGCGGACGAGGCGACGCCGGCGATCGATGCCATCCGGTCGGCAATCGACCAGCTCTCGGCCGACCGCACCGAGCTCCTCCACGGCGCGCGCTCCGAGGTGCTTCGCCTCGCGGTCGAGATCGCGCGCCGCGTGATCCGGCGTGAAGTGCGCGACTGCCATGGAGAGGTCGTCGTCAAGCTGATCGAGCAGGCGGTCGAGCTGATCTTCCTGCGCGAGCGCATCGTCATCCAGGTCAACGAGGCCGACCTGAAGGCGGTCGAGAAGTACGCCGCCGAGGCGCTCGAGAGCCTCGCCGGAGTCGAGGAGCTCGAAGTGCGACCGGCGCGCGACGTCGCTCGAGGCGGGTGCCGGATTCTCGCCGGCACCGGGGTCGTCGACCTCGACCTCGACGTACAGCTCCAGGAGATCGAGAGGGCGCTTCTCGGCGAGTACGCGCCGGAACGCCTGCCCGAAGAGACCGTGGAAACGGTCGAGGAGGAGGTGCCCTCGTGAACGCCGCCGTCGGCTCACCACCGGTCGAGCGACCCTTCCGCACGTTCCGCAGGGAGGCGGAGCTGCTCGCCGACATCGTGCCGGCGAGGATCTCCGGGCGCATCACGCGCATCGTCGGGCTGGTGGCGGAGAGCCTCGGGCTGGCGGCGCCGATCGGCGCGCAGTGCGAGATCATCGACCGCCGGGGCGAGAGCGTGCCGGCCGAGGTGGTGGGGTTTCGCGAGGAGAACGCGATCATCGTGCCGTACGGGGACATCCGCGGCGTCGCCGCCGGCGACCGCATCTTCTATCGCGGCGACGTGCCGCGGGTGTGGGTCGGCTCGGAGCTGATCGGGCGCGTCCTCGACTCGACCGGTCGACCGATCGACGTCGCCGGCTCGAACGGACGGCCCCGCGCGTGGCGACGCGAGCGCCGCATGCCGATCCACGGCACGGCGATCAATCCGATGCAGCGCCAGCGCATCCACAGCCCGCTGGCCACCGGCGTGCGCGTCGTCGACGGGCTGTTCACCGTCGGTCGGGGCCAGCGGATGGGGATCTTCGCCGGAAGCGGCGTCGGCAAGAGCGTCCTTCTGTCGATGGTCTCCCGCAACACCACGGCGGACGTCTCGGTGATCGCGCTGATCGGCGAGCGCGGCCGTGAGGTGCGCGAGTTCATCGAGCGCGACCTCGGGCCGGAGGGGCTCGCGCGGTCGGTGGTGGTGGTCGCGACCAGCGACGAGCCGGCCCTTCGCCGGTTGCAGGCCGCAATGATCGCCACGGCCATCGCCGAGTTCTTCCGCGACCTCGGGAAGGACGTCGTCCTGCTGATGGACTCGCTGACGCGCGTCGCCATGGCGCAGCGCGAGATCGGCCTGTCGGCGGGAGAGCCGCCGGCGACCAAGGGGTATCCGCCGTCCGTGTTCGCGATGCTGCCGCGACTGCTCGAGCGCTCGGGACCGGGCATCACGGGCAACATCACGGCGTTCTACACGGTGCTGATCGAGGGCGACGATCTGCACGACCCGATCGGCGATGCCGTGCGCGGGATCATCGACGGTCACCTGTGGCTGTCGCGAGAGCTCGCAGGGCGGTCGTTCTTCCCGGCCGTCGATCCGCTGATGAGCATCAGCCGATCGATGCCCGACGTCGTCTCCGAGGACCACCTGACGGCGGGGCGGCGGTCGATCGAGCTGATCTCGCGCTATCGCGGCGTCGAGGACCTGATCCAGCTCGGAGCGTACGCGCGCGGCGCCGATCCGCGGGTCGACGAGGCGGTCGACGCCATGCCCGCCATCGAGCGACTCCTGCGCCAGGATCGCACCGAGACCAGCGACTTCGACGGGACCGTCAAGCAGTTGAAGGAGAGCGTCTGATGGCCCGCGCATTCAAGTTCCGGCTCGAGTCGCTGCTGCGGCTGCGCGAGGTCGAGGAGGACCGCGCGAAGCGTCGGTTCTACGAGCTGCTGGAGAACGGCCGGCGCCTTGAGCGCGAGCTGCGCGAGCTGCTTGTGGCGCGCGAGGACGCGAAGAAGAAATGCCGCGATCCGCTCGGAGCGACCGCGGACCTCGACATCGAGGACGTCATCCGGCGCCAGCGCTACATCAACGTCCTCCTGCAGCGCGTCGGCATGAAGCAGGAGGAGATCCGCAAGCACCACCCGGAGCTGGTGAAGGCGCGGACGGAGCTGCGCGAGGCGCGCCGCCGTCGCAAGACGGTCGAGAAGCTCCGGGACCGGAAAAAGGACGAGTTCGACCTCGACGAGGCGAGACGTGAGCTCAGGGAGCTCGACGACGTCGGACAGATCTACCACGGCCACCGCGCCGGGCTGGTGCCGCAATTCAGTGAGCTGTGGGAGCTGCGAAAGTGACCCTCGCGAGAGCGATCTTCAAGCCGCTGAGCTTCCTGCTGCTCGTCTACGGCGTCCTCGCCGCCGCGGCGACGCTGTTCCTCGTCGGCCACGCCGTCGCCGAGCGGATGCTCGGGAAGCCGCTGATCCCCTGGGCGCACTCCGTGTCGCGTGCGATCGTCAACGCGGACGCCGGCGATTCCTCGCGGGACGCCGCACGGTCCGGGCAGCCGGGCGAGCGCGAGGCCGAGGGCGAGTCGGGGCTCGCCGAGGAGCTCGACCTGACGGAGGTCCGTCGCGAGCTCGTTCGCGCGGCCGATGAGATCCGCCTGATCGAGGACAGCGTCTCCGAGCAGATCGCCGCCGACTTCGAGGCCATGCGCCGGCAGAACGAGCGGCAGTTCGAGGGTGTCATGCAGCCGCTCGCCAATCTCCTCAACGTCCTGCTCCAGGACGACGACGAGTGGCGGGAGCGCACCGGGGGGCAGAAGCTCGACCCGCAGCGGCTGGCGAGCGTTCTCGACGAGGGGAAGTTCATCGGCGACGACGGCGTCGAGCATCGCCTGACGCCTCGCGGGATCCGCGACAAGATCGAGGCCGTGACCGCCGAGCTCGCCGCCTACAAGACCGCCGAGGAGAGGATGCGCGGCGACGAGGGCAAGCTCTCGCTCGTCGCGTCGCTACCGTCCGAGGTGATCGCCGTCGGGCTCGCCGGGAAGAGGGGCGAGATCTCCGATGACCAGGCGGTGCGCTTGCTGCTCCGTCTCGAGCAGCCGAAGGTGCTCGAAATATTCACAACGCTTTCCGACGAGAACTCCGCTCGCGCCGCGACGCTGATGGGTCGGCTTCTCGAGGGGACGGATCGCGAGCAATCGGGAATCGCGCAATGACCACGCCACTCCCCGACCCATCGATCGTCAGCGCGGGGGCGCAGGCAGGACTCGCCGCTCCGCCCGTCACTCCCGCCGCGCCCGGGACCGCGCCGGCGCCGACCAGCGTGTCGTCGTTCGACGCGTTGCTTCTCGGCGCGGCGACGTCGAGCGACATCGTCGTGGCGTCGATGCCCGCCGGGACTCGGGGACCGTCGGGCGCGCTGCCGCTCGAGATCCTCGCCGGCGAGGCGGAGCTCGCGGACGGCATCACGTCCACGGCGCCCAGCGTGCTCACCGTCGCGGCGTTTCCTGCGCCGGACGGCGCCGCGCTCGACGGCATCGTGTCCGACGGGCTGCTCCTCGCGCCCGGACTGGCCGGCGTGGCGGGCACGCCGTCGCTGGAGAGTCCCACCGGCCCGCCGGGGCTCGCGTCGCCCCTCCTGCCGACCGCCATCGCGTCCGACGGCGCGGCGGGGACCTCCCAACTGGCGGAGACGACCGCTCTTTCTCGGACGCTCGGGCTCGCGGACGAGGGCTCGCGCGCCCTCCCGACGCATCCCGCAGCGCCGTTCGCGAACGTCGCCGAGGCGGCCGCGTCACCGGCGAGCGCCGGGGCGATCGAGCTCGCCGCGACGCAGGACCGCACGGCAGCGGGAGCAGCTTCCTTCGCGGCGGCGCTCGGTGGCGCAGAGGTCGAGTCGATCGACGCGGTCAGGACGTCGTCACCGTCCGGCTCCGGCGAGGAGCTCGCGGGAGGCTCCGGCTCGGGTCGCGGTGACCCGTCGCTCGGCGACCGCGCCGCGGAGGTTCGCGGACAGCTCGCGCTGCACGACGACTCGCGCCCGCTCGGAGCGCGGCTGGGACGCCTCATCGCGACGCGGCTCCGAAACGGTGACAGCCGTTTCGTCCTCCAGCTGCAGCCGCCGCACCTCGGTGAGCTCCAGGTGCGCATGGGCCTCAGTAGCGGGGCGCTCGACCTGTCGATCTCGGTCGAGTCCGCCGCGGTGCGTCACCTGCTCTACCGCCGTTCGGGCGAGCTGCAGGCGGCTCTGCAGCGAGCCGGGATCGAGCTCGAGCAGTTCGAGATCGAGGTCGTCGATGACGGGGCGACCGCCCGGCAGTCCTTTCCCTGGGACGGAGAGGGCGGTGAGACCGGCAGTGGCCCGGGGGAACGCGAGGGCGCGCCCGCGGGAGAGCTCGTGGATGGAATCGAGGTGGTGACGGGGGAAGCGGAGCCGGGCGGAGAGACGCCCGCAACGGAGGAGAGGGGAATCAGTCTGATCGACACGAGAGCGTGACATGGAGATTCAAGAACTGATAGGCGGCACGGCGACCACACCGGCGACGACACTCGAGCGGGCGACGTCGAAATCGCAGCTCTCCCGCGACGAGTTCTACCAGATCATGATCGCCGAGCTCACCAACCAGGACCCGTTCCAGCCGCTCGACAACAAGCAGTTTCTCGAGCAGATCGCGTCGCTCCAGTCTCTCGATGCCACCACCCGGCTGACCGACGCCATCGACAGGCTGCTCCTCGGCCAGGCGCTCTCGTCGGCGAGCGGGTTGATCGGCAAGCGAGTGGTCGCGCTCGACGAGGACGGGGCGCAGGTGCCCGGAGTCGTCGACCGCGTGCGTGTCGAGGGGGATTCCGTGAAGCTCGTGCTCGGGG
>JBFFXF010000220.1:0-12906 GCA_041569895.1 Planctomycetota bacterium | reverse complement strand
CCCGCTCGGCTTCTGGCGCACCCGGAGCGTGCCGGTCGACAGGACGATCGTCGGCCCGCTGCTCTACTCGCACCGCATCGACGGCACGGAGGACAGGACGTACCACCTGAACCTCACCGGCGGCAACCTGTGGGTGTCGCGCGAGGTCCACCAGCAGCGCTACGTCGCGCCCGCCGACGATGCGACCGCGAGGCCCGTGCGCACGACGGAGGTGGTCTCGAGCGAGAAGGGCTTCTTCTGGCCGATGGTCCGCTGGGGATTCGACGCCGAGACCGGCGTTCACAGCCAGTGGGTCGCGCCCTTCTTCTTCAACCGCACGTCCCCGTCGGACGAGACGACGGCGACGTTCCCGCTTCTCTTCCTCGACCGCCAGGACGATCGGTACCAGGCGAAGTACTTCCGCTACTTCTTCCTGTTCAACCACGAGCGCTGGAACGACGGCTACCGCGTCACCATCGGGCAGCTCCTCGCCGACTACATGACCGACCGGGCGCGCGGCACGTACCGCTGGCGCGTCCTCTACCCGCTGACCGAGTACCAGAAGACCGCCGACGGGTACCACTACGAGATCACGCCGCTGATGCAGGGCGGGGTGACCGAGGACGGCGGCCAGCGAACGACGTCACACTTCCTGTTTCCGATCTACTGGTCGGGATCGACGCAGCAGCAGCAGGAGGACGGGACGTACACGACCGAGGCGGAGCACCTCTACGTCTTCCCGCTCTTCGGAGTCAACCGCAAGACCCTGCGCACGCAGCGCGACTTCCTGATGCCCTTCATCTCGACCGAGCGCGGCATCGACAGCCTCAAGGTGCAGGTGCGGCCCTTCTTCTTCCTGCGCGACGATCCGGAGGAGTTCTCCGTGCGGCTGTGGCCTCTGCACGCGTTCGAGCACGGCGAGGCCGCGGGCGACTGGTGGGTCTCGAAGTACCTTTACCTTTCCAAGAACTTCGTGCGGCAGTCGAGCTGGTCGTACCGCCTCGAGCCGTTCATCTTCCGCCTCGGGAGCTCCGAGGACTCGTTCGGCATCGCGGGCCTCTTCGAGCTGTTCGCGTACGACCGCAAGGGCACGGGCGCGTGGGCCGAGGTCTCCTACCGGGCGCTGCCGTTCCTCTATGGCTTCTCGCGACAGAAGGAGGGCGGGCTGTGGAGCTTCCCGCTCTACTACGAGCAGGACTTCGGCGAGCGACCGATCGACTACGCCCTGCCGTGGCGCTTCCTGTTTCTCTTCAACCACCTCCGCGGCGGCACGGGCGACCGGCACACGAGTCTCCTGTGGAAGGTCCTCGAGTACCGCGACAACCCGCGGCGTCCGGAGTACCACGAGTTCCGCCTGCTCTACGCGCTCTTCCAGGACGTGCGCGACGTCAACTACCACCAGGTCGCGATGCAGCCGCTCTTCTACTACTCACACGACCGCACCGATCCGCTGCGTCCGGAGAAGACGCTGTTCATCATGCCGCTCCTCGGCTACCGCTACCATCGGGTGGCGGAGCAGCGGTGGCACTACCTCCTCTGGTTCATCCCGATCTGGAAGACCTGAGCGGGACGGCGCGAGACCAGCGTTGCGAAAACCCGTTCCGCTTCTCGTCCATCGTCCTCGTCGGAGTCGGAATCGGAATCGGTCATCGGAATCGGAATCGGAGTCGGAATCGGTATCGGTATCGGCCATCGGTATCGGAGTCGGTCATCGGACTCCGATACCAGAGCTTTCGAGGACGGGAACGGGCACGGGTACGGGTACGGGTACGGGTACGTTTTTGCAACTTTGGGGTCCGACTCCGACTCGATGCGCGAGGTTTCCTGTGCGGCGGGGGCCGGCGGCCACGGACTCGTTCTTCGCGACGGGCACGGGCAGGCGGGGCGGGTCGCCTGCCCGTGTCGTTACCCTCGTGTCCGGCTCTCCGGCCAGTGCCGGGTCACGCAAGCTCACCCTCACTGGCACGGCGCGAACGACGCGCAGTCCTCCTCCGACGCGAGCGGCTCCTCGCCGCAGGCGTTCGGCGCCGGGACGTCACGCCCCCCGAGGAAGAGCCAGTTGAGGAGGAAGCTGGCGTCCGAGATGTTGCCGTCACCGTCGTCGTTGACGTCGATCGACGCCAGACACGTCGGAGGCGGACCTCCCAGGAAGAGGAAGTTGAGAATGAAGCTGGCGTCGGAGATGTTGCGATCCCCGTCCGCGTTGCCGTCGCCGCGAACGAACGGCACGCCCGCCGGACCGAAGAGCTCGTCGGCGTCGGCGAACAGGTTGTTGATCACCTGTTCCGGCGTCAGCACGTCGTCGTGGATGCGGACCCGCGCCAGCGACAGCGAGCCCTTCAACCCTCCCGTGAGCGTCACTCCGTCGCTGTCGAGCTGCGATGCGAGAACGATCTGGGTCGGTGTGGCCGTGTCGATGGCGCCCGGGCCGAGCTCCTCGGAGTTGGTCTCGAGCCCGTCCGCGTAGACGCGCGTCGTGGTGCCGTCGTACGTGTAGACGAGGTGGTGCCACTCCCCCGCCGGCGGCACCTCGCCCCACCCGATGTCCGCGCCACCCCAGTGGCCCACCGCTCCAAAGCTCGTGTTGGTGCCGTAGTTGAAGCTCATGTTCGAGCCATCTGGCCCACCCCGCTTGCCCCAGCTCAGGATGGTCTCCTCGTTCGCGATCGCGGGGTTGAAGACCCATGCCTCCACGGAGCGCGTCGGGTCGAGACCGACGAGACCAGCCGGCGCGTTGAACTCGCTCGCGTAGGCGTCGTCCTCTCCGTCGAAGGAGACGCCCGCGACGCCATCGACGACCTCGGCCATGGGCTCGCCGATCCTCGTGAAGGCCCCGCCGAGCGTGCCGTTATTGAGCCAGCTGTCGGAGCCGGCCGACATGTCGGCCGCGTCGAGGTCCACGAAGAGCTCGCCGGCGGTCGAGAAGCCGCCCGTCGCCGTGAGGACGTCGACCGTCCACGAGGCCGAGGTGTCGCCGACCTCGTTCGTGGCGGTGACGGTCACGTCGAACGATGCCGGCGGAACGGGAATGGGCACCTCGATCAGAAACTCCCTCGCCGTGGTCGCGGTCACCGTCGATCCCTCGGGCTCTGCCTCGACCTCGAACGGCGGCGTGCCCTCCACGGTGATCGATCGTCGATAGACCGACCTGAAGGCGACGACCCGGTCCTCGAGGGGCGCGTCGAGGATCGTGGGCGGATCGGGCGCAACGAAGTCGTCCTGCTCCGCGAGGAAGTTGTTGAGGACGTCCTCGGCCGAGAGCACGCCATCGTGCACCCGCAGGCGGGCAATCGAGAGACTCCCCCTGAGCCCCTCGGTCAGCGTCACGCCATCACTCTCCCACTGTGATCCGACGGCGACCCTCGTGTTCCCGTGCGTGTTGATCACGCCGAGGCCGAGAGACTCCTCGTTCGACAGCGACCCGTCGGCGTAGACGCGGGTGGTCTCGCCGTCGTAGGTGTAGACGAGATGGTGCCACTCGCCGGCGGCAGGCGCGCCCCCGGCGTCGTCCCAGCCGATATCCGGCCCGCCCCAGTGCCCGATGGCGCCGAAGCTGCCGTGCACGCCGTAATTGAAGCTCATGTTCGAGCCGGCGGGCCCGCCGCGCTTTCCCCACGAGACGATGGTCTCCTCGCCGGCGATATCCGGATTGAAGACCCAGGCCTCGATCGACCGCGTCGGATCCGGTCCGATGATGCCGTCGGGCGCGACGTTGGCGCTGACGAAGGCCTCGGCGCCGAAGAAGCTCACGGCCGTGACCCCGTCGACATCCTCGACGAACGGCTGGCCGACCATGGTGAAATCCCCGACGCGACCGCCGTTGTTGAGCCAGATCCCCGCGTCGGTGTCGGCGTTGACCGCGTCGAGGTTGACGAAGAGCTGCTCGGCGACCTCGACCCCCTCCGGCGGAGGCTCGGGATCTCGCAAATCGACGATCCACTCGACCTCGTCGATGCCGAACTCGTTCTCGGCGCGCAGCGCCACGCGGATGCTCGCCGGGGCCGGGTCGGGAATCGGCACGGTGACCCGGAACATCAGCGCCCCGACCCGCTCGACGGTCGCGTCGCCGGGGGCGAGCGCCGTGACCTCGGGCTCGGGCTCCCCGGCCACCTCGACGGTCCGCACGTAGACCGGATCGATGCTGAGGACCGAGTCCTCCAGGGGAGCGTTCACGAAGGCGGCCGCCTCGCCCGGAACCGGGAAGTCGTCGCGCTCCTCGTTGAAGTTGTGCTCGACGTCCTCGGGCGAGAGCACGCCGTCGTGGATGCGGAGCCTGCCGATCGACAGCGAGCCCTTGAGGTTGGCGGTCAGCGTTACCCCGTTGCTGTCGAGCTGCGAGGCGATGGTGATCTTCGTGTTCGCGTGCGTGTTGATCGCTCCCGCGCCGAGCACTTCCGAGTTGGTCTCGCGGCCGTCGGCGTAGACGGTCGTCGTCGTCCCGTCGTAGGTGTAGACGAGGTGGTGCCACTGACCCGCGCGCGGCACCTCGCCCCACCCGATGTCCGGTCCGCCCCAGTGCCCGACCGCGCCGAAGTCGGTGTTGGTGCCGTAATTGAAGCTCATGTTCGAGCCGTTCGGCCCGCCGCGCCTCCCCCAGCTGACGATGGTCTCCTCGTTCGCGATGGCGGGGTTGAAGACCCACGCCTCGATCGAGCGCGTCGGGTCCGGTCCGACCAGCCCCTCGGGCGCGACCTCGTCACCCCCCTGCTGGAGCGCATCGATGGCGCCGTCGAACGTCACCGCCGTCGCGCCGCCGACGTCCTCCTTGATGGGGGGCACGAAGTTCGGATTGGCGAAGTCACCGAGCGTGCCGTTGTTCGGCCAGTCGCCGGTGACGTCGTCGTACTCCGCGGCGTCGAGATCGACGAAGAGCTCGTCCGCGACCCGGATCTGGCCGAACGCCGACTCCGCGCCGACGACAGCCGCAAGAACAATCGCAACCGTGCAGAGACATCTCGGGTGAGACATGTCGCTCCCTCTGGAAATCCGAAGAGTGAATGGTGAATCGACTCGCTTCGACCCATTCCCGATTCAACACCAGGGCCCCGCGGAATCAAGGGAATTCCGCGAGCCGGCGCGGCTCACGATCGCCGGCGTCCGAGCAGGACCCCGACCTCCGGCGCTCGCAGGAGGCGCGCGACGGCGAAGTAGATCGCGGCGCCGCCGGCCACCTCGATGGCGACGAACGCGCCCAGCCCCAGCCGGCCGGCGTCCGCGGGCAGGAGCTCGAGCCCGGCGCGGCACGCGAGCCCCATCACCGAGGCCGCCACCAGGGCGCGTCCCACCGAGACCGCGACGCCGCGCATGTCGATCAGGGCCCGGCGACGCTGGAAGATCCACCAGAGCGCGACGGCCTGGACGACGACCGAGAGCGTCGACGCGAGCGCCACGCCGGCGTGGCGCAGGGCCGTCCTCGAGAGCAGCACGCAGAGGACGGCGTTGAGGACGAGATTGAGCACCGCGACGCGCATCGGCGTGCGGGTGTCCTTGAACGCATGGAACATCGACACGAGCACGCGACTGACGCCGACGAAGACGAGACCGGGCGCGTGGCACTCGAGCGCCTCGACGGTGAGCTCGACCGAGGTGTCATCGAAACGCCCGGACGCGAAGAGCACCTCGACGATCGGCCGCCGCAGGACGAGCAGGCCGATGGCGCTCGGGACGGTGATGAAGAGAACCAGGCGGAGCACCTCGCTCGCCGTGTCGCGGTAGCCGTCCAGGTCGCCCGCGCCCGCCTTCTGCGAGAGCGTCGTCAGACTCACCGTCGACAGCGCGAAGACGTAGACGCCCAGGATGACCTCGACGACGCGCCCGGAGTGGTTGAGGCTGGAGACCGCGCCGCCCATCACCGTCGAGGCGATGAAGACCGACACCATGACGTTGATCTGATAGACCCCCGCGCCGACGGTCGCCGGCAGGAGGAGCCGGAACACCTCGCGCACGCCTCGATGCCCGTCGCCATCGGCGCGCCGCCAGCGCGGCCGGAAGCGAACGCCCCGCTTCCAGAGCGACGGCACGAGGACGGCGAACTGCAGCAGCCCGCCGACGAGGACTCCCGCCGTGAAGGCCCACGCGGCGGTCTCCTCGGTGTTGGCGAAGAAGAGCGGGAAGAGGAGGCCGGCGGCGATGAAGCAGAGGTTGAAGAGCAGCGGGGTGGCCGCGGGAAGCGCGAAGACCTTGAACGAGTTGAGCACGCCCTGGCCGAGCGCCGAGAGGCCGATGAAGAAGAGATAGATGAAGAGCCAGCGGTTGAGCTCGACCGTGAGCCGCGCCTTCTCGGGCGACCAGTCGGAGAGACCCTCGAGCGCCTGACCGAGCAGCGCGCCCGACAGCACGATGCCCGCGAGCGTCACCGCCAGCAGCGCCAGCGTCCAGAGCGTGTAGAGACGCTCGGTGAGCGCGCGCATCGCCTCGCGCCCCTCCTCGTGGACGACGCGGGCGAGCACCGGCACGACGCCGCTCTGGACGGCGCCCTCGCCGACCAGCCGTCGCAGCAAGTTGGGGACCTGGAGCGCGAGGACGAACGCATCGGCGACGGCGCCGGTGCCGAGGAAGTGCGCGCGCACCGCGTCACGGAGGAGACCGGTGACGCGGCTGACCAGGGTGATCACCCCGACCGCCCTCGCCGACCGGAGCATCCGGCCTCGATCGTGATCCTCCTCGAGGGTTCTCTTCACGACGATCTCTTGGCTTCTTCGGTCCCGTTCCCGTTCCCGTTCCCGTCCCCGTACCCGTACCCGTGCCCGTCCCCGTGCCCGAAAGCCTTCGCCATCATCGACGTGCCCGACGTCGGGGCCGGGCTGCCGGAGTCGACGACCGAGGCCGAGTCCGATGACCGAGTCCGAGATCCGACACCGACTCCGACTCCGACTCCGATTCCGATGACCGAGTCCGATTCCGGGTGCGAGCAGGGCACCGGGGACGGGTACCGGAGGGGTTACTCGCCATCATGGCCGCATGCTCACCCGCGCACTCTCCGGAAGAGCTCTCGCATCGCCTCGTGGTCCTTGATTCCCGGGGCCGACTCGATGGCGCTCGAGACGTCGATCGCGAACGGGCTCGCGGCGGCGATCGCCTCGCGCGCGTTCGCCGGGCCGATGCCGCCCGCGACCAGGGTCGGTCGGCGAGCGGCGATCTCGCGCGCCACCGACCAGTCGAAGGTCGCGCCGGTGCCGCCGGGCCGTCCCTCGCGGTAGGTGTCGAGGAGCACGAGGTCGCACGCGTACGCGTCGACGATCGTCGGGTCGAACCCCTCGCCGACCCGGAACGCCTTGATGACGACGGTCGATCCCGCCGCCGACACGGCCTCCGCCTCGGCGGGCGTCTCGCCGCCGTGGAGCTGCGCGCCGCGCAGGCCGACGTGCTCGACGATGCGCCGCACCTCCTCCGGCGAGCGGTCGACGAAGACCCCGACGGTCAGCGCGTCCGCGGGGAGTCGGCGCACGACATCGCGGGCCGCGTCGGGCTCGATCGAGCGCGGCGACGGCGGGTGGAAGATGAAGCCGAGCGCCCACGCGCCGAGGTCGAGCGCCAGGCGGGCGTCCTCGTGGCGCGTCATGCCGCATGTCTTGACGCGAGGGACGTCGCGGGGGTCTCCCACGGGGCCGGGCACGGTCATGGTGCGCCCTCCGCCGTGAGCGCGGCGAGCGCCTCGCCGGGATCGCCGGCTCGCATCAGGCTCTCGCCGATCAGGAACGCGTCGGTGCCCCACTCGCGCATGCGGTCGATCTCCTCGCGCTCGAAGAAGCCGCTCTCGCTGACCATCAGGGCGCCGGCGGGCCGCAGGGGCAGCAGTCGGCGCGTCGTCTCGAGGCTGACCTCGAAGGTCGCGAGGTCACGGTTGTTGACGCCGACGAGCTCCGGCTCGATGCGCGCCGCCCGCGCGAGCTCGTCCTCGTCGTGCACCTCGACCAGCGCATCCATGCCGAGGTCGCGGGAGGCGGCATGGAGACTGGCGAGGTCGTCGTCGCCGAGCGCGGCGACGATGAGCAGCACCGCATCGGCCCCGGCGGCGCGCGCCTCGTGGATCTGGTACGGATCGATGGTGAAGTCCTTGCGGAGGAGCGGCAGGTCGACCGCCTCGCGCACGGCGCGCAGATGCGCGAGCGTGCCCTGGAAGAAGGGCTCATCGGTGAGCACCGAGATCGCCGCCGCGCCGCCGCGCTCGTAGGCGCGCGCGATGGCGACCGGATCGAAGTCGGCGCGGATGAGTCCCCTCGACGGCGAGGCCTTCTTGATCTCGGCGACGATCCGCGGCCCGCTCGCCGAGCCACCGGCGCTCTCGAGGGCGCGCCGGAAGCCGCGTGGGGGCGGCGCGGCGCGTGCTCTCTCTTCGAGGCGCTCGAGGGGCTCCTCGCGCCGGCGGCGCTCGACCTCGCGACGCTTCTCCTCGAGGATGCGATCGAGGATGCTCATGGGGCGACGTCTCCCGCGCCCTCTCCCGCCGCGGCGAGCTCCTCGATGAGCCTCGCCGCGCTGCCGGAATCGATCGCCGCGGCCGCGCTCTCGACCCCGTCGCGGATCGATTCGACGACCCCGGCGACGACCAGACCCGCCGCGGCGTTGAGCAGCACGGCGTCGCGCTGCGGGCCCTTCTCGCCGGCGAGGATGGCGCGCAGGCGCTCGGCGTTGAACGCCGCGTCGCCACCGCGCAGCGTCTCGAGGTCGGAGCGCTCGAGGCCGGCCTCCTCGGGCGTGATCTCGAAGTCGCGCAGGGACCCGTCGCGCAGCTCGGTGACGGTCGTCGGACCGGCGATCGACAGCTCGTCGAGCGGCGATCCCGCGGCGCCGCCGCGCCCGTGCGCGATCCACACGCGCTCGCTGCCGAGCGCGCGCAGCACATCGGCGAGGTCGTGCCGCACGGAATCGTCGAAGACGCCGATCAACTGGCGGCGCACGCCGGCGGGGTTGCAGAGCGGCCCGAGGATGTTGAACACCGTGCGCACGCCGAGCTCGCGCCGCGGCGGGCCGGCGAAGCGCATCGCCGGGTGGTGGATCGGCGCGAAGAGAAACGCGAACCCGAGCGAGTCGAGCAGCTCGGCGCTGCGCTCGGGCGTCGACTCGATCGACACGCCGAGCGCCTCGAGCACGTCGGCGCTGCCGCACTGGCTCGACGCCGAGCGGTTGCCGTGCTTCGCGACGCCGACACCCGATGCGGCGACGACGATCGACGCCGCGGTCGAGATGTTGATGGTTCCCGAGCCGTCGCCGCCGGTGCCGCAGAGATCGACGAGATCGGACCGTCGCGGGCGCACCGGGACCGCGGCGGCCCGCATCGCCTCGACGAAGCCGGCGATCTCATCGACCGTCTCGCCTCGCATGCGCAGCGCCACGAGGAGGCCGCCGATCTGGGCCGGCGTGGCCTCCCCGGTGAGGATCGACTCCATGGCGCCGCGCGCCCGCTCTCGCCCGAGCGACTCGCCGGCGATCACCCGCGCCAGCGTCTGCTTGACGGAATCGGTGTCGCTCATGAGATCTCCCCGCACACTCTGAGGAAGTTGCCGAGAAGCACCTTGCCGTCGTCGGTGAGGATCGACTCCGGGTGGAACTGCACGCCGTACACCGGGTGCGCGCGGTGCTGAAAGGCCATCACCAGGCCGTCGTCGGTCCGCGCCGTGACGCGGAGCTCGTCCGGGATCGAGTCGGCGACGGCGACCAGCGAATGATATCGCCCCGCCTCGAACGGCGATCGCACACCCTCGAAGATCCCCGCGCCGTCGTGCCGCAGCCTCACCGTCTTGCCGTGCACCTGCTCGGGCGCACGGTCGACACGGCCGCCGTACGCCGTGGCGATCACCTGGTGCCCGAGACAGACGCCGAGGATCGGCACCTGCGGGCCGAGCTCGCGCACGAGGTCGATCGAGATACCGGCGTCCTCGGGACGGCCGGGACCGGGCGAGATGATGATGCCCCGGCGGTCGAGGCGCCGCACGTCGTCGACCGACAGCGCGTCGTTGCGGTGCACGACCGGCTCCGCGCCGAGCTCGCCGATGAACTGCACGAGGTTGAAGGTGAACGAATCGTAGTTGTCGACGACGACGATCATCGCCGGCCTCCCCGGCGCTGCGCCGCGCGCTCGCCCTCGCTCGGCTCGCGGTCGCCCCCGGCCCGGAAACCGGCCTCGGCGAGGCGAATCGCCTCGTAAAGCGCGGTCGCCTTGTGGATGGTCTCGAAGTACTCGTGCTCGGGAACGGAGTCGGCGACGATCCCCGCCCCCGCCTGCACCACGGCGCGGCCGCCGTGAAAGACGAAGGTGCGGATGGCGATCCCGGTGTCCAGGTTGCCGGCGAAGTCGAGGTACCCGACGGCGCCCGAGTAGACGCCGCGCCGGGTCGGCTCGAGCTCGTCGATGATCTCCATGGCGCGGATCTTCGGCGCCCCGGAGACGGTGCCGGCGGGAAAGCCGGCCTTGAAGGCATCGAGCGCGGTGAGCCCGTCGCGCAGCTCGCCCTCGACACGGCTGACGATGTGCATGACGTGCGAGTAGCGCTCGACGGCGAGGTACTGTGGCAGCGACACCGTCCCGAACCGCGCCACGCGTCCGACGTCGTTGCGGCCGAGGTCGACGAGCATGCGATGCTCGGCGAGCTCCTTCTCGTCGCGCAGCAGGTCCTCCTCGAGCCCGGCGTCCTCCTCCTCGGTGGCGCCACGCCGCCGGGTGCCGGCGATCGGCCTCACGGTCATGCGGCGGTCCTGGACGCGGACGAGGATCTCGGGCGAGGAGCCGAAGACCGCCGCGTCATCGAACTCGAAGAAGAAGAGATACGGCGACGGGTTGAGCGCGCGCAGGAGCCGATAGACCGCGAACGGATCGACGGAGGTCTCCTTCTCGAACCGCTGCGAGAGGACGATCTGGAACGCGTCGCCCGCCGCGATGTACTCCTTCGCCCGGCGCACGGCGCCCTCGAACTCCTCCCGGGTGCAGTTCGAGCGCATGTCATCGGTGATGCGGCGCGGCGGCAGCTCCGGCACGCGACCCGGGGCCTCCTCGCCGGCGACCGGGTGGAGGATGGCCTCCTCGAGCAGGTCGAGTCGCTGCTGCGCCTCCTCCCAGAGCTCGTCGATGCGGGCGTCGTCGGGGCGTCCATCGTCGCCGAGGTGCACGTTGGTGATCAGCAGGATGCGATGGTGCGCGCGGTCGAACGCCACCACCGTCGCGTGGAGCTCGAAGAGCGCGTCCGGCATCGATCCCTCGCGCTGGTGGCGATCGGGGATGCGCTCGATGAGCCGGATGGCGTCGTAGCCGATGTACCCCACCGCCCCGCCGGTGAACGGGGGCAGGCCGGCGACCGGCACGGCGCGAAAGGCCTCCATCTCGTCGCGCAGGACGTCGAAGAAGCTGCGTTCCTCGGCGCGGATCAGCTCGCCGTCCCGCGAGCGCACCTCGGTGCGTCCGCCGACGGCGCTGATGCGACGGAACGACCCGGCGCCGAGAAACGAGTACCGTCCGACGCGCTCGCCGCCCTCGACGCTCTCCAGCAGGAACGTCGGGGATCCCGCCTCGCGCAGGCGCAGGTACGCGGCGACCGGCGTCAGCGTGTCGGCGAGGAGCTCGCGGGCCACCGGAATCACCGTCCCCGCGGCGGAGCGCGCGAGCTCGCGGAACGCCTCGAGTTTCATGTCCACCGTCGTTCTCCGGAAGCGCTGTGCGAGAACCCGTACGAGAACTCTGTCGAAAAACCTGCCGAAAAAAAAGCCCTCCCCGGCTCGGGAAGGGCTGGAAGTGTCTCGTTCGGTGTGACCAGTCCGCTAGCCCGAGCGCGTGCGCGCCGTGCGCCACCAGCGCCAGCAGCGGGCAGTCTCGCCGGGGATCCCCGTCGGGATCCTGCCGGTCATCGTCGTTCGGGGCATCGCGAGCAGACTCATGACGCCTGAATCATACAGACGCGGAGCCCGAGACGTCAACCGCCAGCCGTGACGCGTCACGCCGTGAGAGCTGGCCGTGTCGCTCGAGCCGTCACGCTTCACGCGGTGACGCCATCGGCGGAGCGCAGAAACGCCGCCGTCGGGGTCGGCTCCCGGAGCTCGAGCAGACCGCGCGGCGGTCCCTGGTAGAGGAGCTCGCCGCCCCGATCACCGCCGCCGGGGCCGAGCTCGATCAGCCAGTCGGCGCAGGCGATGAGCTCGAGGTGATGCTCGATCACCACCACGGCGTGCCCGCGCGCCGCGAGGCGGCGGAGGATGGTCGCGAGGTTGGCGACGTCGAGCATGTGCAACCCGATGGTCGGCTCGTCGAGGAGATAGAGCACGTTGCCGCGCGAGCTCTTCGAGAGCTCGACGGCGAGCTTCAGCCGCTGCGCCTCGCCGCCCGAGAGCGTCGGGCTCGCCTGACCGAGCGTCAGGTAGCCGAGCCCGAGGTCCTCGAGCGTCTCGAGCGGGCGCGACACCTCGCGATAGGAGCGGAAGAGCTCGCGCGCCTCGGAGACCTCCATCGCGAGGACCTCGGCGATGGTCTTCCCGTGCGAGGTGACCTTCAGCGTCTCGGGCTCGAACCGCTCGCCGCGGCAGCGGTCGCAGTCGACGTGAACGTCGGGGAGGAAGTTCATCTCGAGGCGGATCCTCCCCTGCCCGCCGCAGCGCTCGCACCGGCCTCCCTTGACGTTGAAGGAGAAGCGCGCCGGGCCGAAGCCGCGCACGCGTGCGTCGGGCGTGCTCGAGAAGATCCGCCGGATCGAGTTCCAGACGCCGACGTAGGTCGCCGGCGTCGAGCGCGGCGAGCGGCCGATCGGTCGCTGGTCGACCTCGCGCACCGCCGTGACCTCCTTCCAGCCGGTGAGGCCCCGGCACCCGGGGATCCGGCGCGCTCGACCGCGCAGCCGGCCGCGCACGCCGACCTCGAGGATGTCGCGTACCAGCGTCGACTTCCCCGCGCCCGAGACACCGGTGACGACGGTGACCGCGCCGACGGGGAACTCGACGTCGATG
>JBFFXF010000219.1:0-12933 GCA_041569895.1 Planctomycetota bacterium | reverse complement strand
CGGCGAATCGATCGTAAGCTTGCCCACGGGCGTGAGGATGAGAGCAGGTCATGAAGGAGTCTCCATGAGAACGGTATTCGCGTCCCGAATCTCCCCGGCGCTCGTGCTCGCGGCGCTCGTGCTTCTCGGTCCCGGCGGCGTCGCGCTCGCGCAGTCCGCGGCCCAGGCGCGGGAGGCTCGCGAGGCGTTCGCCCGGGCCGTCGGGAGCGGCGACGCGACCGCGGTCAAGGGCGCGCTCGGCCGGCTGGTGGGAATCGGCGGCGAGGACGCCGTCGAGCTCATCGTCAAGGCCCTGCGACGCGTGCCGGCCTCGAACGACAGCCTCTACTGGCTGCTGATCCAGGGCGCGAGCTCGTTCGTCGACCCGCCCGCGCTCGAGCGGCTCGGCGGGCTCATCGTCAAGCTCGGTCGCGCCGGCATCTCGCGCGACCTGCTCTACGGCCTGTCATCGAATCGCTCGCCGAACGTGCTGCGCGCCCTGGCGCCGATCGTCCGCGACGGAGAGGGTGACCTGCGGCTCCTCGCGGTCCAGAAGGTGTCGCAGATCGTCTCGCGCGAGTCCGTCGATATCCTCATCGAGGCGCTCAAGAAGGAGGAGCAGTACCGCGAGCAGCCGCACAGGGCGCGCGTCCTCAACGAGGTGCTCGATGCGCTCTTCCAGCTCACCGGCCAGAAGTTCGGGCCGAACTCGATCAACTGGGAGGGGTGGTGGAAGAAGAACCGCGAGACGGCGGCGCTCGGCGAGACCGCTCGTGACGAGGCGCGCAAGCACACCGGGACCGTCGTCGACAGCCTCGATCGTGACCGGCTCGAGGAGTTCTTCGGCCTCGAGAAGGCCCCGAAGAAGGGCGTCGTCGTGCTCAGCGCCGAGTACGAGAAGCCGGTCCCGCGCGACCTCAACAACGACCACATCCAGCACGTGCTCGACCAGATGGGGATCCCGCACGTGGTGGTGCGCCGGCCGGACTTCATGCAGTACGACATGAACGAGGCCGGGGCGCTCATCATCAACTGCGCGCAGTTCCACCGGTTCTGCATCTGCCCGACGTGCAAGCCGGGTCCCGCGGTCAAGAACCGCCTCTATCGCTGCACCGGGTGCGAGCGGCACCAGACCGTGTCGATGAGGCTGAAGCCGGTCGAGATCGAGAAGATCACGCGCTTCGTCGAGAAGGGCGGCTACGTCTTCGGCGAGGACTGGGTGATCAAGGAGCTCCTCGAGGCCGCCTACCCGAAGCTCGTGCGCACCGGCACGACGATCCGCACGCAGCCTGGAAACGACACCGTCGACGTCGTGCCGGCGCGCGGCATGGTGATGCACCCGTATCTGCGAGGCGTGTTCCGGCGCGACGGTCCGATCGAGGAAGACCCGCTGGACATCGATCTCTCGAAGAAGGGGCGCGGTCGCACCGTCGTCGACGAGCCCGAGGACCCCGAGCGCGAGAACGACGCCGAGCTCGTCGAGGTCAAGCACCGGTGGGTGATCGACGATGAGAGCTGGACCTTCGACATCCAGAACAACAAGAAGGTCCTCGTGCTGCTGACGAGCGGCGAGCTCCAGCAGGCCCAGGAGGGGCACGGCACCGTGGCGTTCGCGTTCCGTCCGGGCAGCTCGCCCTCGACCATCGGCGTGCCGGCTCGACGCGCGCCGCGAGCGCAGGCCGGCGTCGTCATGCAGGTGCTCAGCCACTTCGGCAAGCAGGAGAGCTTCGTCGACGAGGCGCTGCTCCAGAACTTGCTCTTGAACTTCCTGATCGACGCCAACGTCAAGCGCATGCAGCGCGCCGGCGAGCGTCCGGTCGACTGAGCCGCCGACGGCGGGCGGCCAAGACTCTCCATCCTGGTCCGCCGCCTCCTGAAGGTTCCCTCCGATAGTCCGAGAACGTGGCGTGCCCACCGCCGGGCGCAACTGCTGACCCACGGGACCCCCACGGTCACGGTCACGGTCACGGACCACGGACCACGGCCCACGATCACGGCCCACCGCCACGGACCACGGCCCACGGGCACGCCCAGGAACGAACAAGGAGCAGAGACACGTTGAATACACGACGACGTCGAAACGACCTTCACCGACTCGACGTGTACCGCTGCGCTTTGGAACTTTACCGCAGGGTCGGCCGCGTGGTCACACAGTTCCCTCGGGGGGAAGCAGACCTTCGCGGCCAGATGCGCCGGGCCTCCCGCAGCGTGCCGTTCAACATCGGCGAAGGTGTGGGCAAGCGGGGCAGGGCGAGGGCTGCTGCATACGAGGTCGCGCTCGGAGAGGCGAAGGAACTGATCGTTGCGCTCGACTGCGTCGAGATCGACCAACTGGCACCCATCGACAAAGTCATCGCCGCTCAGGATCTGGCCGACCGCATCGCGGCTATGCTGACCAAGCTGATCCGCAGCGCCGAAACCGAGCAGCGGTAGACCTTGCGGAACGGTACTGCAGGTCGTTCTGGACCGTGGACGGGGAGCGTGGACCAGGACCGTGGACGGGGAACGTGACCGTTGACCGTTGACCGTGGACCGTGGACCGTGACCGTGGACCGTCGACCGTGACCGTGACCGTGACCGTGACCGTGGACCGTGACCGTGACCGTGACCGGATTTCGGCGCAGGCGTACTGTATTTAGCCGCTCTTCAGCCGGTACACGTTCCCCGTGTAGATGCGTTCCGTGCCGCGCGTCGGGTCGACGATGTCGATGCCCTCCCCGGAGAGTCGCGCCGTCACCGGCGCGCCGCGGTTCTCCTCGAGCAGCTCGCGGTTCCTCCTGGCCACCCTCGCGGCCGCCTCGAGGATGGCCACGGACGGACGCGCGGACTCGACGTCGGGGTATGTCCCGGCCAGGGAGTCACGCCCCGCGAGGCCGAGCTCGACGCGCATGGCGCGCTCGACGATCACCACGATCGAGTCCTTGCCGTATCCGTCGTACGCGGGCGGCGGCACGGCGTCCGGGTCGGGGCCGCCGGGGACACGGCGGACGTCGGCCGTGAAGTGCGGATTGAACGTCCTCGAGCCGACGCCGGTGATGGTCGCTCGCAGGCCGCGGTCCTGCTGGTCGAACTCGATCTTGCCCCGCGTGCCGACGAGCTCCATCTCCTGGTTGACCGGCGCCTCGAACTCCGCGGGATTGATCCAGTTGTTGACGTAGTAGACGCGCACGCCGCCGCGGTAGTCGACGGCGACCTGCATGGCGTCGAAGGTGTCGATCGGGCGCGCGCCCTTGACGCCGCTCTCGGAGTCCCAGTTGACGAGCAGCTCCTTCTGGCCGACGGCGTGCACCGACACCGGGTCCAGATCGAGGTAGTGGCCGAAGAGGTCGACCCAGTGGACGCCGACGTAGGTGAACGGGTTCGAGTCGGCCGCCCACTTGAACGTGCTCGTCGACACCTCGAGCGGCTCCTCGAGCACCGCCCGGCCGTAGAGCGGCGTGCCGATCTGCGGCGCGAGCTCCTCGAAGAGGAACCGGTGACACGGGTCGTACCGCTTGTGCATGTCGACGCCGACCACCCGGTTGCCCCGGCGCGCCGCGCGCAGGATGCGGTCCACCTCCTCGAGCCTCAGCGTCAGCGGCTTCTCGACCATGACGTGCGCGCCGTGCTCGAGCGCGCAGAGCGTCGGCTCGACGTGCAGGGGGTCGGGCGTGGCGACGAAGAGGATGCGCGGCTTCGTCTGCGCCGCGAAGATCGCCTCCCAGGGTCGCTCGCCGTAGAAGACGCGCGGCGTCGAGCCCGGCACCCTGTCGCGATAGCGCTCGCAGAGGGCGGTGGCGGTCGCCTCGGTCCGCGTGCCGATGCCGACGAGCCGGAACCGCACTCCCTCGTAGTCACGCGCGAGGTGGTCGAGCCCGACGCGGCCGAGATACGGCGCCAGGCCGCACCGCTCGAGGTCCTCGATCGTCCTCAGCACCACGTCGCCGCCGAACATGCCGCCGCCGACGAGGGCGATCGGCACCGTCTTCGAGCTGTTGTTCTTCATCGTTCCAAAAGCGTCGCCGAGTCCTTACCCTTACGGGAGCCCACCGCGATGATAGTCGGTGGTACTCTCGACGGAAAGGTGCTCGCGAGGATGACACGCAAGTACGGTCGTTACTCTCTCGAACCGGTCGACGTCCCGCGCGTCGAGACCGCGCACCGCCGCATCGTCACGCCGCTGCCGGTGCCGGAGTCGCTGCCGGTGTTCGAGAAGCTGATGCGATACGAGCCGCCGTCGATGTCCGGTCAGCCGCCGCTGCTCTGGGATCACGCCGAGGGTCACACGGTCCACGACCGCTTCGGCAACCGCTGGATCGACTGGAGCTCCGGCGTGCTGGTCACCAACGTCGGGCACGCGCACCCGCGCATCGTCGCCGCGCTCGAGCGCGCCATCGACCGGCGCCAGCTCTGCACGTACGTCCTGGCGCACGAGGAGCGCGCCGAGCTCGTCGAGAAACTGGCCTCGATCGCGCCCGAGGGCCTCGATCGGGTCTTCCTGCTGACCACGGGCTCCGAGGCGGTCGAATGCGCCATCAAGCTGGCGCGCACGTGGGGGCTGCGCAGCTCGAGCGACCGCAAGGTGATCGCGTCGTTCGTCGGGGGCTTCCACGGCCGCACGCTCGGCTCGCAGCTCGCGGGCGGCATCCCGGCGCTGAAGTCGTGGATCGGCGGCGAGGATCCCACCTTCGTGCAGGTGCCGTTCCCGGACGGATACTTCCAGGAGGACACCTCGTTCGAGCTCTTCGAGCGCGTGCTGGCGGCGCACGGCATCGCGCCCGCGCAGGTCGCCGGCGTCATCTCGGAGACCTTCCTCGGCGTCGGTCCCGACTTCTTCCCGGTCGAGTACGCGCAGGCGCTGCGCGCATGGTGCGACCGGCACGGCGCCGTGCTCATCTTCGACGAGGTGCAGGCCGGCTTCGGTCGCACCGGGCGTCTCTTCGCGTTCGAGCACTACGGCATCCAGCCCGACCTGATCGCGTGCGGCAAGGGGATCTCGAGCTCGCTGCCGCTCTCCGCCGTGATCGGGCGCACCGACATCCTGTCGACGTACGGTCCGGGCTCGATGACGTCGACGCACTCGGGCTCGCCGCTGCCGGTCGCCGCCAGCATCGCCTCGATCGACGTGCTGCTCGAGGAGAGATTGCACGAGCGCGCCGCCGGGCTCGAGCCGGTGCTGCGCGCCGGGCTCGAGGACATCGTGGGGCGCCACGAGCAGGCCGACTGGTTCGGCTGCCGTGGGCTCGTCGGCGGCATCCGCATCGCGCGGCCCGGGACCAGGGAACCGGACCCCGACGTCGCGACGCGCATCAACGAGCGCTGTTTCCAGCAGGGACTCCTGATGTTCGCGCCGGTCGGCATCGGTGGGGGGTGCATCAAGATCGCGCCGCCGCTGTCGATCCCTCTCGACGCGCTCGAGGAGGGCATCGACGTGCTGCGCGCGTCGTTCGCGGAGGTCCTCGGTTGAGCGCGACGCACGCGGTGGTCGTGGCGAACGTACGCCTCGTCGAGCCGATCGACGGATTGGCGGGTCCGCTCGGCGAGCTCGCGGACGTGGCGTTTCGCGATGGACGCGTCGCGGCGGTCGTCCCCGCCGGGGCGAGACTCGACGAGGCGCTCATCACCGGCGCGGAGCGCGTCGACGGTGACGGGCTCTGGCTGCTGCCGGGCTGGCTCGACATCCAGGTGAACGACATCGAGTGGCTCGCCGGCGGCCTGCGCTCGCCGGACGAGCACCGCGAGCGGATCCTCGACGTCCTCGACTACCAGCTCGCGCGCGGCGTCACCGGCTGCGTGCTGGCGACGCTCGCCGCGCCCGAGGAGGAGATCGTCGGCTACCTGCGCGGCATGCGCCTCGTGCTCGACGACGCCACCGGGCTCGCGGCGACGTCGACCGCGTTCCTCGGCGCCCTCGTCGAGGGCACCTTCATGAACCCCGAGTTCCACGGCGCCCACAACCCGGCGCACGTCGTGCCGCCGGAGATCCCGCTGCTCGATCGCTTCCTCGACACGGGCGCCGTGCGGCTCGTCAACGTCGCGCCCGAGATGTCGGAGGACGCCATCGACGTCATCCGCCACGCGACGCACCGGGGGGCCATCGTCGGCGTCGGCCACGCGAAGCCGCACGCCGAACGCGTGCGCGAGGCCGTCGCGGCCGGATTGCGCTACGTGATCCATCTCGGCAACGGGCCGACCGGCAGCAGCCTGAAGCGGTTCTCCGACGGCGGGCTGCTCGAGGAGTCGCTGTCGAACGACGCGATCACGGTGACGCTGATCGCCGACGGCTACCACCTCAACCCGCGCCTCGTCCGCGACTACATCGAGCGCAAGGGGCTCGACAACACCATCGCGGTCAGCGACGCCGGCTTCGCTCGCGGCAACCCCGAGGGCGAGTTCGAGGTCTTCGGCATCCGCGGGCGCGTCTCCGACGACGGCCGCTACCTGCAGGTGGTCCCGCCGGCCGGCGCGCCACGCCCGAACCCGCTGTCATCCGACTCGGCGCCACTCTTCGGCTCGGCCTCCGACATGCGGGGCATCTTCGAGACCACGTTGAACTTGCTGAGCACCGAGACACGCGGCGTCTACTTCCGGCGCCACGCCCCCCTCGCCCTCCCGGAAGCGCTCGCCGCCACGACCCGCCTCTGCTCGACAACACCGGCGCGCCTCCTCGGCATCACCGACAGGGGCACGCTGCGCGAGACCAGCCGCGCCGACGCGATCCTGGCGCGAATCGAGGGAGCACCGGGAGGGTTGCGGGTGGGTATCGAGAGAGTGTGGCTCGCGGGCAAAGCACGCTGACGAAAAGTCGCTCGACCCCCGTCCCCGTCCCCGGTCCCGGTCCCGTGCCCGAAGTCGCCGCCACACTCGATCTTCGGTGCGACTCGGAGTTCTGATTCTGCGATCCGAGGAGAGGAGGAACGCAGATTACGCAGATTTCGCAGATTGCGCAGAAGACGAACGGACGCGGCCCGTCAATCCCGAGCAAGAGTCAATCGCGAAGCGCTTCTTCACAGCGCGTCGAACTCCGCGGCACCGATGTCCGCCTCGACTTTCTTGATTTGAGGCGTGACGCTGGCTCGCGGTGCTTCGAAGTGCAGTTCCAGCGCCTCCCGAAGGTTGTCCAGGGCCGCGGCTTCGGTCTCGCCCTGGCTGGCCACATCGACCTCCAGACACTGGGCCACGTACCAATCTCCCTCTTTCGAGACGCTCGCCGAAAACTGGCGTTTCATCAGCCAAACACTCCTTCTGGGTCTGCATCGTGAGTGTATCCGACGGAACCCGGGACTGCCAAATCGTCCTCCCGTCCCTTCCTCGCCCCGGGTACGATGCACTCCATGAACACCACCGGAACTGGTTTCGAGGGCGATGCGCCGCGGTGGGATCTTCCGGAGGATGACGTCGAACGTCGTTTCGAGACGGCGCGAGAGCACGAGCAGCTCGGGGACTGGGAAGCGGCAGTCGAGTGCTACGAGCAGATCATGCTGCTGAGTCCGGAAAAGGAGTCGCCGGTCTGGAAACGGGCGTTGAAACGACTCGGGCGTGCGACCGCCGAGGCGATGGTGAGCAAGCGCGGTCGGCGGCGGGGATGAGCCCGGGGGAGCGGGTGTAGAGGTGCCTTTCGGGCCCGGGCCCGGCCCTGGGAACGAAAACTCAAATGCAACTCAACCCATCCCCCGTCGGGTCGATTCCCTCGTCCGGGAACGGCTCGGGTGGCGGTGGGGCGCCGCGGAAGAGGTGGATGAGGGTGCGGACCGGGTCGGCGATGGTGAGCTGACCGTCATCATCGGTGTCGTGGGCGTCGAGGCACGTTGCGGGCTGGCGGCGGAAGATGAAATTGAGCGTCTCGATGGCGTCGGCGATCGAGAGAGCTCCGTCGCCGGTCGTGTCTCCACGTACGAAGCGTGACTCCTCGACGAGCTCGAGGGCGTTCTCGAGCGTCACCGTGTCGTACCGCGTCGTCACCGTCACCGACACGACGCGCGGCGCCGGCACCGCCGGGGCCATCGCGGTGAGCTCCAGTCCCGTGCGCACGACGACGTCGCTCGCCTCGACGCCGTCGACCAGGACCCGCGTGTCGGCACCGGTCGTGAATCCGCAGCCGCGCACGGTGATCCTCGCCGGGCGCCTCACCGCGAGGCGCGAGGGCGACACCGACGTGACCTCGAGCCGGCGGCCGCTCAGGTGGTACCCGCTCACCAGGTAAGCCTCGCCCGCCTGGATGATCGTGTTCTGTGAGCCATCGCCGTGCATCGCGTTGGTGAAGAGGTCGTCGTGACCGTCGCCGTCGAAGTCGATGGCCTCCATCGAGTAGCTCAGCTTGTCCTTCTGGTCGGCGCCGTTGACGTAGACGAGGTACGGGTCCGATCCGGGCTCGGTCGGGAAGAAGACCTCCTTGAGTTGCGAGCGGCGTCCGAAGACGACGATGGCCGTTCCCGGATCGTCGTTCTGGATGCGCGAGCTCGACGCCACCGGCACGCCGACGACCAGATCCTCGATTCCGTCGTTGTTGAAGTCGCCCGCGGTCACCGTGTCGCCGAGGATGTGCAGCCGTTTCGTCCCGAACATCGTCGAGAAGGAGATTCCCGGAGGCGGCGTCGCGGTCTCGGTGTCGAGGTCGAGGGTCTGCCCGCGCAGCCGGTGGGCGCCGTAGACGACAAACGCCGCCCCGGCGAGTCCCTTCAAGTCGGGGCTCACCGCCGAGAGGGCGCCGAGGACGAGCTCGGGGAAACCGTCGCCGTCGATGTCGGCGCTGCCGAGCTCCTCGCCCACCGTCCACGTGACCTGAGGCCCGTGGATCACTCCGAGTCGCGCGGCGATCTCGGCCGGCAGCCCCGCGCCGAGATCCAGCCGTGCCGGCAGTGGCGCGCCGTCGCGGTCGCTGAAGAAGACGTACGTCTGGCCGCAATCGAAGCGCGTCTCGTCCGGTCCATCGCCACCGCCGATGCCCACCGCGGGGAAACCGCCGCCGCTGCGGTCCGGCTGCTCGGCGGAGCGGCGGTTCATGGCGGCGGCGACGACGAGCTCGTCGCGGCCATCGCGGTCGAGATCGCGGGCGTGGATGGTCGACCCGAAGTGGTCGCCATCGTCCTCGCCGTAAATGACGGTCAGCCCCTCGAGCGTGTCCGGGGCGGTCGCCAGATCGATCAACTGCGGGAAGCTCTCGCGACCGGCGATGACGGCGACCATGCCGACCTCGCTTCCCGCGCCGGACGCGCCCGGCGACTGATCGGCACCGAGGAGGAGATCGCAGAGGCCGTCGCCGTCCAGGTCGCCTCCCTCGACCCAGATGCCGAGCCGATCGCCGGCGCGCTCGCCGATGACGGTGGTCAAGCCGGGCACCGGCGGCTGGAGCCCGTGAACAGCGAGAAGATCGATCACCGAGCCGTCCTCGAGGAGACCGGGGCGGCCGAGGAACACGAACACCCCGCCGGCGGTCGGCCGATCGTCCACCGGACCATCGTAGTGCTGTGCGCCGACGATGAGATCGTCGATGCCGTCGCCGTTGACGTCGCAGGCGAACACCTCGATGCCGAGCAAATCGTCGAGCCGCGCGCCGTGAATCGTCAGCCCCGGGAACGGCCCCTCCTCGCCGAAGGTCGCGCGGTCGATGGTTCCCGAGATGGTGCCTTCACCGCGGTAGACGTGCACCTCGCCGCCGTTGATGCGATGGTCGTTCGCCGGGCCCGAGGTGGCGGCGATCGACGCCACGGCGAGGTCCGGGCGTCCGTCGCCGTCGAAGTCGCCGGCCGCGAGCGGCATGCCGAAGGCGCCGGCGTTCTGCTCGCCGTTGAAGATCGACAGCTGTCCCGGCCGGTCGCGGTCGCCCGTGTTCCAGATGGAGCCGGAGGGAATCGCCACCGCGGCGGCGACGAGGGCGGCGAGGGCCAGGGGGGAGCCGATGGCGACGGCGACGGTGAGGAATCGCCGGCGGGGAGATGTCCCGTCGCCGTTTCGGGCACGGGAACGGGCACGGGAACGGGAACGGGTACGGGGACGGGGACGAGACATCTTCATGCGGCAACCACGTGTTCTGGCGGCTCGATTGTACAGGCCTGCCGGCACAGGCGCTCCCTTTCGTTGCACGCCCTGGCTCGATTCGGTATATATGGCCGCTGCTCCGCGTTCTCTCGAACGGGACCAATCGATCCGGAAAGGACTGACCCATGCGAACAGTGACCATCGGGGGCATCACGGAGAGCATCGTCGAGCGCTCCGACTACCCGCCCGCGAGACTGAAGGAGATCCTGTCGAGGGAGACGGTGGCCGTGATCGGCTACGGCGTCCAGGGTCGTGGCCAGTCGTTGAACATGAAGGACAACGGCGTCAAGGTCATCATCGGCGTGCGGCAGGGTCCGAGCTGGGACCTCGCGCGCGAGGACGGCTGGGTCCCCGGCAAGACGCTCTTCGAGATCCCCGAGGCCGTCACGCGCGGCACGGTCGTGCAGTACCTGCTCTCCGACGCCGGCCAGAAGACCATGTGGCCCGTCGTCCGGGAGAACCTCAGCGCCGGCGACGCGCTCTACTTCTCGCACGGATTCAGCATCGTCTATCGCGAACAGACGGGCGTCGTGCCGCCCCACGACGTCGACGTCATCCTCGTGGCGCCGAAGGGCTCGGGGACGACCGTGCGCCGTCACTTCCTCGAGGGGCGCGGCATCAACTCGAGCTTCGCCATCCACCAGGACGCCACCGGCCGCGCGCGCGAGCGCTGCATCGCGCTCGGCCTCGCGATCGGCTCGGGGTTCCTCTTCGAGACCACCTTCGAGAAGGAGGTCTTCAGCGATCTGACCGGTGAGCGTGGCGTGCTGATGGGCGCCATCTACGGTCTGTGGCTCGCGCAGTACGAGGTCCTCCGCGAGCGCGGCCACTCGCCGTCCGAGGCGTTCAACGAGACCGTCGAGGAGGCGACGCAGAGCCTCTACCCGTTGATCGGCGAGAACGGCATGGACTGGATGTACGCCAACTGCAGCACCACGGCGCAGCGCGGCGCGCTCGACTGGTTCGAGAGGTTCCGCGTCGCGACGAAGCCGGTCTTCGAGCGTCTCTACGAGAGCGTGCGATCCGGCGAGGAGACGCGGCGCACGCTCGAGGCGAACTCGCGGCCGACGTATCGCGAGGAGCTCGGCGAGGAGCTGCGGGAGGTGCGCGAGAGCGAGATGTGGCGGATCGGCGAGGTCGTGCGATCGCTGCGTCCCGAGCGCCTGGCGCCAGCGAAGCCAAAGCCGAAGCCGAAGAAGAAGACGGCGCGAAAGGGAGCCGCCAAGAAGAAGAGCGCCAAGAAGAAGAGCGCGAAGAAGAAGGGCGGCAAGAAGCCGGCCAGGAAGAAGGCGGCGAAGAAAAAGGGCGCCAGGAAGAAAACCAGGAAGGCCGCCCGCAAGAAGGCCGGCACGAAGAAGCCGCGCGCCAAGAAGAAGAAGAAGAAGAAGAAATCAGCGGCAGCCCGCTCGCCGGCGAAACGTGGCGCCCGACGTGCGGCGCGCCGGAGCGCCGGCTCGCGCCGCTGAGGCCCTGCGTCGAGTCGAGTCGAGCCGCGTCGACATCGCGACGGCCCGATCGGTTTTCGCCTTGCGCATTCAGCGCGCGGGGCTCACAATCACCAGTCGCGCACAGAGACACTCGTCGGGGTGTAGCGTAGTTTGGCTAGCGCGCATGACTGGGGGTCATGAGGTCGGAGGTTCGAATCCTCTCACCCCGACCAGTATTCAAAGGGCTCGCGGCGACGCGCCGTGAGCCCTTTTTTCTTGAGTGCTGAAAGAGTGCTCCCGCGGAGACCGGGGGTCACGAAAAGTGTCTCGACGGTCTGAGAGTTGAACCTGCGAGGTTCCCGCGAGAGAATGGTTCCATGACCGGATTGACGTTGGAGGATCTCAAGAAGCTTTCGGTTGCCGACCGCCTCGACTTGCTCGAGAAGATCTGGGACAGCCTCCACGATGTCCCGGAGGCCGTTCGCTTGACGGACGGGCAGCGTCAAGAGTTGGATCGGCGCGTGGACGACCTCGAAAGTAACCCTGACGCGGTCGAGTCCTGGGAAAAGGTCCAGGAGTACGTTCGTCAGCGGGCGAGTTCGAGGTGACCTACGAGGTACACTTCGGGCCCCTGACCGGTCGAGGCACTTTCGATTCCCCCTCGCGCGCTCACACGTCGTCGACAAGGATGTCGAACGGGCGATTTCGACCCCAGCGGTACACGCGGAAATCTCCGTCCAGCGTCAGGATTCTTCCGGTCTGAAGTGTTTCGGCGAGACACACCAGGCATGCGTCCGCGAAGTCCATCGGTATGTCCCGATACTTCTTCATCAGCTTGACAACCCGCGAGGCGCTGCCCCTGAGGCGAAATGGAACGAGAAACACGTCGCGTTCCACATTCTCGACGACAGCCTCCGTTGCGCCGGGAAGATGACGCAGTATGTAACAGCTCTCCGCAACAACGGCTTCGCAGGTTACGAGCGGATCCTCGAGGGAGGAGACTGCCTCAACGCACGCGTGGTGGTGTTCTTCCGACCGGTCCAGGAGCGCGACAATGCACCCTGTGTCGAGCAGTACCGGATTCACCGCCCGAATCCTTCGAGGTGTTTGTCATTCGAGCCGAGGTCCGGCTTCCCCGATCGAAATCGGCCCAGACCGACGATCTTCCGACGGCCCCTGGGGGGAAGCAGTGAATTCAGCGCCTTGATGCCCTCACGGACGATTTGCGAATCGTTCCAGCCCAGGCGTCGTTCGAGCTCGACCAGGATTTTCTCGGTCTGGGCGTCGAGCCGAGCGTGAATAATGCGGGCCATTTTGAGCTCCTGTGTTACTTTTCATCAATTGTATTACAAAGGTGGGCGACTGTCAATTTGGGGCCTCTTGTCCCTGAAAAAGGGCGCGCTCTTTCGCCGTCGATGGGACTTATGAGATAGGGGTGGGCTGCCATCCCGCCCGGGCGACCGGGTCGAGCCGATTCGTATCACTCCCATCTGCAGGAGGTCCCCATGAT